>CBFGUW010000012.1:0-124130 GCA_965652395.1 uncultured Saccharospirillum sp. | reverse complement strand
AACCTGTCCCTGACTTTGAGAACCGCGGCCTTGCAAACGGGGAGGGGACCATATACGGGTTCACAGCGGCCCCTGGAGGGAACACCCCCGGTGTCCGGCACGGGTTCCAGCCACAGAAGCCCCCTCAGCAAAGGGAGCGAAAGGCACCACCCTGAACCACAGACTCATATCCCGTAGCTGGAGAAGTCGACCTGGCTCCAGACCTGGCGATTCACCTCATCGGCAATGGCAGCGGGATCGTTGTCGACAGAGTCGGCATAGGCGGTCCACTTGTCCACCAAGGACTGGAAGCGTTCGATTTTGGCGGCGACGTCGCTTAAGCCATAGCGGGACTCGGCTTCGCTGATCACAGTGTCGAGGTCATCGGCGGCGAATTGAGTTGTCGCCTCGACCAGGGCCTGGTCGGGTTCCAGGAACTCGATGCCGCTTTCCGTGGCGGCCGCTTCGGCCTGGCTCGGCATCTCGTGTGCCCAGCGTTGGGTGGCCAGGGCGCTTGAATAGGATGAGGTTTCCGCCAGGGTGCGGCGTTGGTCTTCGCTCAAACCGGCCCAGGTTTTACGGCCAATGGCGTGGGAGATGGTGGAATGGTACGTGCCGAGTTTCAGGGTGGTGACGTATTTCACCACATCGTCCAGACGGAAAGAGATCAAGTCTGCCGTGGAGGCGATGGTGCCGTCCAGCACGCCCTGGGAAATGGCCTCGAACTGTTCGCCCACCGAGACATTCGAGCCAGTCGCCCCGACCGAATCCGCCCAGCGGGAAAACTGGGGACCACCGGCACGCAGGCGTAGGCCCTTCAGATCGTCCAGCGTGCGTACTGGTTTGGTGGTCAGCAGTTGATACAGATCCGACGAGTGGCTGCTGGTGTAGACCACACCCAGTTGCTCCAACTCTTTCTGGCAGTCGCCGCAGGTGACGATGTATTCCGTCATGGCCGCGCCCATTGCCTGGGAATTGGTTCCCATGAACGACAGATTGCCGACCAGGTTGATTTCCGGCAGGTCCGCCGGGAAGTAGGCGGGCAGGAACATGCCGGCGTCGGCCAGGCCGCTGCGAATCGCGGTTCTCATGTTACCCAGGTTGGCCACTTCGGTGCCCAGAATGCGGCCGGTGAGGTCGCCGTTGGAGCGTTGGTCGAGTTCAGCCTGGAAAGAGGTGAACAGCGGGGTATGGCCTGGGTGCGCCGGAGGCGTGCCGGGGGCCAGGCGGAGCTCTTTTGCGAACGCGGGTTGACCCAGCAGGGTGGCCGTGGCCAGCACCAGGGGTAGGGTCTTTAACAAGGTCTTTCTAAGCATCGCTCAATCCTCGTTTTATTGGACTTGTTGTTGTTCCCGGTCGAGTTGGCCGGGTTGCTTGATCCTGTCGCGACGTAGCTGGGTCAATGACCGTCAGCGCATCTAGTTTATGTCACAGATTGTTTAAGTTAACAACAAAATTTCTGAATGTGCTGTTCTCAGGACTGGTGATACGACAGGAATCTAGGTGATTTACCTTTTTTATCCTATTGATTTCTAAAGGGTTTTTATTTTGCATCAGCTGGTGTGAATAATTGTTTAAAAAATAAAATGTTTACAAGTGCAACAAAAATGAGCTAGCTTGAAATGAACCCAATCAAACCGATTGCCGCAGGCCCGACTATGAACACGACCGCGATGGTAGCACTGGACATAACTGACGGAGTTGCCCACATCCGGCTTAACCGGCCCGATAAACACAATGCCATTAACGACGAGCTGCTGTTGCAACTGGAAGCACTGTTCGACCCGATGGACGAGGCCGTTCGTGTGGTGCTGCTGACCGGTGAAGGCGATAACTTCTGCGCCGGTCTCGATCTCGCCGAGCATCAGGCCCGTGAGCCGTTCGAGGTGGTGCGGCATTCACGTCTTTGGCATCGGGTGTTCGGCAAAATTCATCAGGCGGGTGTGCCGGTGGTGGCGGTGTTGAAGGGCGCTGTGATTGGCGGAGGCCTGGAATTGGCGGCCTGTGCCCATGTGCGTGTGGCGGAAGCGACCACTTACTTTCGTCTACCGGAGGGTCGCCATGGCATTTTCGTTGGCGGCGGTGCTTCGGTGAGGGTCGCGAACATCATTGGCGGCGGCCGCATGACGGAAATGATGCTGACTGGTCGTACTCTGGATGCCACCGAAGGGGAGCGTCTGGGCCTGGCGCATTACCGCGTCGGCGAAGGCGAAGGTGAGGCGAAGGCCTGGGAGCTGGCGCGCACCATCGCGCAAAATTCTCCGTTGTCGAACTGGGCCATGGTGACGGCCGTCAGCCGAATCGAAAGCATGTCGATGGACGATGGTTTGTTCACCGAATCTCTGGTGGCGGGTATGACCCAGACCCACCCGGACGTTCAGGCCCGCATTGGCCAGTTTCTGAATAGGAAGAAGACCTCATGACCGCTTATCAGGATTCCGAACGCAGTGCGCTGCTGTCCCGTTACGACGATATCTGGCTGGTCGATGGCCGCCGCACCCCCTTTGCCGACTATTGCGGTGTGTTGCGTGATGTATCGCCCACCGACCTTGGTATTTATGCCACCCGGGCGCTATTCGACGCTAGCGGCATCCCTGCGGATGACGTAAACGCTGTGATCGCGGGCAATGTTGCACAGTCGAGTTTCGATGCTTATCTGCTGCCGCGTCACATCGGGCTTTATTCCGGTGTGCGCCAGTCGGTACCCGCCTTGCTGGTGCACCGTTTGTGCGGCACCGGTTTCGAAACCATTCTGACGGCGGCGGACCAGATCAAGCTGGGCCGGGCCCAGGTGGTGCTGTGCACCGGCGCCGAATCCATGTCCCGCAATCCGGTGGCGTCGTACAGCCACCGCAGCGGGTTCCGCATGGGGCAGGTCGACTTTCGCGATTTCCTCTGGGAGGCCACCATCGATACCGCACCGGGCTGCACCATGGGCGGCACGGCGGAGAACCTGGCCGAGCGTTATGGCATCAGCCGTGAAGAGGCCGATGAATTCGCCGCGCGCAGCTTCGCCTGCGCCGAGATGGCCTGGGAGACGGGGTATTTCGATGGCGAAGTCGTGCCGGTCGAGAATGCCACCTGGTCGCTGGACGGCTACCACGACCGCAGTCTTAAACTGGCGGACAAAGCCCAATCCTTCGACCAGGACGGCCACGTTCGCCACAGCCCGGTCGAGGTGCTGGCCAAACTGCGCCCGGCCTTTGGTGGGGTGCAGACCGGCGGCAACTCATCCGGGATCGTGGATGGCGCCGCTGCTGTGCTGGTGGCCTCGGGCGATTACGTCCGCGCGCACGGCTTGCAGCCTCTGGCCCGCATCGTGGGTGGTTCGGTGGTCGGTGTTCCGCCGGAGATCATGGGCATTGGCCCGGCCCCGGCGATCAGCAGCCTGTTGGCCGACCAATCCGTGGCGCTGGACGACATCGCCCGGTTCGAAATCAATGAGGCGTTTGCCGCCCAATACATCGCCTGCGAGCGCGAACTGGGGCTGGACCGGGATCGGGTGAACGTTCATGGCGGCTCCATTGCCTATGGGCACCCACTCGCCGTTTCCGGCGTGCGTCTCACCCACACGGTGGCGCGCCAACTGAAACAGAGCGGCGAGCAGTTTGGTATCTCCTCGGCTTGTGCCGGAGGAGGCCAGGGTGTCGCCGTTCTGTTGGAAAACGCGAACTGAGAGGGCGGTGAATCATGGAATTGAGCAGTCTGAACGCCCTCGTCACCGGTGCCGCTTCCGGCCTGGGTGAAGCCGTAGCCCGTCATCTTGTACGGGCTGGCGCGCGCGTGGTGCTGGCGGATGTGAACACCTCCCAGGGGGAGGCGCTGGCGGCCGAACTGGGCGACAACGCCCGTTTCGTGAAAACCGACATCACCGACGAAGCCGCCGTCAGGGCGGCTATCGACGCAGTAACCACTCACTTCGGGCCGCTCAACGCCCTGATCAACTGTGCCGGTATTCCCGGTGCCGCCCGAGTGCTGGGGCGCGAGGGTGTGCATCGTTTAGAGGATTTTCAGCAGGCCATTCAGGTGAACCTGATCGGCACCTTCAATGTGATCCGCCTTGCGGCGGAAGCGATGCAGCACAGCCCGCCCAATGCTCAGTTGGAGCAGGGCGTGATCATCAACACCGCCTCCGTCGCGGCTTACGACGGGCAAATCGGGCAGGCCGCCTACGCCGCTTCCAAGGGGGGGATCGTCAGCATGACACTGCCATTGGCGCGCGAACTCTCCGCCTTTGGCATTCGTGTCATGACCATCGCACCGGGGCTGTTCCGCACCCCGATGATGGCGGTACTGCCGGACTCGGTGCAAAAATCCCTGGGCGAGTCGGTCCCCTTTCCGGCCCGGCTGGGGGAACCGGATGAATATGCGCGCCTGGCGCTGCACATTCTCGAAAACCCCATGCTCAACGGCGAGGTGATCCGCCTCGACGGCGCCCTGCGCATGGCGCCGCGCTAGGAGAGCGTTATGACCGACTATCGCGCGCCCCTGCAAGACGTCGCCTTTATTCTGAACCGGGTGATCGGCGACGAACGGCTGGCGACGCTGGCCGCGTTCGAACCGCTCGACGACGATCTGGTCAACGCCATTCTCCACGAAGCTGCCCGCTTCGCGGAACAGGAACTCGCGCCGTTGAACGCCACCGGCGACCGAACGGGGTGCCAGTACGATCAAGGCCGGGTCACCACACCCGAGGGATGGTCCGAAGCCTATCGACTATTCCGCGAGGCCGGTTGGACCGGCCTCTGCCTGCCGGAACAATGGGGTGGGCAGGGGCTGCCCAAAACCCTGTCGACGCTCGTCACCGAATTCTGGCAGGGCGCCAATCTGGCGTTCAGCATGATACAGCCGCTGACCGAAGGCGCGGTGGAAGCCTTAATGGCCAGTGGCAACCAAACTCTTATCGACCGTTATGTACCCAAACTTATCAGCGGTGACTGGACCGCCACCATGGCCCTGACCGAACCCGCTGCCGGGTCCGATTTGGGTCAGTTGAAAACCCGCGCCGTGCCGGATGACGAAGGCGGCTACCGTCTGTTCGGCCAGAAACTGTTCATCACCTATGGTGAGCACGACCTGACAGAACATCGCCTGCACATGGTGCTCGCACGCCTGCCCGACGCAGCGGAAGGCAGCCGGGGCATTTCCCTGTTCGCGGTCCCCAGCCACCGACTGGACCGACCCGACGAACGCAACGACGTTCATTGTACGGGCATCGAGCACAAACTCGGCCTGCACGGCAGCCCGACCTGTTCGTTGAGCTTCGGGCAAGAATCAGGTGCCTGGGGTGAGCTGGTCGGAGAGCCGGGTCAGGGGCTGGCGATCATGTTTGTGATGATGAACGAAGCCCGCCTCAGTGTCGGTCTGCAGGGCGTGGCCGTCATCGAGCGCGCTTATCAGAATGCACTCGCCTGGGCGAAAGAACGCAGCCAGGGGCGTCACCCGGAAACCGGAAAAGGCCCGGTGGCATTGGTCGAACACCCCGATATAAAACGCTTGCTGTTGCGGATGCGCAGTCAAACATTCGCGTCACGTCTGTTGGCCATACACTTGGGTTTTCAACTCGACTGCGCCCGCCAGAATATGCACCCGAACCAATCAACTGCCCAACAGCGGGTCGACCTGTTGACTCCGATATTCAAGGCATGGTCGACGGAGGTGGCGAATCGTCTGGCGGCGGATGCGATCCAGATATTCGGTGGCATGGGGTATATTGAAGAAACCGGTGTGGCTCAGTTCTACCGCGATTTGAAAATATCCACGATTTACGAAGGCACTACCGGTATTCAGGCGCAGGATTTTCTTTTCCGAAAAATACAGCGCGACGGTGGCAAGTGTTTTCAAGCTTGGCTAACAGACATTCAAACAGAGCTGTTACCGTTGGAAGGCATAACCTCGGCCGCCAAATCCGCCCAGTCGCTGGCCAGACAACGTCAGGCTCTGAGCACGGCCGTTCAAACCCTGCTGGACGACCACGGCGACAACCCGACCCACTTACACGCCGCTGCCGTTCCGTTGCTGGAAGCCACCGGTCTGCTCGCCGGAGCCTGGCAACTCGGCCTGGCGGTTATCGCCGCTGAACACCTGACCGTCGACCCGGAATACCGCGATAATGTGGGTGCCCTGTTCGACTTTTACTGTGCTCACTGGCTGCCTGACATTGCGGCGTCTCTGGCTCGTGTTTCGGGGGCTTCTCATGGTGTCGGTCGTTATGTTTTTTGCTCGTAGCTTCTTTTTGGTGGTTGAACCCGTGACGGCTACCCGGGGTGCTCATTTGGGGTCGCCGTGAATACGTCCATGTAGGCTTGGTCTCGGCATCCATGCCTCGAACATCCCCAAATGAGCACCCCGGGCATCCGTCACTAGCCAGCCGTGCAAGTGGCTCCCTGAAAGAGGAGGCCTGCTCATTGGATGGCACAAATGGCTAGCGACAGGTGTTGGGGGTGCTCACGGAGGGGGAGTCCGAAACATGGATGTTTCGGTCTAGCGCCCATGGACGGGTTCACAGCGACCCCGGAGAGAGTACCCCCAACGCCTGGCGCGGGTTCCTGCCTCAAATTGAAAAGGGCGGAGCTCTAAAAGGTGCGATTAGCACAGCCCAAAACAACAAAGACAAGAAAGGTAAGAAGTCATGGCGACTGGTTTTAAAGACATCAAATTGGGGAGTGCCACCGCTGAATTGGTTCAGCGTCCTGATGGTACGCAGATACTCAGAACCCGTGAGCCGTTGCCGAATTATCCCGACACCCTGATGGAGCGACTTGATCATTGGGCTGAGGTCGCCGCCAATCGATGTTTCGTCGCGCAGCGCAACCAGAGCGGCGAATGGGAAAAATACAGCTATGCCGACACACTGGCATGCGTGAGAGCTCTTGGTCAGGCCCTGTTGGATCGAAACCTGAGCCCGGAACGTCCCTTGGTTATTTTATCCGGGAACAGCGTCGAGCATCTCATGCTGGCGATGGCCGCCATGTATGTCGGCATTCCCTACGCACCGATCTCGCCCGCCTATTGTTTGATCAGCCAGGATTATGGCAAAGCCAAACACATCTGCGAACTGCTGACACCGGGTCTGTTTCTGGTCGACAAAGCCAGCGATTTTGCCAACGCCCTGGCCGCGATCAATACCGAAGGTGCGGAAGTGATCGCCATCGATGGCAGCGGACAGGAAACAACGGTAACCGCTTATGCCGACCTGCTGAAAACACCAGTCACCCCTGCGGTCGATGAAGCGCATCGCGCTGTGACTCCGGACACCATCGCCAAATTTTTGTTCACCTCAGGCTCCACCGGAATGCCAAAAGGCGTGATCAACACCAATCGAATGCTGTGCGCCAACCAAGCCATGCTGCTCGGTTTGATGGCATTTATGCAGGATACCCCACCTGTGGTGCTTGACTGGTTGCCGTGGAACCACACCTTCGGTGGCAATCATAACGTCGGCATTGTTTTGTATAACGGTGGCACTCTCTATATCGACGACGGTAAACCCGTGCCCGGTCAGTTCGAGAAAACCATCGCCAACCTTCGGGAAATTTCGCCAACGCTGTATTTTAACGTACCCAAAGGCTTTGAATTTTTGGCTGACTATCTGGAAAAAGACGATGCGCTGCGTGAGAAGTTTTTCGATCAACTGAACCTGATGTTTTTCGCTGGTGCCGGTTTGTCGCAACACGTTTGGGACCGGTTGGACAGGCTGGCGATTAAAACCATCGGCAGCAAGATCGGGATGTTGACTGGCCTGGGCGCAACCGAGACAGCGCCTTCGGCGATGTTTGCCTCGTTGGAGGAGTCCCAGTCCGGTGTGATTGGGGTGCCGGCGCTTGGCGTGGAAATCAAACTCGTGCCCAACGGCGGTAAGCTGGAATGCCGGGTGCGTGGGCCGAATGTGATGCCGGGTTACTGGCGCCAACCGGATGTGACCGCCAAGAGTTTCGACGAAGAAGGCTTCTATTGTTTGGGCGATGCGGTGAAGTTTATCGACCCGGATAACATTCAGCGCGGCATGCGCTTCGACGGTCGTATCTCCGAAGACTTCAAACTCGATACCGGCACCTGGGTCAGTGTCGGGCCGTTGCGGGCGTCCATCATCGAGCATGGCGCGCCCTATGTTCAGGATGTGGTGATCGCCGGGATCAACCGGTCTTACGTGGCGGTTCTGGTGTTCCCTGATCGGGATCAATGCCTTCGTTTGAGTGGCTTGCCGAGGAATGCCTCCGTGGATGATGTGCTGGCAAGTGCCGAGGTGCGGGCGGCCTTTAAAAATATTCTGAGTATCCTGGCGGAAAAAAGCACCGGCAGTTCCAATCGGGTGAAGCGGCTTATTCTGTTGGCGGACCCTCCACGAATGGATGCGCATGAAATTACCGACAAAGGCTCGATCAATCAACGTGCCGTCCAGGAAAATCGTGCCGATCTGGTTGACGAGTTATATCGCGAGACGCCAAGCCAGCGTGTGATCACGCTTGAGTGAGTCCTTTGTTTTTTGATGAATCGTTCGAGGAATTCCCATGTTAGTGAATCGTTATACCCAGACCATTGAATGGGGCGATTGCGACCCGGCTGGTATTGTGTTTTATCCCCGTTATTTCGCCTATTTCGACGCTTGCACCGGTCGTTTGTTCGCCAAGGCCGGTTTTCCAAAATTCGAGATGCAACAGCGGTTTGATGTGGTGGGTTTCCCGATGGTGGATACCCGCTCGAAATTCTATATCCCATCCCGCTATGGCGAGGAAGTGGTTATTGAATCCACTATCTCTGAATTCCGTCGCAGCAGTTTCGATGTGCACCACAAAATTTTGAAAGGCGATGCTTTGGCAGTAGAAGGTTTCGAAACACGCGTATGGGTGGGGCGTGACCCGGAAAACCCGGAGGGTATCAAATCAAAACCCATTCCCGATGCGGTAATTCAGGCTTTTCAGAAATAGGTTCTGAAGTCTATCCGACGCTTCACGCGGGGCCCCAAAAATTCCCAGGGTATTCGACAACTTAGCGATTGGGCCTGGGATGTCGGTATCGGCTCTGGTGATTGGCGTTTCTGGAAGACCCTCGCCTCTCGCATGGCCGTCAACGACCGGCCTGGGCACTCATCGGATTAAGAACAAAGGTAAGGTTCGAGAGTTGTCCGGCGTCGGTTCTTGCTGTGTCGTGGCAGCCGAGGCAGGTGCCTGAGTCCCGGTGCTGAATAAAGCTTTCCAAGGCTGTGTTGGATAAAAACCGGGGTACTTCGCCGTTGCCGAAAGGGTCGCCGCCGCCGTTGCCGATCCACTGAGTGCCGACCAGGAAATAGTGTTGCCAAACGGTCCCCGCCAAGGCGGAGCGCCAGCTTTGGTTAAGCGCTTCGGTGCCTTCGAACACTTTCCAGCAGCGAACCAGGTTAGCGGGTGGGATGGGGCGGGCTTCGGCGTCTCTCGCATAGGGCATTTGGTCTGCCCAGTAAGTTGTCGAGGGAGCGGAGTAGGCGGGTCCTGCACCGGTATAAAAGGAGTAGGTGTTGGTGGCGGTATCGGCGGGTACTTCGCATCCTTCCGGAAAGAGTTCCCGTGCCAGAATTTTATTGGGGTTGCGGGCGTTGTTGGCGAAAGGGACATTTTGTTCGTGTTCGAAGGTGGGCCATATCCATTGGTCGCCGTTGCCACTTTTTACCCGTTGCACCAGGTGCATTCCCACCAGACCGACCTGATGGCGGGTTGGCTAAACCTATGGATTGCGACTATCTATTATTGCCAGCATCACTGACTGAATAGCCTTCCCATTGATTGGAACTGCCCATGCCAACCCGTTACCTCAAGCTGGGCTTGGGGGTCGTTATCGCGCTGACGCTCTCGGTTATGGAGTATCGGAGCGAGCTGAGCAACATCCTGGAAGCCGCCGAGCAGACGGTTCGTACGCGGGCGAGCTTAATGTCCCGCTACATCACCTTGATGCGGCAAAACGTCTATTCGCTGGAATATGCGATCGAAGCCCGGTACCGGGAGGCGGAGCGTTTTCAGGTGGTCGCGGCGGAACTGGACTTGGTGCGTTATTTTCCCGCCCATGGCGTCTGGGGGCTTTCCGGGCTCGCCGAAGAGGGTGGAGTGGCATCATTGAGCGGTTCTCTGACCGGCGCCGAGCCATTGGAGAATCCAACGGAAGAACTTCAACGGGAACTGACGGCCGTACTGTCCGTCGATAGTCAGTTTCGTAGCTTGATCGAGCATTTGCCCGAGGTGATTTGGGTGTATTACACCTCGGCCAATGAATTCATCTACATCGCGCCCGATCCCCCTATTAAGGATGTTCGCTTTTCCACTGACCTGTACGCCAAGGCATACTGGTCTCAGGCGGCACCGTCTTCGAACCCGGAAGGCGACCAGATCATCAGTGATCTCTACGAGGATGCCTATGACAAGGGATGGATGATTTCCATCTCGTCACCGGTTTCCATCGACGGCCGGTTTCTTGGCGTGGTGGCGGTGGATCTCGGCGTGACCCTGCTGCGCAGTAACACGGGTTTTGGTCGTGCCTTGGGTGATTCAATCCTGGTGGATGAGCACGACCGAATTGTGGCTCGCCAAGAGGTTTTCTCCCCTGACGAGACCTATCTGATTCCCTATCGCGAGGGGCAATGGGTTTCCGCTGGGGATCGAACCCTCTGGTTCGCAGAGGAAGTGACCCCGGGCGAGCTCACTTTGCTGCATCGGTTACCGCGCACTCTGTTGTATTGGCAGGCGGTGAAAAGAAGCGTTCAGGTTTGGCTGTTGTTGGCGGCGGTATGGGTGGTGATCGGTTTCATCATGCGCTTGGACGGGGCTTTGTCCGAGGTCACCAACCTGATGCACCGGGACGCACTCACCGGCCTTCTCAACCGTCGTGGCTTCAAAGATGCGTTGCTTCCGCTGCAGGAACTGGCGCATCGCGAAGGCTGGAGCGCGGCGTTGTTGCTGCTCGACATCGATCATTTCAAGTGCATCAACGATACCTATGGGCATGATGTCGGCGATCAGGTATTGGAGGGGATCGCCCACTGTCTGCATGGGCATATTCGCGAATACGATGTTCTCTGTCGTTGGGGTGGTGAGGAAATTCTGGTGTATATGGCCAAGGGCGATCACGCCACCTACCTTGCCGTCGCGGAACGGTTGCGGTGGGTAATTGAAGCGGAGCCCATTTCCCAGGCAAATATAAGGGTCACCATCAGCGGCGGGTTGACCGAATGTCAGCCCGACGAACCCTTCGAGCGTTCTTTGGAGCGTGCCGACCGCCTGCTGTACCAGGCCAAGGCCAATGGCCGGAACCGGATAGAAACCGATATTCAAACCGAAAACTTCGCCTGAGGCTGAAAGCGCCTGGGTCAAGAGCCGGTGTTTATAGGGAGGTTGACCGGCACCTCCGCGCGCTTGTTCGATTCTGCATCCGTTTTGAGTAACGGAATTTCCAATGACGCACCCAATTCGATCAATGGTAGATAACGTAATTCATCATATTGATGGTGATATGGGGTGTCAACAAGAAGCGGCATGGGGTGAAGTGTGTCGTGAGATTTGTGATCGACACCACAATTCGCCTATAGCAGAACGGAATACCAGAAGACGCGCCCGAGAATTTTAATGCCTTTGAGATCCTCTCCGGTCAGGTGTTCTTCGGGGTGCTCGCTCTCGTTGTAGGCCTTCAGTCGAAGCCCGCCGGGCAGGCGGTAGGCGACTCTTACCTTGAGTATGCCGCCATGATCGAACGCGTAGAGTTGGCCGTCGGTCACTTGAAGTTGGCTGGTGTCGATGCCCACCAGGCTGCCGTGCGGCAGTGAGGGTTCCATGGCGTTGCCGACCAGGCGGGCGGCAACGGCGCTTTCGGCCGGAACGTCGGCCTGGCGCAGGGTGATTCGATTGAAACGCAGGCGTGGACCGCTCAGGTCTTCCACCACGGCGGCGGGTGAGCTCGGATCGGTCGGGTCGGCCTCGTTCAGGTAGGGCAGGGCGATGTGGTTGTCCGACTCGGCGTCGTAACGACCGTCCGGGCCGGTATCTTCCGCATCCGCCAGCCAGCTGGGGCGCTCGCGGATCTGCGGGACGGCATTTGAGCCGAAAGCCAGCCAGGCCGGGTTGACGCCCAGCACACGGGCAATTTTCTCAAGATCAGCGTAGCTGGGCTCGGTCCGGTTGTTTTCATAACTGCTGATGCGGGTCTGCATTTCCTGCCAGCCACATTGGGTGGCGAGCCCCGATTGGGACAGTTTGGCGGCATTGCGCGCTTCTTTGATTCGAGTGCCGACGTGAGTCATGTGTCTGCCTTACAGAGTTAGACCCTAATATCATCACAAACTGTAATTTTTGCATAATATCAATCTGTCGTGGTAAAAGGGAGTTGAAAACGACATATCACGAGGGAATGTAATGCTTAAGTTGAAGCATTATCGCGTCAGGGCGTGTCTCACCCAGGAGGAACTGGGTAAAAAGTGTGGTTTCAAGGCGGCTCAATCCCGCATCGCCTTGTATGAAAGCGGGGAACGGGTGCCACCCTTGCAGGTGGCGCGAATTATAGTGGCGGCACTGAACGATGCGGGGGTGACGTGCACGCTGGATGAGGTTTTCCCGCCGGAGGCGACCTATAAGAAACGACGATACACCGCCTGACGGAAAGACACGGCAGTATTGACGGCATCGGGGCGGTCACCGAGACTAGCGGATTGACCGTAGTAAGGGATCTGTTCGGTGATCGAAATATTTCTGATACTGGTGTTCGCCGCCTTCCTGTTTTTGTTTAGTCGCATTAATGCGTTGCAGAAGCAGTTGGACGAACTGAAAGAGCGCGTGGAATCGACGCCGCCTTCGCAGCCCGTAGAGGCCGTTGTCCGGAGCGAAACGGCCGGTGAAGGCGAGCGTTGGCAGCCTTCCCCCGAGGAAGCTCCCGAAGAGCGCTCTCCTCAGCCATGGCCAGCAGCGCCGGTCGCCGAGGCCGCACCGCCACCAGTGGCTTCCATTCCGTCGCAGTCGGCGCATGAGGCTCCGGCTGAGCCGGTTTCCTACGATTGGGGCGATACCCAAAAGCCCAGTGGTCCTGGTGTTTTCGACAAGCTCCTCGGCGTCGTCAAAGGGTATTTCACCGAAGGCAATCTGATTGTCCGCGTCGGCGTTATCGTCTTGTTCTTCGGCGTGGCCTTCCTGCTGCAATATGCCAATGAACAAGGCGTGCTGCCGGTTCGCCTTAAGATTTTCGGCGTGGCGTTGCTGGGGCTGGTCCTGCTGGCCGTGGGTTGGGTGTTGCGTGAAAAACGCACCCTATATGGGCTCATCATGCAGGGTGGCGGTTTGGGCATTCTGTATATGACGGTCTTCGCGGCGTTGCGGCTGTTTCAGGTGTTGTCGCCGGGTCTGACGATGGCGTTGTTGGTGGCCATGGTGGTGGTATCGGCGGCGCTTGCATTGTTGCAGAACGCTCCGGCGTTGGCCGTTATGGCCGCGACCGGCGGTTTCCTTGCGCCCATTCTCACCTCCAGTGGCAGTGGCAGCCATGTTGCTTTGTTTGCTTATTATGCCGTGCTAAACCTGGGGATATTCGGCATTGCCTGGTTCAAAGCCTGGCGGGCGTTGAATCTGGTGGGCTTCCTGTTCACCTTCGTGATCGGTACTTTATGGGGTGTGTTGGAATACCGGCCCGACCAGTTTGCCAGCACGGAAAGTTTCCTCATTTTATTCTTCCTGTTTTATGTGGCTATTGCGCTGCTGTTCGCATCGCGTCAGCCACCGCGCCTGAAAGGCTACGTCGACGGCACCCTGGTGTTCGGCGTGCCCATCGTCAGTTTCGGGCTGCAGGCCTGTCTGGTGGTCGATTTCGAATACGGTCTGGCCTGGTCGGCGCTCGCCCTGGGGCTTTTTTATGGGGCGTTAGCGGCGTTCTGCCTGCGTCGCGACCCTCGTTACCGCCTGTTGGGCGAGGCTTATCTGGCTTTGGGCGTTGTGTTCGGATCGCTGACCATTCCTTTTGCGCTCGAAGGCGAGTGGATATCGACAGCCTGGGCGTTGGAGGGCGCCGCTCTGGTCTGGCTGGGTGTTCGCCAACAACGTCGATTGGGCGTGGTGTTCGCCATCCTGCTGCAACTGGCCGCCGGTTTCGTTTTCCTGGGGGAATTCCATTACCGCGTGGGGGCGCCACCGGTGCTTAATGCCACCTTCATCAGCGCCCTTTTCCTTGCCCTGGGTGGGCTGGTCAGCAGCTACTGCCTGTATCGGTTCGAATGGGAGGCCGAGCGCTGGGGGCTTTGGGTCCGGCGTTTACTGCTGTTGTGGGGAATGGTCTGGTGGGTCGGCAATGGTTTTCAGGAGATTGATCATTATCTGCCCCTCTTCGAATGGGCGGCGGTATTGCTCTTCATCGCCGCCACCGGCGCCGCCTTGGGGTGGCTTGAAGCCCGGCTGAGCTGGCACAGCCTGCGGTATTACCCGGTCGGGATGGCAATTGCCCTTGGTTTATTGGCAGCGGGTGCACTGGTGACGCTGCCGCACCCCTTTGCCGAATACAGCCTGATTGGTTGGGTGGCGTTGTTCGGGGTCTATGGTCTTGCCTTGAGACAGCGTGATAACCGGGTCGATACCGGCGTCGGCGATATGCTGCCCGCGCTTCACGCCTTGGGTATTTGGGCGTTGGTGGCGTTGCTTGGGGTTGAGTGCTATTGGTGGGCCGGGTCCTGGACGCAGCCGGGTTCGGCCTGGGCGTTGGCTGCCGCGCCGTTACCGGTGTTGGCGGCGGTTTGGGCGGTATTGCGACACTCCGGTTGGCCGGTAGCGGGACGTGTAGCCATGTACCGGGTGAACATCCTGGCTCCTTTGGCAGGAGCGCTGGTGTTGTGGTTCTTAGCCGTCGGTACCCAACCGGGAGTGGGGCTCATCACCTATTTACCGGTGCTGAACCCCCTTGGGTTGGTTCAGTTGGGCGTGCTCTTTACCCTCTTGATCTGGTGCCGCACGGTGGTGGAGGAACAACGCCTCGGCATGACGCCAACGGCCTACCGCGCCGGGCTGTCCGCTTTGGCGTTTGTCGGGCTGAATGTCGTGGTGTTGCGTTCGCTCCACCATTGGACCGGTGTGGCGTACGACGCCGAGGCGATTTGGGCGTCGGCCCAGGCGCAGGCGACGCTCTCCATTGTCTGGACGTTGGTTGGGCTTGGTACCATGGTGGTGGCTACGCGGCGCGGTTGGCGCCCGGTGTGGCTGGTGGCCGCTGTGTTGCTGGGTGTAGTGGTTGCGAAGCTCTTCCTGTTCGACATGAGAGACAGCGATACCCTCTCGGCCATTGTGTCCTTTATCGCAGTGGGTTTGCTGCTGTTGCTGGTGGGGTATTTATCGCCATTGCCGCCTCGGGAGAAAAACGCCTGACAGTGGGCCAGGGTTGAAAAAAAACGGCCCGACTCAAGCCTAATGGGTGTTGTTTCGCAGTAATCCTTAATCTGGCATATGGAGGTTAGGAAATGCATGCATCATCTCAAGGTATGAGCATCGGCATGGAGCGCGCTGGAGACCACCTTTACCTATCTCTGAAAGCGCGCGGCAAGCTCACCCATGAAGACTACGAAACCATGAAACCTTTAATTGATTCCGCTCTGGATTCGGTACGCGACCCGACCGTGACAGCCCTGGTCGATGCCACCGAACTGGAAGGCTGGGATGCACAGGCTGCCTGGGACGATTTCAAGCTCGGTCTCAAGCACGGCAACAAGTTCGACAAGGTGGCCGTGGTTGGTAATAAAGACTGGCAGGAGACTTCGTCGAAGATCAGCGGCTGGTTTATGTCTGGTGATGTGGAATATTTCGAGTCCGCCGGTGCCGCACTGAATTGGCTGAAGCATTGATCCGTTCACACACTCAGCCAACTGAGAACGCAGACCGTCAACCGGCGGTCTGCTGCAATCCAAAGAAGACGACTGAGGTTTGATGCAGGTCATCACTGTGTAGGAAGCCTGGAACTAAGATGCTCACAGAGACTTTCCATTGGGCGGAAAAGGAGGGTTCGATATGGAAGCTTTTGCCGGTGTATTGGGTTGGACATCACCCTTCGGAGTGGGCTTTTTCCTGGTGTGTCTGGGGTTGTTTATCTTCTTGCTCGGCCATGCCGACCCTAAGAAGAAAAAAGACACAGAAGAGTGATAAAAAAGGGGCGCCCGGCGCCCCTTGATTGTGTCGATGCCGATCAGCGCCGCGCATCCAATGCCTGGCGCACACCCTGGCCGTAGGCGGGATCGATTTGATCGAACAGCGCCAACTGACGATTGATAATCTCATCCGGCACGCCCGCCATGGCTGCGGCGATATTGCTGTAAAGTCGGTGCTTTTGCGCGTCGTCGAATAAACGCCACAGGGCTCTCGGCTGACCGAAATCGTCGTTGCCTTCGCGGTGGTCGTAGCGGGCTGCGTCTCCGGAAATCTTCAATGGGGGTTCGGCGACCTCCGGGTTGGCCACCGGGCCATTAAAGGAATTCGGTTCATAGTAGGCATCCGGGTTCGGGTTGTTGGGCGTGAAACGCATGGCGCCATCTTTATGGTAATGATGCACCGGGCATTTGGGAGCGTTTACCGGCAAAGACTCGTAATGCGTGCCCAAGCGGTAACGGTGCGCATCCGCATAGCTGAAAATGCGTGCCTGCAACATTTTGTCTGGCGAGAAACCGATGCCCGGCACCACATTGGACGGTGACATAGCAACGTTCTCGATTTCCGAGAAATAATTGTCTGGGTTACGGTTCAGTTCCATCTCACCCACTTCGATTAACGGGTAGTCGCTGTGCGGCCATACCTTGGTCAGGTCGAAGGGGTTGTAAGGCGTTTTTTCGGCGTCTGCTTCCGGCATGACCTGCATATAGAGCGTCCATTTCGGGAAGTCACCTTTTTCAATGGCACCAAAGAGATCCTCCTGGGTGGACTCGCGGGTTTTGCCCACCACACCTTCCGCTTCTTCGTTGGTCCAATGCTGGTGACCCTGTTGGGTTTTGAAGTGGAATTTCACCCAGAAGCGCTCACCATCGTTGTTCCAGAAAGAAAAGGTATGAGAGCCGTAGCCGTTGATGTGGCGAACGTCGGTGGGCAGGCCCCGGTCGGACATCAAAATAGTGATTTGATGCAGAGACTCAGGCGACAGCGACCAGAAATCCCAGGCGGCGGTGTTCGAGCGCAGGTTGGTGCGCGGGTGCCGTTTTTGGGTGTGAATGAAATCCGGAAACTTCAGTGGGTCGCGGATGAAGAACACCGGCGTGTTGTTGCCCACCAGGTCCCAATTGCCTTCCTCGGTGTAGAACTTTACGGCGAACCCGCGCACGTCACGTTCGGCGTCGGCTGCGCCCAGTTCCCCGGCCACGGTGGAAAAGCGGGTGATCAGCTCGGTTTTTTTGCCGACTTCGCTGAAAATCGCAGCCCGGGTATAGCGGCTGATGTCGTGGGTTACGGTGAAGGTGCCATAAGCCCCCCAGCCCTTGGCGTGAACCACCCGCTCGGGAATGCGCTCCCGGTTCTGGTGGGCGAGTTTCTCGATCAGTTGCCAGTCCTGCATCAGGACCGGGCCGCGTGGACCGGCGGTCTGGCTGTTTTGATTGTCGGCGATGGGGCTGCCAGCCGTGGTGGTGTGGTAAGGGCATTTGCTCATAGTGTTCTCCTTGCGGCATCAATGTTGGATAGTGTCCAAGGTAGAGGAGGTGCCATCTTTAATGAAAGCTATTGTTTTAATTGGTCTGATAGCGTTTTGTTATTGATAAGGGCGCGCCTGTTAAGGTTACGCCTGTCCGATGAAGGTGGATTGGTCGGCGGGAGGCTCGGGTTGGCGTTCTGGAAGCCTTGCTGATGAAATTTTGTGCACTTTTGATGGCATCCTTCAGCGCCATGGGGTAAGCTGCGCGGCCTTGCCGGTGTTATATACCCGGAATTCTGTAAGATCTCTGTTTGTTCCCTCCACTATGAGAACCCACTGTTTATGAGTTTTGCCTCCCTGGGGCTGTCCTCCGAATTATTGAAAGCCGTAGCCGAACAAGGTTATGACACACCATCACCCATCCAGGCCCAGGCGATTCCCGCCGTATTGTCCGGCCGGGATGTGATGGCCGCCGCCCAGACCGGTACCGGAAAAACCGCTGGTTTTACGCTGCCCTTGCTGCAGCGGCTGAGCGCCGGTGAACCTGCACGCTCGAATCAGGCCCGCGCCCTTATTCTCACGCCCACACGCGAACTGGCTGCCCAGGTCGGGGAGAGCGTTGCCACCTATGGTCGGCACCTGCCCCTGAAATCGGCGGTGGTGTTTGGCGGTGTGAAGATCAACCCGCAAATGATGAAGCTGCGCAAAGGTGCCGATGTTCTGGTGGCCACCCCCGGCCGCCTGCTGGATCTGTTCAACCAGCGCGCCATCGGGTTCACGCAGCTCGAAGTGCTGATTCTGGACGAAGCCGACCGCATGCTCGACATGGGCTTTATTCACGACATCAAAAAGATTCTCGCCCTGCTGCCGAAGCAGCGGCAAAACCTGATGTTCTCCGCCACCTTTTCCGATGAGATTCGCAGCCTCGCCAAGGGTCTTGTGAACAATCCGGTCGAGGTATCGGTGTCCCCGCGCAATACGACGGCCCAGTCGGTGAAGCAGTGGGTGTATCCGGTTGATAAAAAGCGCAAACCCGCCTTGTTGACTCAGTTGATTCAGGAAGGGAATTGGCGACAGGCCTTGGTGTTCACTCGCACCAAACACGGCGCCAACCGCTTGAGTGACCACCTGGAAAAACAGGGGATTCGCTCGGCGGCGATTCATGGCAACAAAAGCCAGGGCGCGCGCACCAAGGCATTGGAAGGGTTTAAAAACGGTAAAGTCCACATTCTGGTCGCAACCGACATCGCCGCCCGCGGTCTGGACATCGACCAACTGCCGCAAGTAGTGAATTTCGACCTGCCGAATGTCGCCGAAGACTACGTGCATCGCATTGGCCGGACCGGTCGCGCTGGCGCCAGTGGTCAGGCTTATTCATTGGTGAGTGCCGACGAAGCCAAACTCTTGTTCGGTATTGAGCGGCTGACGCGTCAGTCGATTCCGCGTCGCTTGATTGACGGTTTCGAACCGGATCAGAACGTACCGGAAGTGGAAAAGCGCGGCCCGTCCAACCCGCCGCGCAATAAAAAACCCGCTGCTCGTCGACCGGCCAATCAAGGCAAACCCCGTTCTGACCGCGCAAAAGATGCCACGGCCAAACCGGCGGAGGCCCGTAAACCGGCGCGACGTAGACCGCCACGCCGTAAAGCCTCTTAACAGGCCGTTTAAGGCGTTACCAGGTTCCAGGCGTCTTCCCAGTTACTCCCGTAGCCGGGTTCGTAATGGGGAGACGCATTGGAATAGACGCGGCACCAGCCTTCATAAGGAAACGGCTTGCACTCATAGAGCCCGCCGTCTTTCGCCAACACTCTTGTCCCACCTTCATAGCTTTCCAGCCCCTCGGGGAAGACAAAATCATAGTCTTGGTTCGCGTCTGAATTCACAAGTCGCAGCGCGGCACTGTGTTGGCCGGTTTGCCCATCGCTGTTTTCCGCGACGGCGACCAGATTGTAGTTACCCGGTTGGGCATCACTCAGCTCGAATACCATCTCCAGATTACCGTCCAGTTCCGCTTTCTGGCTGTTGACCAGATTGTTGTCCGCATCGAAGAGGTCGGCTTGGATCGAGAGGTGCTGTTGACTGGTCAGGTTGAATGTAACCTCAGCCTGGCCGTTTATGATGGCGTATTCCGAAAGCACACCGTTGAGCGAAAAGCTGACAGGATCCGGATCGTTTTGAATAATCTCGGTTTCAACGCGGCTAATGGGGCTGCCCGACTGGACGTAGATATCGTTTTTCCCCAGCACCGGCTTCACCTCACCGTTGCTCAGCGCGCCAGCCTTTAGCTGGGTGCTTTCCGCGTTGATCGCGCGGGCCAATTGTTGCGGCCACACCTGGCTGTCTCCGTTTGCGACGGTGTCCACCGTCCAACCGACGGAAAGCTCGGGAATTTCACCCAACTCATCGAAAACGCGCACGCGGACGCTATCGCCTGGGTTCAGATCGGTGGAGGGATTAATGTCGCCCACGTCGGTCCAGATCGGGACACTGTCGTTACCGTCTATAACGATATCCACCACTTGGTAAAAGGAATTGGCGGTGTCGCCGACATCCCAGACGCCAAGCAGAACATGATAGCCGCCTCGATTTTCCGGCAGATAACAGTCGTGCGTCAGGTTGGTGGGTGGGCGTTCGTTGTTGCCATCGACCACGCAGAACGGATCCAGATCGAAACTGTCGCGCGTTAACGGCTGGTTGGGGTTCCAACCGGGCTTGGTGAGGAAATATCGAAAATCGCGACTGCTGTGGTTGGCGGTGAAGTGCCAACTGATATCGATGGCGCCGGGCTGCACGGTGGTCTTATGCCAACGTGAGGCGGTTTGCGCATTCAGTTCGGAAAAATGCGCCACGCCCGCGTTGGCGATTTCACCATCCGCCGGGCCGCTTTCCGGAAAGCGGTCGGTTCCTTCAACACTTTGCGGTTCCCATTGAATGGCCCCGCAATCGGTATTGGCCCCCAAGGCGCACTGTTGCGAGCGGGAGGCAGGCTGGCTGATGTAGCCGTGTGCATGGGCGGTTTGGGAGACCAGACTGGCAGCGGTCAGGCAACCCAGCGCCATGGCTGTGTTCAAATGGTATTTCATGGTCGAACCTTTTTGTTATCGGTTTTTTTGGGAGTGACCATAGGACGGCAACCTCTAAGGTCGGCCTGGAAATTACCAAGTTCAACGCTTTGAAAGGGAAATCGAGAGGGTGGAATTGTGTATTTTTGCGGGCAGGTTCAAAAAATAAAGTCTTTTAAAATCAATGGGTTGCTAAGGTTTCGTCCAATAATCCGGTAGATTGATACGGTCCTTGATAACCATTGGACATTACTGATGACAGCACCGTGCACCGTTAATCACTGGGCCAGCCTTGGCAGCGGGAGCCTGAATGCTACCATCGTTTCTTTCGTTACTGGCCGGTTTAAAAAAAGGAGCCACCATGGCAGCAGATGCTTATGCCCGTCACCTGGATACGCTGATTCAATGTTATGAAAAGGCACTCGCACGCAGTGGTCACGACCAGATCGTTATCAGCAGCGGCAGCCTGGTGATAGTGGCCGAGGACGACCGCGCCTATCCCTATACGCCGCTCGCGTTCGCCCAGCAATGGCTGCCTTACGATCTTCACCCCGATACCTTTATTGTTTTCCGCCCCGGGGACAAACCCAGACTGATTTGGCCAGCACGAGCGGATTTCTGGCATTTGACACCTCAAGCCCCGAATGGCGATTGGACGGCACACTGGCACATAGAGGGCGCGGCGCGGCTCAGTGACTGGTTGCCCCGGTTGACCGGTAAAACCGCTTGGCTCGGTCCCCCACATCCTGAGTTGAATTTCGAGGCCGCCTCGGTGGAGCTGAATCCACCAGGGCTGAAAGCCGAGTTGAGCTATCAACGCGCCTACAAAACCGATTTTGAAATAGCGTGCATGGCTGAAGCCAATCGTCGCGCCGTGGCCGGACATCAGGCTGCGCGGGAAGCGTTTTTTGCAGGCGCAACGGAGGCTGGAATTTATCGAAACTATTTAGCTGCCAGCGACCAACTGGAAAGTCAGGAACCCTACAGCGGCATCGTTGCGCTCAATGATGCCGCCGCCACGCTGCACTATGAACGGCGGCGGTTTACCCCGCCTGACCGGCACTTGACGTTATTGATTGACGCCGGTGCCAATCACAATGGTTATGCCAGCGATATCACCCGCACCCACACCACGGATAGCGGCCTGTTTGCCGAATTGTTGGCCGGTGTCGACAGCTTGCAACAGCAATTGAATAAGGCGGTAAAGCCTGGTGTTTCCATGGGGGAATTGCAGGACAAAGCCCTCAGCGGCATAGCCCGGATATTAAACGAACAGGGTCTGTGTCGGCATTCAATTGAAGAACAGCTGGCCAAACGGATTCCGCACGCGTTCTTCCCACATGGTCTTGGGCATTTGCTGGGCTTGCAGGTACACGATGTGGGCGGGCATCTGCAAAACACCAAGGGAGAGGTGCGTGCGGACGAACGACACCCCTTTCTGCGACTGACCCGAGTGTTGGAATCATCCATGGTCATCACCATGGAGCCGGGTTTGTATTTTATTCCGATGCTGCTTGAAAAATTGACCGATTCCGAGCCTGATCACGGCCTGAATATCGCCTTGATCGAACAACTGAAACCTTTCGGTGGCATCCGTATTGAAGACAATCTGGTGGTCACCGAAACCGGTTGTCGGAACCTGACACGGGAAGCGTTTTCCCAATCGGTGTAGGTGAAAACAGACACCTTATCCTCTTGATTTGCAACGGTTTCTAATAACTCAGCCCCAGACTGTCGACGCCTGTCGACAGTCCCGCTCCTTTTTCTATCTGGGTGATACGGCCGAATCGGCTTCAGCGGCGGATTGGCAAAGACTGGCACGGTAGTTGTGTGTCTATAGGCACATGCACGGTCAATCCTTCACCGTGTGGTTTAAATCTGAATTCATTCAAGCAAGGAGGAGGAGTTATGAAAAAGACAGCTCTGATGACCACTGTATTACTCACTGCGGGTGCTGCAGGCTATGCCGTGGCTGAAATGGATTATGAAGAGTACACCGAGGCAAACAACGCCGGTTTGTTCCGGGTATTGGATATCGATGGTGATGGTGTACTCACCCGGGGTGAGGTGACGGCTTACCCTGAACTGGAAAATATTTTTGGCCATCTGGATCGTAACGGCAACCAAGAGCTTTCCAACGCGGAGTTTGGCGAGTTCAACCCGACACCTTCCATGGTTGAAGATGTAGTGAACAGCCAAAGTAACAGCGGTTCCTCGTCTGATTGGGATTCCGACATGGATACGGATACCGACTATTAATTCCACCACCCTCATGGAATAGCTTATCGTCCCTGCCCCGGAGCCTCTCTCCGGGGCATCCTCTCTCCCGCCTTGTCTTTTCTCCTGGTCGCAAATCTGAACGTTTTGTCGCGCATCAAGGTTTTCTCCCTACTCGGCCTCTTTTAAGGTAGGCGAGCCGTATTCGCCGGACAAAACGTCTGGCTGTCGGGCCCTACTGATAGGTCCAGCCTTTGAAGAAGTACCGCCGCATGGAAGTCGGCGTAGCAATCCGAGGCGGAACACGGCACATAACAAAGATAAAACCCTCCTAAAAAGGACTGCACAACCATGAAGAAATTCTGTTTCACTCCCCTAAGCCTGGCCTGTGCATTGGCTGTTTTTTCCGCGAGCGCCCTTCAAGCCAAAGATATTCACGAACCCGGTGAAAGCGCTATTGAATCCCAAGCCAAGGTTGAAATCGTTCGTCATCAGGTGAGCCAGGCGCAACCCATTCGGGAAGCCGCCTTCGTGTACGATCTAAATCGCGACCGGTTCGATCTGGCCGCCTTTCTTGACCAACAGGCCCCTCACCTTAAACCCCACCAGGAAGCCATTTTGCATTGGAGCGGCTTTGCCAGCGTGCATCCGCGCATTGTATTGGCGCTGATGGAAGCCCGCAGTCAGGTAATATCCCAACCGACGGAAGCGGCATTGGAACAGCCTTTTGGTAGCCTCTCCACCGAACAGGGCTTCAACGCTCAATTGGGTGATGTGGTGACCCGGTTGTCCCAGCGTTTCTATAACTTGAAGGAACAGCAGAAAAGCAGCCCGTGGCGTCCCACAGACCAAGCGGACCCTGCCTCTCTGGTGTTGGCCAGCGCCATGGCCGAAAATCACCGTTCCATTCGTGCGCAGGACCCGCTGCAAACCTTCAAGCAGCAGTACACGAAGCTGTTTCCCGAAGCGGCCGATGCACTGGTCGGTTCCGATCTATCCCTTCAGAAACGCTCCGACAAAGCGCTCGACAGTCACACAGAGAATGCTCCCCAGTGGAACACCTACTACAGCCGCGCGGTTCCACCCGACGATATGATGCAAATGCCCTGGCGTCAGGGATACTGGTGGATTCCGAACGGCGCCCACGCCAATACCGGCTCGGGCTTCCCGTTGTCATCCATCGATGTTTCCTACGACTGGCCCCGCTGGTACGGCCGCACTTACAGCGTAGCGGCAGCCCACAGTGGTTATGTGCGGGTGTTTTCACGTTGCCAGGTGCGTGTCACCAATCCGAATGGGTGGGCCACCAATTACTACCACCTCGAAGGCGTGCAGGTGCAGGACGGCCAATGGGTGAACCGTAATACCAAGTTGGCGAACTACGCCGATGATCGCAACTCGGCCTTGTGTCAGGGCGGCAGTTCAACCGGGCCGCATTTGCATTTTTCGTTGTTGTACAACGGTTATTATCAATCGCTGCAGGGAGTGAATTTGGGGCCTTATAAGATCGATGTCGGTCGCTGGAGTTACGACGATAATTGTTACAACTTCTGGTTGTATAACGAGAGGGAAGGGCGCTACATCTGCGCCTGGAATTCCATTTATAACTACGGGACCAAGTAGTTCTTTCGACAATGCCGGCGGTTCACGCCGGCATTTTACTCCTATACACGATGGCACCGCACTAGCACTCAATCACATTCACCGCCAACCCGCCTTTCGACGTTTCCTTGTATTTATCCTGCATATCCCGACCGGTTTCGCGTAGGGTATTGATCACTTTATCCAGAGACACAAAGTGACTGCCGTCTCCACGCAAGGCCAACTGGGCAGCGTTGATGGCTTTTATTGCGGCGATGGCGTTTCGCTCAATGCAGGGCACCTGCACCAGCCCACCGATGGGGTCGCACGTTAGCCCCAGGTTATGTTCCAACGCGATTTCAGCCGCATTTTCAACCTGAGCGGGCGTGCCGCCCAATACCTCGGTCAAACCGGCCGCCGCCATCGCGCAGGCGGAACCCACCTCGCCCTGGCAGCCTACCTCGGCACCGGAAATGGAGGCGTTGCGTTTGCACAAACCACCCACAGCCGATGCCGTTAGCAGAAAGGGAATAATGTCGTCGCTGCTTAACCGGTCGCTGAACGTCAGGTAATACATCAGCACCGCCGGAATAATGCCCGCTGCGCCGTTGGTGGGCGCGGTGACCATGCGACCACCGGCGGCGTTTTCTTCGTTGACCGCCAGCGCATAGAGGTTCACCCAATCCATGGCACCCAAGGTATTGGCGATCACGTTGCGACTTTTTGCCTGTTGCAAGGAGGCATGAAAACGATGAGCCCGGCGGTTCACATTCAAACCGCCCGGTAACACCCCTTCCGTACCCAGGCCGGTTTCAATGCAATCGCGCATGGCCTGCCAGATGGCGTGAAGGCCGGAATGAATGTCGGTTTCCGAACGCAACGCGCGTTCATTGGCGGCTATTAATTCGCTGATGCGTAACCGGTGGGTTTCGCACAATGCCAACAGCTCCTGCGCGGTGTTGAAGGGGTAGGGCACCGTCACATCCGTTACGTAGCTGTTGCTTTGTTCGGCTTCCTGTTGGGTGACGACAAAGCCGCCGCCTACCGAATAATAAACGGCGGATATTTCCGAGCCGTCCTTCATGTAGGCGCATAGGGTCAAGGCGTTCGGGTGATAGGGCAGTGGCTCGTCATCGAACACCACATCTTCGTCGGGGGAAAAAGACAGGGGTACTTCACCGGCAATCACCAAGGGCTCACCCTGGGCTAATCGTTGGGGGAGGGACCACAGCCAATCAGGATCAACCGTTGCCGGGCGGGCACCGGTCAAGCCTGCGATCACGGCGGTGTCTGTTCCATGGCCACGACCGGTAGCGCTGAGTGACCCGTGCAATACGACTTTTATTCGAGTGATTTCCCGCCTTTGAGTCAGGGAAAAGGATTGGGTTATAAAATCCGCCGCGGCATTCATTGGGCCGACGGTATGCGAACTGGAAGGGCCAATACCGATTTTAAACAGGTCGAAAGCGCTGATGTACATTCTTGTTCTCCCAGCGATTTTTTTAAGGGGCAGGTGGAAGGAGCGCGCAGTGTAGGCTCCTTCCGCCTTGAGGTTTACTCTCGATAGGCCTCGGTTCCGGGGCAGCTGCAAATGAAGTTCCGGTCGCCGTACACATTGTCGACACGGTTCACCGACGGCCAGAATTTCGCTTGCCGTACCGCCTCGCTCGGGAACACGGCGGTATCGCGGGAGTAAGGGCGATCCCAATCACCCATGACATCCGGCTGGGTATGGGGCGCATTCCGCAGCGGGCTTTGGTCGGCCGACCACTCACCGTTTTTCACCTTTTCGATTTCCGTGCGTATGCCTTTCATCGCCTCGATAAAACGGTCCAGTTCCGCTTTAGATTCCGACTCGGTCGGTTCGATCATCAGCGTGCCGGGCACCGGGAAAGACATGGTCGGAGCGTGGAAGCCGTAGTCCATCAATCGTTTGGCGATGTCTTCCTCGGTGATGCCGGTATCGGCCTTGAGCGGGCGAATATCGATGATGCATTCATGTGCCACCCGTCCGTTGCGACCGCGATACAGCACTTCGTAATCATCGGCCAATTGCTGGGCGATGTAGTTCGCATTCAGAATTGCGATTTCACTGGAACGGCGCAGGCCGTCCTGTCCCAGCATCCGGTTGTACATCCAGGTGATCGGCAGAATACCGGCGGACCCGAAAGGCGCAGCCGAGACAGCACCTTCACCGTTCCCTTCATGATTGTGCCCCGGCAGGTAGGGTGCTAGATGCGCCTTCACGCCGATCGGCCCCATGCCCGGACCGCCACCACCGTGAGGAATGGCGAAGGTTTTATGCAGGTTCAGGTGCGACACATCGGAGCCGATCAGACCCGGTTGGGTCAGGCCTACTTGGGCGTTGAGGTTCGCGCCATCGAGATAGACCTGGCCGCCATGCTCGTGAACGATTCGGCACAGCTCGGTAACGGATTCTTCATAAACCCCATGGGTGGATGGGTAGGTGACCATGCAGGCGGAGAGTCGGTCACCGGTCTGCTCGGCTTTTTTCTTCAGATCGTCCAGATCGACGTTGCCGTCTTCGTCGCAATTCACGATCACCACCTTCATGCTCATCATCGCCGCCGAGGCCGGGTTCGTGCCGTGTGCCGACGCAGGAATCAAGCACACATCGCGCTGCCCTTCACCCTGGGCTTCCTGGTAACGTTTGATCGCCAGCAAACCGGCGTATTCACCCTGAGCGCCGGAATTCGGCTGCATGGAGATGGCATCGTAACCCGTGATTTCAGCCAGATCCCGTTCCAGGTCCGCGATCATTTTGCGATAGCCCACTGCCTGGTCAGCCGGTGCGAAGGGGTGAATGTTCGCGAACTCGGGCCAGCTCACCGGCATCATTTCGGCGGTGGCGTTCAGTTTCATGGTGCAGGAACCCAGAGGGATCATGCCGTGAACCAGTGAATAATCTTTGTTTTCCAGTCGCTTGATATAACGCAGCAACTCAGTTTCGCTGTGGTATTGATTGAACACCGGGTGCGTCAGAATCGCGTCCTGGCGACGCTGATCGGCGCGGATGCCGGTCGGCTCGCCACCGGTGATCGCCGCATCCAAATCGGCCACGGAGAGGCTATGCTCTTCGCCCAGCAATACGTCGAACAGCTCGGCAACGTCGTCGGCCGTGGTGGTTTCATCCAGGCTGATACCGACTTGGGTGGCACTCAACAAGCGCAGATTCATACCCGCAGTCTCGGCCCGCTTCAGCACAATCGGCTCGATCTCCAACGTCAGGGTATCGAAGTAGGTGGCGGGCACGGTTTGGCCAGCCTTGCGTAGACCGTTGGCCAGAATGGCGGTCAGTCGGTGTACCCGCTCTGCAATGGCGCGTAATCCTTCGGGACCATGGTAAACGGCATAGAAAGCCGCCAGATTGGCGAGCAGAGCCTGAGCGGTACAGATGTTGGAGGTCGCCTTTTCCCGGCGGATATGCTGCTCGCGGGTCTGCATTGCCATGCGCAGCGCCGTGTTCTCCCGACTGTCGACCGAGACCCCGATGATGCGGCCCGGCACCTGACGTTTCAGATCTTCGCGAGCGGCAAAGAAAGCGGCGTGTGGGCCGCCATAGCCCATGGGCACACCGAAGCGCTGGGCGCTGCCGAAAACGATATCGGCCCCCAATTCGCCGGGTGAGCGCAGAAGGATCAGGGCAAGCAGGTCGCTAGCGACGGCGGTCACCGCGCCTTGCTCCCGCGCCTGTTGGATGAGCTTGCCGAGATCGGGAATCTGGCCGTTGCTGGTCGGGTATTGGAACAGCGCACCGAAAGGTGCGTATTCACCGATACTGGTGGCCGGGGCCACGACGATGTTGAAGCCATGGTGCTCGGCGCGGGTGCGCAGCACGTCCAGTGTTTGCGGATGGACATCGTCGGCGACGAAGAAGTCGTTGCCTTTGTTTTTGCGGTTGGCACGCTGGCACAGCGTCATGGCTTCGGCGGCGGCGGTGGCTTCATCCAACAAGGAGGCGTTGGCGAGGTCCAGACCGGTGAGGTCCATGATCAGTTGCTGGAAATTGAGCAGGGATTCGAGGCGGCCCTGGGAGATTTCCGGCTGGTAGGGGGTGTAGGCGGTGTACCAGGCGGGGTTTTCCAGCACGTTGCGCTGAATAACGGCGGGCATAAGGGTGTTGTAGTAGCCTTGGCCGATGTAGCTTCGGTTGACGATGTTCTGGTCGGCCAGTGTACGCAGTTCCGCCAGTGCGGCTTCTTCTGACAACCCTTCGCGCACGGCGAGGGGGCGACCGAGTCGGATGCCTTCGGGAACGGTCTGGTCGAGGAGTGTCTGCACGGAGTCGACCCCGAGGGCTTCGAGCATGGCGGCTTGTTCGTCGCTGTCGGGCCCGATGTGCCGTTGGGTGAAGCTGGCGCTGTGCAGGTGGGCGAGAGGCTTTTGGGTGAATGGCAGCTTGGCGGTCATGCGGGTTCCTCCTTAGCCTTCGTTGCCAACGAGTTGTTGGTAGGCGTCGGCGCTGAGCAGGGTGTTGAGTTGGCTGGGGTCGTCGATCTTGAGTTTGATGAGCCAGCCGTCGCCGTAGGGGGCTTCGTTGACGGTTTCGGGGGCGTCGGCCAATGTTTCGTTGGCTTCGACGACGGTGCCGCTCAGGGGGCTGTAGATATCGGACGCGGCCTTCACGGATTCAATCACGGCGAAGTCCTGACCTTTCTCCAATTCACTGTCGGCACTGGGCAGGTCGACAAAGACAATATCCCCAAGCTGACCCTGTGCATGATCGGTGATACCCACGGTGACGGTGCCGTCACCGTTATCCCGTACCCATTCGTGGCTTTCCGCATACTTCAATTCGGCTGGTGCTGTGCTCATTTTTCTTCCTCAACTCGCGTCGGTGGTTATGTTCTGTGGCTGAGTTGGCTTCTTTAGGACTGTGGGTGAACCCGGGTCCGCTACCGGTGGTGCTCATTCAGGGGCGCCGTGAATACATCCATGTAGGCTTAACTTCGGCATCCATGCCTCAGATACCCCTGAATGAGCACCACCGGCATCGGACCCTAGCCAGCAGTGCCAACTCAACCCTTAATGCTTTTTACACCAGGAACCCATTGCCGCAGCAGGCTAGCGACGGATGCTGGGGTGTCCCCCTCCAGGGTGGTCTGCAGCATGGATGCTGCAGTCTAGGCCCCATGGATGGGTTCACGCCGACCCTGGAGGGGGACACCCCAGTAGCCGGCGCGGGTTTAATCTCGGTAATAGTCAACCTCAGGAATAAAGCGGAAACCTCTGACACAACTCAGCCACGGCCTGTTTGACTCGGGCTTCGACCTCGGCATCAGGCGTACTGTCGGAACCCAGGTTGTCCAGGACGTCGCCGATCAGGTGACCGATGTGCGCGAATTCTTCGGTGCTGAAGCCGCGGGTGGTGCCCGCCGGGGTGCCCAGGCGGATGCCGGAGGTGACGGTCGGTTTTTCCGGGTCGAATGGGATGCCGTTTTTATTGCAGGTGATGCCTGCGCGTTCCAGGGCCACTTCGACGATGTTGCCGGTGAGGCCTTTGGGGCGGAGGTCGACCAGGACCAAATGAGTGTCGGTGCCGCCGGTGACGATGTCGCAGCCGCGTTCGATCAGTACGTTGGCCAGAGTCTGGGCGTTGTTGATGACCGCTTTGCAGTAGGTGCGGAAGGTTGGGCTCAGGGCTTCGCCCAGGGCGACGGCTTTTCCGGCGATTACGTGCATGAGCGGGCCGCCCTGCAGGCCTGGGAATACGGCTGAATTGATTTTCTTGCCGAGGTCCTGGTCGTTGCTGAGGATCATGCCGCCGCGTGGGCCGCGCAGGGTTTTGTGCGTGGTGGTGGTGACGATGTGGGCGTGCGGCATGGGGCTTGGGTGTAGGCCGGTGGCGATGAGACCGGCGATGTGGGCCATGTCTACCATGAGGTAAGCGCCCACTTTGTCGGCGATGCGGCGGAATTTGGCGAAGTCGAGTTCACGCGGGATGGCGGAGCCGCCTGCGATGATGATTTTGGGTTGGCATTCGAGGGCGAGTTGTTCGACGGCGTTGTAGTCGATGCGTTGGGTGTCTTTGTCGACGCCGTATTGGACGGCGTTGAACCATTTGCCGGAGAGGGCGGGGCGGGCGCCGTGGGTGAGGTGGCCGCCGGCGTCGAGTGACATGCCCATGACGGTGTCGCCGGGTTGTAGCAGGGCTAGGAAGACGGCTCCATTGGCTTGGGCGCCGGAATGGGGTTGAACGTTGACGTAGTCGCAGTCGAAGAGTTGTTTGGCGCGTTCGATGGCGAGGCGTTCGACTTCGTCGACCCAGTCGCAGCCGCCGTAGTAGCGGCGGCCTGGGTAGCCTTCGGCGTATTTGTTGGTGAGGACGCTGCCTTGGGCTTCGAGTACGGCTTTGGAGACGATGTTTTCAGAGGCGATGAGTTCGATCTGGTCGCGCTGGCGTTGGTCTTCCTGGCGGATGGCGGTCATGACGGAGGCATCGCTCTTGGCCAGTGAGTCACGGAAAAAAGCATCGATAGTGGCACGAGACTGGGTCATTTTGCCTCCTCGGTTGGTTTGGTGAATTAACCCGCGATGGCTGCCTGGGTTGCTCCTCCGGGGCCGTGCGGGGTGCCGCCCACTCAATCCATCCATGGAGACTAGGCCGCAGCATCCATGCTGCGGACTGCCCCGGATGAGCAACCCAGGCATCCATCGCTAGCCCCCGTGTTCAAGTTATGTCGGAGGCTGTTATGTTTACTGGAAACGCAGATTAGCAACGGTTTTTCCCAAAAACAACAAAAATTTCCTATAGGAAACTTATGTTCAAATGGCGCTCTCAGGCATTTCAAGGCCGTCCGGGGTGTGCAATACTGCCCCGAAGCCCCAAAAACTGGATCACCAACCGGAGAAGCCGAGTCGCTGACATCAGCGTCTTCCGTCTCCCATCAAGCATCCAGCCATTAAAAAGTCTCGGATAGGAAACAAAGCCCCGGATGCCAGACGAACCCCATTTTTTGAAAGACAAGCCGGACGAAGCCCTTCAGGTGGAGCGCAAGAGCGAGACGGAAGCGACGTTGGAGCCTTTGCAGTTGGGTCAGCGTGTGCGTGCGATTCGGTTGAGTCAGAATCTGACTCTTGAAGAGGCCAGTAAGCTGACCGGGCTGGCTAGGTCGACGCTGTCTAAGATCGAGAACGAGCAGATCTCGCCGACTTTTGCGGCGGTGACGAAGCTGGTGCGTGGGTTGGGGATTGATATTCCCCAGTTGTTTGCCGCGCCGCGCTCGGGTGCGCAGCCCGCTGGTCGTCGCGATATCACGCGTAAGGGTGAGGGTAAGCCCCATCCCACGCCGACTTATGAGCATGAGTTGCTCAATACCTCGCTGACGCAGAAGAAGATGGTGCCGTTCCGCACCCGGGTTCATACCCGCACCTTCGATGAGTTCAACGATTGGATTCGGCACGATGGTGAGGAGTTTTTATATGTGCTGTCGGGTTCGATTCTGTTTTATACGGAGTTTTACGAGCCGGTGGAGTTGTTCGAGGGGGATTCGGCCTATTACGACTGCACGATGGGTCATGCCTTGGTGTCGACCAGTGCGGACGATGCAGAGGTGTTGTGGGTGACGGCTTGATGCCCTAAGCCGGGGCTGCCTGGGCGGCAACCCCGGTGGCTGTGGTTCAGTCTTCTTCTTCCAGTGACAGGGTTTCCTTGGCTTCGGGGTTGTGCCATGGCCAGGAGATTAGTTGGTTTCCCCACACGCCGTGTACGGCGTCTCCTTGAATCACACTTCGGGCGTTCCAGGCGCCGTTCCAGCTGTTTACCGATTCTTCGATATCGACCCATTCATGTTCCCAGGTTTTGGCGGCGAGGTTGACCTCGAAGGCGAGGTAGCCTTCGGTCCGCTCGTAGCCGTTGCTTAGGTAGCTTCCGGCGATGACGGGTATGACGAAGCGGTAGATGCCCTGGGCTTCGTAGTTCAGGCCGGTGTAGGCGTGGTGTTCCCAGGCGGCGGGGGTGTAGGACCATTCGTGGTCGGGCAGGGTGATGGTGTCGAGGTTGGTCAGGCTGCCGTTGAGGTCGCTTTCGTAGAGGCTGACTTTTATGCCTTCAACGCTGCCGTTGTCGTCCCCGGCGCGGCCGATGCCGACGGTGAGGGTGTCGCTGATGCTGTGCAGGTAGCTGGAAAAGCCCGGCTCTTCGAGTTGGTCGGCGATGAAGGGATCGGCCGGGTCGGTGATGTCGATCAGGTAGAGTGGGTCGGTTTGTTCGAAGGTGACGATTTCAACTTTGTTGGATGTGATGCGAACGGATTGGATGGTTTCTCCCGGCTTGCCGATGCGTTCCGGGCGTTGGGTGTTGGGGAGGGTGGCGAGGGCGGTGAAGCCGTTTTCTCCGACCTGATAGGTGCGTACTTTGTGTTGGTCGACGCCTTCGGTGGCGACCAGGGTGAGTAGGTTGTCCTGTTCGCGCAGACGGAATTCGGGTTGTGCCCAGCCGAGGTAGCCGGGGAATTGCAGGCTGCCGGTGTAGTCGGGCGCCTGTTCGCTCAGTGCGAAGCGGTGCAATTGGCTTTCTTCGCGGTCGAAGCTGAGGTTTTCCATCAAGTAGATGGCTTGGTCGTTTTGGTAGAGGTGGCTGACGGGCGCTACGGTGCAGCTGGTGTACTGCTCGCCGGGGTCGTTCAGGTCGATGACGGTGATGTGGGTGAGAGTCGGGTAGCCGTATTCCGCCCATTCTTCGCTGTCGGGAATGTAGCAGCCCGTCGCGCTTAACTGGAGGGTGGTTTCGACGGAGTCGATGGTCCAGGTCAGGTTGGGCAGGAAATCTGTTACGTCGGCCTGTTCGATGAGGCGTTCGTTGTTGAGCCGGGCTTCTTTGTCCCAGGCGTAATCCAGGCCGGGTAGGTAGGGGCTGAAGCGTGACACCAGGTAAAGTTTGTCTTCAATGCGGCGGCTGTCGACGAGGTAGCCGTCCAGTTCCAGCGACCAGTCCTGGTTCGGGTCGGTGGCTGTGCTGATGTCGACGGCTTCGACGGATAGACGACCGCGCCGCCAGTACCAGGGGTTGCCCCAGTCTGAATAGGGTTCGCTCTTGGCGCCGAGTACGACCAGTTGTTGGTTGTGGCTGTAGAGGCCATCGACCCAATAGAGGCTGTCATTCAGTTCGTAGCGGCTGAGGAGGTCTTGGCTGGGGGCGGAGTCTACAGCGATGGTGTGAATTCGGGCGGGGTTGATCTCCTGATTGTATTTCCAGCCGTCTTCTTCGAAGTAGCTCCAGTAACCGATGTCCGGTTGTTGCAAAATGTGCAGGTTGCCATTGTTGAATTTTATCCAGTCGGCTTCATCGACCCCTTGCTCGATGGTGTTGGTGGTTGAGACCGGTTCGCTGCCCGCGTCGGTGCTTTCGTTCATGGCGACGTCGTTCGCTATGTTGTCGTCGTAGCCGTGGTAAGAAGGTTCGTTGTACGCCTGTTTCAGCCCGGCTTTGATAAAGGCTTCCAATTCCGCTTCTGATTGAACCTGGCGCAGTTCCGCTGAACGGGGCATGGGCGGGGCACTGCCACCCGGGTTGGTTTGTACACAGCCGCCAACGGCGATTGCTCCCGTTAACGCAACAAGGATGAAGGTTTTGGTCATGGAAGTTCCCTTTGCTTGATTTGACAGGCGCTGCCGGAGGGTGAAGGGGGCGGGCGCGTGATCTGGGTTGTATCTCAGCACAGGGTCGTGGGTGGTGCCGTTGTTGGAATGTATGGAAAGTGTTTTTTCGGGCGCTGTGTCGTTTTAAAAGGGGGCGGGGAAGTGGAATGAGACCACCCCCGGCATTTTCAATACATATATTGCAATGCCAAGGATATGTCGCTGCGCCCGTCGGCCTCGACGGCAGGAAGGTCCGTCACCTTTTCGGACAGCCATTGATGACGGGCGCTGGCGATCCACTGAGTGTTATCGCCGAGGAACCCTATCACCATAAGGCTGGCGTAGGGCAGGGTGGTGGTAACGCCGTGGTCGAGATCGAACTCTCTTTTCAAGCTGTCATCCGTGAACAAATCGATTCCGACTTCAGGTATGAGAATGACGGATTCCTTCCAAACCGGCATGCCGGAATAGACGGTCAGATTGGTTGTCTGGCGGTTGTCTATGTCGTTCAGCCACAGCGCGTGGCTGTATTTGAACATGAACAGACTGACATTGTGTTCGCCGGAAAAAGTGGCAATCAGATTGAACGATGGGTGGGTGGCTTCGTCTTCCACCCAGTTTTCAAAGTATTCCTCCCAGTTCAGGGTCAGGCTGGCGGAGAACAATCCATCTTCCGTCAACGGCTGCCGCCAGCCGGCCTCGAACAGCGAGAGGTTGAAGCGGCCCCGTTCAAATAGGGTGTAGGGCATCAGGTAGCCATCGGCGTCGCCGCCCGTCAGGCTGGTTGTGACACCACCCGCCAGGCCGACAGTGACGGTTTGACCGGGGTCGTCCGCCCGGGCCTGCAAAGCGATTAGTAAAGCGACGCATAGGGCTGGGCCGGTTTTCATGGATACTCCAAAGTGTACGCGCGGTTTCCCCAAAGCGTGTCATGACGCCGGAGGCATGGAGTCGATCAGTTTCGGGGCGTTATCCTCAATCAGTAGACCATGAAAACGGGACGGCGAACGATATACCAATAGTCACCTGCGGGATTTCTGTTGTTTTATGCTCCGATGAGAGTTTCCTTGTGTTTCCTATTGGAAACTTCCGCCAGTTGTTGCATCATCGTCGCACTCCGTCGTCTACGCTGGTGGGCGACCCTGATCTTGAGCTTCTCTGAACAACAATAGGTGACCCCATGACGGCGACACAGGACAACCTTCAAACCACTCCGCTCACCAACCTCCATATTGAACTGGGCGCCCGCATGGTGCCTTTTGCCGGGTACAACATGCCGGTTCAGTTCCCGCTGGGCGTGAAGCAGGAGCATCTGCACACCCGTGCCGCCGCCGGCCTGTTCGATGTTTCCCACATGGGGCAGTTGCGGCTGTCCGGTCCCGATGCCGCCGCGGCCCTGGAGAAACTGGTGCCGGTCGACATCATCGACCTGCCCGTCGGCAAACAGCGCTATGCGCTGTTCACCAATGAAAACGGCGGTATTCTCGACGATCTGATGGTGACCCACTATTGCGACGACCGGGGCGATTGGCTCTATCTGGTCGTCAACGCGGCCTGTAAGGAAGAGGACGTTGCCCACCTGCGCAAGCATTTGCCGGAAAACCTGAGGCTGGAAGAGTTGGATGATCGTGCTTTGGTGGCGTTACAGGGCCCCAAGGCCGCCGACGTGCTGGCGCGGCTTCAACCGGCCGTGGCGGATATGGTCTTCATGGACAACCGCCAATTGGACATCGACGGTGCCGACTGTTTTGTTTCCCGCAGTGGCTACACCGGCGAGGACGGCTACGAAATTTCCATTCCCGCCCAGGATGCCGAGCGCATCGTACGCCGCCTGCTGGCCTATGACGAAGTTGAATCCATCGGTCTTGGCGCGCGCGATTCCCTGCGGCTTGAATCCGGCCTGTGCCTTTATGGGCACGATATCGATACCACCACCACTCCCCTGGAAGCCAGCCTGATCTGGGCCATTTCCAAGGCTCGTCGCGCCGATGGCGAACGACCGGGAGGATTCCCCGGTGCCCAGGTGATTCTCGACCAGATCGCCAACCGTGACTGGGCGCGCAAGCGCGTCGGTCTGAAAGGCGAGGGCCGCGCGCCCGTTCGTGAAGGCACCGAATTGTTCAACGATGCCGGAGACAAAATCGGTGTCGTAACCAGCGGCACCTACGGCCCCAGCGCGGAATGCCCGGTGGCCATGGGCTATGTGGCGACACCCTACAGCGAGCTGGAGACGAAAGTGTTCGCCGAGGTTCGCGGCCGCAAGCTGCCGATGACCGTTAGTCGTATGCCTTTTGTTGAGCAGCGGTATTATCGGGGTTGAGGGTTACTCGCCCTAAGGAATATAACTGCCCGATATCAAATTCCCTTCAGCATCCGCGACCACCGGGCAGTTCACCACCTGCTCGGTGGCGGCGATGCTGATTTTCCCCGCGCTTTCCGCAGTGAAGACGTCACTTTCCGATTTCAGTTCACTGCGCTCTTCCTCAGCCACCAACCAGGTTATCTCGTACAGTTGCCACAGCGGGCTGTAGGGCTTGTTTTGGCTCTGTGGGCCGACCGGGTCGGGGGCCGAGGGCATGACATTGGGTTGGTCGCTGTTGGTGAAGACGTAAATGCGTTCCAGCACGGTGTTCAATTCCGGCGGCTTGGGTCGGGGTGGGATGGCGTCCGCCAGACGGGGAGCGTAGTTGACGCCCATGCGTTCGGCGGTTTCACGGGGCCAGGCATCGGTGCTGACGTAGTAGTATTTTCGGCCGTCGTACCAGGCCGGGATGAGCGGTAGGTTGATGGTGGGGGCGTAGGAGCCCGTATTCGCTACGATGGCGCAGCCGGATAACAACAAGGTGAGAAGGCCTACCACGGCCAGACTATAACGCATGTCGACTCCATCCTGTTTCAAATACTGTTTTTAGAGATTAGCAGAGCATTTTTCGGTGTGACCCACCTCTTTGGATTCATTTCCAGCCACAGGAGTTCCGCTAGGCCTGAAAACCATGCCCCATAATCACCCAAAACGGACGATTCACTCCTGCCTTTGGTGCATACCTCTTTGGTGGTATTTGTGCGATTGCCTATCCAACCCCTCTCCAAGCCCCGTGGCGCCTGAATTTCGTCTTTTTGGCACAGCCCCTGCTAACCAATGTCTGGAACACAGGGCAATCGGCTCATCCGACCGATTCTGTGTTTCAGACATTGACGAGACTACTAGCAACGGCGCTTGAGGAGTCTGGTGTGTTACACCGGGTTCTTTTAGCGCCGTTTTTTTTGCGTGAAAAAGCAGTCCGGCCCGTGAGCGGGCCGTATTGCTCAGGCTGAACGGGGAAGTCGGCATGGGCCATTCATTGGGGAAATACCGGGGCATTCTTGCATCCATCGCGCTGTTCCTGCTGTTGGATGCGTCTGTCTTGATGCTCAATTTCTATATGTCCTACCAGATCGCGGACGACGCCGTGGGTGTGAACCTGGCGGGGCGTCAACGCATGTTGTCGCAAGGCATGGTCAAATCCCTCTTTGAACTGGAGCAGAACCTGGCTGTGGGTGCCAGTGTGGAGTCGGCCAACGCCGAGCTTGCACAAACGGTGGCGCTGTTCGATCAGACTCTGACGGCTTTTTCACAAGGCGGCGCGGCAACCGGGGCCAGTGGGGAAGCGGTGATGCTGGATGCGGTGAAAGCTGAAGCGGCGCAGGCGGCGCTTAACGAAGCTCTGTTGCTGTGGCATCCCTACCGGGTTCGGATCGAAACCGTGCTGGCTGGGTTGGAACGCCAAACCTTCGATATACGCCCGTCGCTTGCCGCCGCTATTGGTTATGCGCGGGAAAATAACGTGGCGCTGCTGACGTTGATGAATGACCTGACGGTGACGCTTGAGCAGGTCGCGGCATCCAAAGCCTCCCGGCTGCGTTTGATCCAGACCGTGGGCATCAGCCTGGCATTGGTGAACTTCCTGATCATCCTGTTCCATTTTCTGCGCCAGTTGCGCGACAGCGATCGGAAAATCGAAGCCGCACGCCAGGAAACGACCGAGATACTGGATACGGTTCAGGAAGGGTTGTTTCTGCTGGACCGGGATTTGGTGATCGGCAATCAGTACTCGCACCATTTGACGGAAATTCTGGGCCGGTCGGAGCTCGCAGGGCAGCGGTTCGACGGCATTCTTTCTTCGCTGATCGGTGAAGCGGAATGCACCACGGCCACCCAGTTTATTGGGTTGTTGTTCGATGGCCGTATCAAGGAAAAACTGGTTGGGGACTTAAACCCTTTGAATGAGGTTCAAGTGTACCTGCAGCGTGAAAATGGCGTGACGGAAACCCGCTATTTAAGTTTCAACTTTTCACGGGTGCACACAAAAGACGGTTTGCAGCATCTGTTGGCGACGGTGCGTGATATCACCGACCGGATACGACTGGCCCAGGAGTTGGAAGCCAGTAAAGCGCGCGGGGAAGAGCAATTGACTATGTTGACCGGTATTTTGCACGTCAACCCGGCATTGCTTGAAAGCTTTGTCTCCGCAGCGTTTGAAACCTTCAATAAGGTTAACCGGTTATTGGAACAACCGGCGAAGGATACGCGTGGGCTTCGCGCCAAGGTCGATAAACTCTTTATCGAAGTGCATCGGTTCAAAGGCGAAGCCGCTGCATTGAATCTGGATGTATTCGAGCGTGAAGCGCACACCTTCGAGCAGGAAATAGTCGAACTCAGGCAGCAGGAACAATTGGTCGGGAATGATTTTCTGCGGCTGACGGTGCGTCTTGACCGGTTGATCGGCTATACCCAGTCCATTCAGCAATTGGCGGGTAAATTGGCGGCTTTCGGTGAAACCATCGCTCACGCGGCTGCACCTGCGCTGCCCGATTCCTGGCAGCATCTTGATGACCTGGCTCGAAAAGTGGCTGCTCGCCAGGGGAAGGAAGCCATGCTGGTAACCAGTGGGTTGAGCGAACATGAGCTGCCGGAGGAGAGCCGTCGTTTGATCAACGATCTGTGTATCCAGTTTATTCGCAACGCCATCGCACACGGTATCGAAACACCCGATACCCGCCTGGAAAGCCAGAAACCCGAGATCGGCCGCATCGATATTCGTCTCGCGCGTCTGGGTAATGGCGAGTTGGAGTTGAGTGTGATGGACGATGGTCAGGGCTTCGATTACGACGCCATTCGTGAGCGCGCGCTGGCCAGTGAGCGTTGGCACCCAAGTGAGGTGGAAGGCTGGGACAACAAACGTCTGACGTCACTGATATTCGAGCCCGGTTTCAGCACCAGGAATGAAACCGATGAAGATGCCGGTCAAGGCGTTGGTATGGATGTGGTGATGCATCGGGTGCAAGGCAGTCGTGGCCGCATCCGGCTGTCGAGCCGACGCGGACGTTACTGCCGTTTCGTGGTTACGCTGCCGGCACCTATCAATGCTCGCGTCGCGGCATAACGGAGGCTTTGGAATGATCAGGCTCATGGTGGTGGACGACTCCAACATCATCCGGCGCAAGATAGAGCGCAGTATGAAAGGAGATCGGTTCGAGGTGGTGGGTGTCGCCGTCAATGGGGTGGATGCTCTGGCGAATGTCGATGAGTGGCGGCCGGACGTTGTCACCATGGATCTGACCATGCCGGAAATGGATGGCATTCAATGCATTGAGAAGCTGATTGATCGGCACCCCGGTTTACGCATTCTGGTGGTGTCGGCCCTGTCTGATAAAGCCACCGGTATCGAAGCGCTACAAAAAGGCGCCCAGGGATTTTTATGCAAACCGTTTACCGAAGAACAACTGGCGGAAGCGTTGATGGAATTAATGGAGGATGTGTATGGCTGAGCAAAGGTTGCAGGTGTTTATCGAAGGGGTGGTGCATTACTTTCAGCATACGTCGGAGAAAGACGTCAAAGTAGGCACGCCCTATCTGGTCGAAAACGACGCGCCTTTGTCGTTTGATGTGACAGGCATTATCGGCATCACTGGCGCCTGCCAGGGCTGCGTATATTTTACGGCGCCGCGCATCATGTTGAGGCATTTGTTACTGAGTTTGGGTGAATCCGATACCAGTGCCGTGAACATGTTCGATCTGGTTGGCGAGGTCGCCAACACCATTTCCGGTAACGCCCGTCGGGAGTTCGGTAAGGATTTCATGATCTCCGTGCCTCTGGTGCTGGAGGGTGCGCCGGAACAGGTTCATTTACCGAAGGATGTACGCTCCTATGTCATCCCGATTTATTGGAAATCCTATGGCGCGGCCATGGTGATTTGTCTCGCCGGCAACGGTCCGTAGACATAGCTGGAATTCACCTCATGATGGAACAGGCCCTGCCCCTTGAGATTGAACCGAGTGTTGACGCCCTCAACCGACCGGAAACCCATGCTTCAGTAATGGTGGTCGGCAGCGGACCAGTGGGTGTTCGTTTCGTACGGGACTATCTTGAACGTCGACCCGAGGCACGGTTGTTGTTGTGTGGTAACGAGCCATTCGATCCATACAACAGAGTACAGCTTTCGGCGTTTCTGGCAGGTGGCATGACCCGATCGGAGCTGAACCTGGCACTGCCGTCGCCACAGCTCAATCCCAATTTTGAGTATCGGGTGGCGAGCGTTGCGACTATCGCGCCGGAGCGGAAACAAGCAGTCGACCAATTGGGACGGATATACCACTACGACACTCTCGTATTGGCCACGGGGGCTCGCGCGCATCGTCCCAATATTCCGGGAATTGATCAGGCTGGTGTCTACACCTTCCGCAACCTGAAAGACGCCGATCATCTGTACGCCCGTACCACCCGCGCCCGTCACCTGGTGGTGTTGGGTGGTGGATTGCTGGGGCTGGAGGCGGCGGTTGCATTGAGTCGGTCCCACACCGAGGTCACGGTGATTCAGCAGGGCGCCTGGTTGATGAACCGTCAGTTGGATAACCGGGCTGCCGATATACTGCGTCGGAAAGTCGAGGAAAAAGGGATTCGGGTTATCGTGCAATCCGGTGTGCGTGAAATTTATGGCGATGGGCGAGTTACCGCCGTGCGCACCTATGATGACCGCATTCTTGAATGCGATACCGTTCTGGTGTGTGCCGGTATCCAACCCAACACGGCGCTGGCATTGAATGCCGGTTTGAGTGTGGGTCAGGGCATTCGTGTGAATGACCGACTGCAAACCTCCGACCCGTCCATTTACGCCATTGGTGAATGTTGCGAACACCGGGGTCGAACTTATGGTCTGGTGGCTCCCGGTTTTGAGCAGGCGGCGGTGGCGGCCAAGGTGCTGGTCGGTGAACAGGCTGATTACGAAGGGTCCCAAATCAGTGCCCGGCTCAAGGTGGTGGGCGAGCCGGTGTGCAGTCTTGGTGAAGTGAACGATTTACCACGCAGACCCTATTTGAAGGAATGGGTTTACCAACAGTCGGACGGTGCGGTTTATCGAAAAATAGTGGCCGAAAAAGGCCGGGTGACGGGGGTTGTCGGTTATGGTGATTGGGCGGAATTCAACCGAGTCCAGTCGCTGTATCAACAACAGAAGCCTTTGGCCTGGTGGCGGCTTTGGTGGTTTCAAAAGAGTGGTCATTTAGGCTTTGGTCGCGACGAGTCAAACGACCCCTCTCAGTGGCCTGCGGAAACCGTGGTTTGCCAATGCAATCAGGTCACCCGCGGACAACTTTCAAACGTACTGCCCGAGTGCCGGGGATTATTGGAATTGAAAACCACGACCGGGGCCGGAACGGTGTGTGGCAGTTGCCAACCCTACCTGGAACAACTGCTGGGTGGCAACGCACCGCGCAGTCGGGAAGCGGGTTGGTGGGTGGCGGCAGTCAGCAGCCTGTTGGCGTTTGTGTTGGCGACCGTTTTGTTGGCTTGGCCGGCAGCGTCCGTGTCGGATTCGGTTCAACAGGTGACGTTGTTCGAACAATTCTGGAACGACAAATTCTGGAAACAGGTGACCGGTTTCAGCCTGTTGGGGTTGTCTGCTGTGGCCTTGCTTATGTCGTTGCGCAAACGCCTTAACTGGCGATGGATGGGGGCTTTTGTTGCCTGGCGCGGGGTGCACACCGGGCTTGGCGCGATGTGTTTGTTGGTGTTGATGGTACATACCGGTTTTCATCTCGGTTCGCAGCTCAATGCCTGGCTTATTGCCAACTTCGTCGGTGTGATTGCGTTGGGGGCGGGCGCCGGGGCGGCCATCGCCGTGAGCCATCGGCTGCCTCCGGTTTGGTCCGTTCGAGTACGGCGAGGTTGGCGGTGGTTGCACTTGTTGGTCAGTTGGCCGCTTCCGGTTTTATTGGCGGCTCATATTGTCAGCGTGTATTACTTCTAGGGGCTCATGATGAAAAAATGGATATGGAGCCTCTGGGCGTTGATGACGCTGGTCCTGACAGGTTATTACGGCTATACGCTGGTCTATGCCGAGGATAAGAGTGCCTTGCTGATCGGTGAGGCGACGCATGGGCATCACCAGATCGAGCTGGCCTGCACCGCTTGCCATGCCGAACCCTTTGGCGGCAAAACCGTGTTGCAGGAAGCCTGCCTAACCTGTCACCAGGAAGAGCTGAAAGAAGCACAGGATTCCCATCCGCTGAAGAAATTCACTGACCCGCGTAACGCCGACACCCTGGCTATTCTGGATGCCCGTTTCTGCATCAGTTGCCACAAAGAGCATCAGAACGAGCAAACGCAAACAATGGGACTGACGTTGCCGGAGGATTATTGCTTTCACTGCCATCAGGATATCGGTGAGGAGCGCGATACCCATAAGGACCTGGCGTTCGATTCCTGCGCCAGTTCCGGCTGCCACAATTACCACGATAACCGGGCGCTCTACGAAAAATTCCTGGTAGATAATGCGGGCGGGGACTGGCTGCAGGTGGTACGCCGCATCGACCGGGCTAACAACGCCCGGCTTCAGGCGCCGCGTGATGAACTGCATGCCGGTGTCGCGCCGCTGCCACCACAAAGCAAACCGGAGATCCTGGCGGATTGGCAACACAGTGCCCATGCCGAGGCTGGAGTGGGTTGTCTGTCCTGTCATCAGAGCGAGGCGGGGAGTGACTGGATCGAACGACCGACATTGGAGTCATGTGCCGGTTGTCACGTGGAAGAGGCGAAAGGTTTTCAGGCAGGGAAACATGGTATGCGGTTGGCGCAGGATCTTACCGCGATGAGCCCGGGCAAGGGGCGTCTGACCTTCACCGATGATTCCAGTCACCAGTCGCTGACCTGTGCGAGTTGTCATGACCCTCATACGGCTGACCGTCGCCTGGCGGCGGTGGAAGCCTGTTTAGGTTGCCATGCGGATGACCACAGCCGGGCGTTCGAAGCATCGCCCCACGGGCAGCTTTGGCAGGCGGTTCAGGATGAACGTCTGCCGGTGGAAGAGAGTGTCAGCTGTGCGACCTGTCATTTACCACGGCTGAAGGAAGGCGAGGGAGAGAATGCGCTGATCAGGGTGCAACACAACCAAAACGATAATCTCAGACCCAATGAGAAGATGATTCGGCCGGTATGCATGCAATGTCACAGTCTTGAGTTTTCCATCGATGCGTTAGCGGACCCAGTGCTGATCCATAACAACTTTAACGGTTCTCCGAGTGTGCACGTACCCTCGGTGGACTGGGCGCTGTCCCGGGAATAATCACATAACAATAGCGAGACCTTCAGGAGAACACGACGATGAAGACGACTTTCCCGCTGGCGATTGGCGGTGCCTTGGCGGTGGCTTTCGGCTTGGCCGGTTGCAACAGTGAAGAGAAAACGGCGGGTATTTCGCCGCAGCAATATACCGATTCTCTGTTCGCGGTGATGAATGCGGACCGGGCGAATTACACCAAGTTGGTGGTGCAGCGATTGGGGCCGAACGGTGCCAATGTGATTAAGCCGGATGAGCATTGGGAGGATATGCCGAACGGGACTTTGTTGCCCGCGCAGATGTTCCGTGCCGGGGCGGAGTCGGTGGCGGAGGTGACTCAGGAGTTTACTTATTCGCTGCAGTCCATTTGGCCGATCAATAAGCAGAATGCTCCGAAAACGGCGATGGAGACGGAGGGGTTGCAGTTTATTGCGGATAACCCCGGCAAAAATTTTTACGGCGAGGAAAAGCTGGGTGATACCACTTATTACACGGCGGTGTATCCGGATGTGGCGGTCTCGCAGGCGTGTACCAGTTGCCACAATGATCACAAGGATTCACCTCGTAGTGATTTTCGCATTGGTGAAGTTATGGGCGGTGTTGTAATTCGCGTGCCGTTGGATTCCTGAGGGTGACGTTATGTTTGGTTTGTTCAAGAAAAAGACAGAGGAAAAACCGATGAGTCTTTATGAGCGGATAGGTGGTGAGGCGGCTGTGAATGCGGCTGTGGATTTGTTCTATCGCAAGGTGTTGGTGGACGATCGGATCAGTGCTTTTTTCGATACGGTGGATATGGATGCGCAGCATGCGAAGCAGAAGGCGTTTCTAACGATGGTATTTGGTGGGCCGAATCAATACAGCGGGAAAGATATGCGTGAGGCACACAAGCATATGGCGCTGACTGAGGAACATTTTAACGCTGTGGCCGAAAACCTGATCGCCACGTTGCAGGAACTGGGCGTACCCAAGGATGACATCGACGAAATCGTCGGCATCGCGGTCAGCGTCAAAGCTGACGTTCTGAACCAGTAGTTCTGTGGTGTTGGTCCGTGCTGGATACCGGGGGTACCTGTGCGGGGTCGGTGTGAATCCATCCATGGAACCTAGGCCGCAGCATCCATGCTGCGGACTACCCCGCATAGGCACCCCTGGCATCCACCACTCGCACTCGACCCGCTAATTCGCCAATGAAAAACAAGGAGAGCCCTATGTTCCGCGTTGAATATTTGGGTCAATCAATATGCCTGAAAAAGGGCGAAACCCTGCTTGATGGCCTCCTCAGAGAAGGGCTCGAAATTCCAAACGGCTGTCGCTCAGGAGTGTGTCAGAGTTGTGTGATGCGCAGTAGAGGCACCGCTGTACCGGAAAGTGCGCAGCGTGGGCTGACCGCGGCCCAGCGGCAGCTTGGGTATTTTCTCGCCTGTCAGTGTGTTCCCGAAGAGCCGATTCAGGTTGAACCGGTGGCGTTGGCGGACCAGAGCGTGCCGGGACGTGTGGTGGCGCTGGAGGCGTTGAGTGAGTCGGTAATGAAACTGGAGGTTGAGGCTGACCTGAATGATTACCGGCCGGGGCAATATTTAACGCTGTGGGTGGGCGATCAGTTGGCTCGCAGTTATTCGTTGGCCAGTCATCCGGAGCAGGATGAGCATTTGATTTTTCATGTGCGGATGATTCGGGGCGGTCGCTTTGGTGGCTGGTTGAGGGATCAGGCTTGTATCGGTGACCGGGTGCGTTTGCAGGGGCCGATGGGGCAGTGTTTTTATACCACTGAACGGGATCGCCCTTTGTTGTTGGCGGCGGTGGGAACGGGGTTGGCGCCTATTGGCGGTGTGGTGAGGGATGCGCTGGCGCAGGGCCATGAAGGCGCTATTGATCTGGTGGTTGGGACGAGGTGCAAGGCCGATTTTTATCAGGTGGAGGCGTTTGAAATGCTGGCGCGTGATCATGCGAATCTGACTCTGCATTGGGTCAGTCGGGATGACGGCGGAGAGTCGGTGGTTCAGGCGAATCTATACGATTATTGTCGGGAAAAATGGCCGGAGCTGAAGGGGTATGGGATTTACCTTTGTGGCTCCGGGAGTTTCGTTCATAAAATGCGGCGGCAGTGTTTCTTGGCCGGTGCGACCATGGCCGACATTGCCGCCGATGCGTTTCTGCCCTTTGAAAACCGGAGTTAGCGGAATTGAATTTCGCCCCTGGCTTTCAGGTCGTTATAGGCTCGCTCGAGGGCGTTGAGAACCTGTGGGTCGGTTTGGAGGTTCATGGCGAGGTAGAGTTCCAAGGTTCGCAGCCGGAAGGCTTCTTCTACCTGGTATCCGGCGTCTTCGGCGAGTTTGTAGCCGTTGATGTCGGAGGTGATCCAGACATCGATCAGGTCCTGATGCAGCCGTTGGGCGTTGAGGGATTCATTGGGCAGTGTCGATACGTCTAAATTCTGCGACTGGAGGAAGGTGGTGGCGGCGTCTCCGGCATAGCCACCGATTCGCAGATCTCTTAAATCATCCAGTGATTGTATGTTGAGGGTGTGCCCTGGTTTGGCGAGCAGCACCCAGTTGTATTGGCCCACCGGTCCTATCCAGTGAAACTTGTCCTCGCGGAATTCGGTACGGGCGGTGGAATAGACACCGTGATTGGGGCGTTCCAACGCACGTTCATAAGAGACGGACCAGGTTCGCAGCCTTAACCGGTAATCCAACCCGGCTTCGGCCATCATCATTTTCACGATTTCAGTGGCGCTGCCGCCGATATCGTCCCGGAAGTGGGCATAGTCGCTGCCGTCCAGGGTGTAATTAAAGGTGCCGTAGTTTTCGGTGTATAAATAAACCCGGGGTAGGTCTTCGGCGTGCACAAACAAGGGGGACAGCAGCAGGGTCAGGGCGACCAATAGACTGCGGCTCAGACCGGCGCTCATGGTAGGTAACCTCTTATATTTTTTTTATCGTGTGAGAGCTTTTGGCTCTGTCAAATACTTTAGGTTACTTTTCGGGTTCTGTCATTGCAGAATCCTACGGTTTTAGGCGGGCTGAAAAAGGGCCTGGGAGGCAGGCCCCAGGCGGGTTAGAGCGCTTTTGCGATGCCGGCAGCCAGCCGGGCGTTGTTAAAAACTAATTGAATATTGCTGGCGAGGCTGTTGCCGCCGGTCAACTCGGCGACCCGTGCGAGCAGAAAGGGAGTGGATGCTTTGCCGTGAATTCCTTGTTCTTCCGCTTCGCGCAATGCCTGCTCTATGGCGTTGTCGATCTGGGTTTTGTCCATCGCGTAGTCTTCGGGAATGGGGTTGGCGATGACTACCCCGCCGTTTAACCCCATTTGCCATTTGGCGTTCAGGAAACGGGCGATGTCTTCGTCGCTGTCCATTCGATAATCCACGCTTTCATCCGATTCACGCGTGTAGAAGGCGGGCAGGGTGTCGGTTTGGTAGCCGAGCACGGGTACGCCCTGGGTTTCCAGGTATTCGCGCGTCAGCCCCAAATCCAATATTGATTTTGCACCGGCGCAGATCACGGCGACGGAGGTATGGGCCAATTCCTGCAGGTCGGCGGAGATATCAAAGGTCTGTTGGGCACCACGATGCACGCCGCCGATACCGCCGGTGGCGAATACGCGGATACCGGCCATGGCGGCGATGATCATGGTGGCGGCGACGGTGGTGGCGCCGTGTTTGCCCTGGGAGACGACAAAGGGCAGGTCGCGGCGCGAGCATTTGGCGACGTCCTGACCGGCTTTGGCCAGGGTTTCGATTTCCGCTTCGCTGAGCCCGGCTTTCAGGCGGCCCTCGAGAATGGCGATGGTGGCCGGTACGGCACCGGCGTCACGAATGATCTGTTCCACTTGGCGGGCCATGTCGAAATTGTCCGGCCAGGGCATGCCGTGCGAAATGATGGTGCTTTCGAGTGCGACGACAGGGCGGTTCTCCGCCAGCGCTTCGGCGACTTCGTGGTGGATGTCGAGATAGGGGGTCATCGTTGTGCGATCCATTCGAGTACCTGATGTTCGGTGAGTTGGGGGTGGTTGGCGCGGTCGGATTCCAGGGTCATACCGGCGCAACCCAAAGCAAAGGCGGCTTGGTTTTCAAGGCTCTGATCGCTCAATTGACCATGGATCAGGCCTGCAAGCAGGGCGTCGCCCGCGCCCGTATCGCTTTTTATGTTTGCGCGGAACACCGGCAACTGACACTGCGCTTCGGGTTGGGCCAGCAGCAGACCTTCCGAACCCAGGCTCAGTGCCAGGGTCTGGATGCCGTATTCCAGGAGTTGGTTGACCAGGCTGGAGCGACTGGCTTTGGGCTTTTCCAGAATCGCCCGGGCTTCGCTCTGGTTGACCTTGAGGCCGGTCAGGCGATGCAACAAGGGCTGAAGCCGGGGAGCCTTGGCTGTGGAAACGGCATCGGCGTAGAGCCGACCATGGAGGGGCAGGTCGGCCAGCCAGGCGAGGGTGTCTCTTGGCACATTGGCTTCGACGATCACGGCTGTGGCGGAAACCAGCAGGGATTGCAGTGGTATCAATCGTTCCGGCGTCAGGTCATCGATGATGCCCATGTCCGCGATGGCGCCGACCAAATGGCCCTGATGATCGTTCATGGCGAGGTAAGAGCTGGTGGGCCGGTCCGCATGGCGCAGCAATCCGTCGGTACGGATACCGGCGGCGAGGATACGGTCGCGCAGCCAGTGGCCGTTGGCGTCGTTGCCCAACAAGGTCACCAGGGTGACATCATGGCCCAGACGGGCCAGGTTTTCGGCGATGTTGCGACCTACGCCCCCGGCGCTCTGAGTCAGGTGACCGGGGTTTGAATCCTCCGGTCGATAAGGTCCACTTGAGGTGCCCGTCAGGTCGACATTGGCGCCGCCAATCACGACGATTCGGTCCTGCTCCGGCAGCAGGTAGCCCTTGCCGAGGATTTTTCCCTGGCGCGTGAGCCGCATGATATGACCGGCGACGGATTCACGGCTGAGCCCCAGTTCATCGGCCAACTGCTGTTGAGTAGCCAAAGGGTTCAGCCGGATCGCGGCCAGGAGGCGTTGTTCGGTTGGTGTCATAACAAGTGTTATCCGATTAACATTTGTTTAGTCTGGTAGAGATGGCCTGGAAATGCAAGCTCAGCCGCCGGTAGGATCCATCGTCTGAGGGTAGGGGGTGCCACAACACAAATAAAAGTCGCGCAGGGGACCATGCGCTCCTACAGAGGAAGTGGCCTTGAGGAGCAGAGAGGTGTCGAATAGGGAAAACTAAGAAAAGATGGTGCGGACGGAGAGACTCGAACTCTCACACCTTACGGCACCAGAACCTAAATCTGGCGTGTCTACCAATTCCACCACGTCCGCATCTGACAGCAGGGAGAGGGCTCTCCCTGATCAGGGCCGGGGATAGTAATGAATTCGTTGCCGTACTGCAATAGGTAGATGCTGGATGCTAAACGGGAGACGCTTGACGCTGAGTAGGGGCTGGACGCTAAACGGGAGACGCTTGACGCAGATAGCTGCTTGACGCTGAACGGAAGACGCTTGACGCAGATAGGGGCTAGACGCTAAACGGGAGACGCTTGACGCTAGAGCAAGGTTTTGCGTCTAGCTTTCAGCGTTTCCCGTCTCCCATAACTATTGTCTAGCCAACTTCCTCTGCTCAAACCACTCAATGGCTTCCGCCAGGGGGCGTGGCTTGGCGTATACATAGCCTTGAATGCTGTAGCAGCCCAGGTCGGCGACGGCGTGGAGTTCCTCTTCGGTTTCCACGCCTTCGGCCACCACTTCGATCGACAGTGACTGGCACAGGTCGATGACGGCTTTTACCACGGCCATCTGCTTTTCATATTTGGGCAGGTCGTGAATAAAGCTGCGGTCCAGTTTGATGACCTGGAAGGGCAGGTCGGGCAGGCGGGAGAGGTTGGCGTAGCCGGAACCGAAGTCGTCCAGCGCCAGGGTGATGCCCAGCCGGGACAAACCCCGCAGCATGTCTCGGAAACCGTCGTTCTGTTCGGGCAGGTGGTGTTCGGTAATTTCGATCTCCAGATAACGCAAGGCATCGGGTTTGCGATCGTACCAGGCCTTGAGATATTGGAGGGTGTCTTCGTTGATGCTTTGCACGCTGAGGTTAACGCCCAGCAGCATGGGTTGGGCACCTTCGTTGATTTGACGGGCAATCAACAGCAGTGTTTGTTCCAGCACCCAGCGGTCCAGCTCGCGGACCGAGCCGTTGTGCTCCGCCAGCTCCATAAAATGGCCGGGGTAGATCAGATCGCCCTGTCCAGCTTTGAGGCGAACGAGGGATTCCAGTGCCTGGATCTCGCCGGTACGGCAATCGATGCGCGGTTGCAGGTGGATTTCCAGATCCTGCTGTTCGAGTGCGCGTTTGAGTGTTTGTGCTTTGTTCAGGCGGCGTTGGGCCTGATCCTCATAGTCGCTGTGGTACCAGTGAACCTGATTGCGACCGTGTTTTTTGGCGTTGAACAGGGCGACTCCGGCGTTTTGGTGCAGCTCCTGTGGGCTTTGACCATGATGGGGCGCACGAGCGGCTCCGATGGAGACTGTAAAGCTGTAGCTGTTGTCGCCGATGGCAAAAGGTTGTTTCAGTTGGTGGTGCAGCGCCGCGAGACGGTCTTTGCGGTCATCCTGAGCCGCGTCCGGGTGGCCATACCAGAAAATAACGAATTCGTCGGCGCCGGTGCGGGCAAGGAAGTCGTCGTCCTGGCTGAGGTCCTGCAGGCGCTTCCCGAGTTGGCCAAGCAGTTGGTCACCGGCGTCGCTGCCCATCGAATCGTTGAGGACTTTGAAATGGTCGATGTCGACGTGCAGGCACCAGAGGTCATCCTCGGGGCTGTTTTCATCCTCCAGAAAGCGCCGCAAGCCCTGCTGGTTGGCGAAGCTGGTGACCGGGTCGACCCACTGGCCCGCGCGCAATGCTTCATCGGCGATTTTGTAGCCGGTGATGTCGATTGCGAAACCGAGCACGCCCACCGCTTTACGGTCTTCACCGACGAGCGGGTGGCGTTCGATGCGATACCAGCGCGAGTCCTCTCCGGTGACGTCCATTTTCAGCTCAAGCGTTTGGTGCTTGAGTGAACCCAGGGCCGCATCGTCCGCTTTCATGAAGGCTTCGGCGAGAGTGGCATTGAGAACTTCGGTATCGGTTTCGCCTTTCGGGTCGCGGCCTGCGCACCATTGGGTTTTCAGGGCGTCGTTGACGACCAGATACCGACCGAACCGGTCTTTCAGCCAGACCGGAAAAGGCAGGTTTTGAAAGAGGCTTTGCAGCAGTACGTGCTCGTCGCGCAATTGCTTGCTGGTGTCGAGCATGTCCTTCGCCTGAATCAGGGCATTTTGCAGGTGTTTCTGATCATTCTGGGCAATGGAGAGGGCTATCGAGGCGTATACGCGGAAGGTGGCGATCAGCAATGCCAGGCTGCCGAACATCGCCAGAGTGCCGAACAGGCCACCGGCGACGCCGAGTCCAAGCGTGAACAACCAGATACCAATGGCCATGAGCAGACCGGCGCTGAAACCCAGACCGACCAGAATGCCCAGTTTTTTGGCCAGCGGGCGTTTTTGGCCACCGGGGACATTCGTTCCCGGTCGATCAGACCTTGCGTTCATTGCATCCTCGACATCTATACCAGCAGGATGGGAGACGAGCTATGGGAAGCGCCTTTACCGGCGCCTCCCGTTTCCCGTCGGGAATGGAGCGTCTCTCAGTGAATCCGCTTGTACTTCATGCGCTTGGGCCCTTCGTTGCCCGTGCGCTTGCGGTAGTCGGCGTCATACTCGGTGAAGTTGCCTTCGAAGAACACAGCTTTCGAGTCACCCTCGAAGGCCAGGATGTGAGTCGCCACCCGGTCGAGGAACCAGCGGTCGTGCGAGATAACGATGGCACTGCCGGGGAAGGCCAGCAGGGCTTCTTCCAGGGCGCGCAGCGTTTCCACATCGAGATCGTTGGTCGGTTCGTCGAGCAGCAGGACGTTACCACCTTCCTTTAACAGCTTAGCAAGGTTTAGCCGGTTGCGTTCACCGCCGGAGAGTTGTTTGACGTATTTCTGCTGACTGCTGCCTTTGAAATTGAAACGGCCGATGTACGCACGGGACGGAATTTCATAACCGTTGACGGAGATCATGTCCTGACCGTCGGAGACTTCCTCCCAGACGGTGTTGTCGCCGTTGAGTTCGCGCATCTGGCCCACGTAAGCGAGGTGCACTGTATCGCCCACGCGCACCGAGCCTTCATCCGGCGTTTCCTGCCCCGCGATCATCTTGAACAAAGTGGATTTACCGGCGCCGTTACCGCCGATCACACCGACAATGGCACCCGGAGGCACGGCAAACGACAGGTTTTCATAGAGCAGATTGTCATCGTACGACTTGGCGACGTTGTCGGCCTCGATCACCACATCACCCAGGCGTGGGCCGGGCGGAATGTAAATTTCGTTCGTTTCGTTCCGGGTCTGGAATTCGCGAGAGTTCATTTCCTCGAACTGACGCAGGCGGGCCTTGGACTTGGCCTGACGCCCCTTGGCGTTCTGGCGAACCCACTCCAGTTCGGATTTGATAGCCTTCTCGTGGGACGCTTGCTGCTTGGCTTCCATTTCCAGGCGTTTTTCCTTGTTTTCCAGCCACTGGCTGTAATTGCCCTCGAAGGGAATGCCGTGGCCGCGGTCGAGTTCGAGAATCCAGCCGGCCACGTTGTCGAGGAAGTAACGATCGTGCGTGATGGCCACCACGGTGCCGCTGAATTCATGAAGGAAACGTTCCAGCCAGGCGACGGACTCGGCATCCAAATGGTTGGTCGGTTCGTCGAGCAGCAGCATATCGGGGTTGGACAGCAGCAAACGGCACAAGGCAACACGGCGGCGCTCACCACCGGACAGGTGCTTCACCTGAGCTTCCCAGGGTGGCAGGCGCAGCGCATCGGCGGCCTGTTCCAGACGGTTGTCGAGGTTATGGCCCTCGGCCGCGTTGATGATGTTTTCCAGCTCTTGCTGCTCGGACGCCAGTTTGTCGAAGTCGGCATCCGGTTCGGCATAGGCCGCGTAAATCTCTTCCAGCCGGGCCTGGGCATTGTGAATGTGAGCCAGCGCCTCCTCGACCACCTCGCGAACATTTTTGCTGTCGTCCAGTTCCGGCTCCTGCGGCAGGTAACCGATGTTCAGGCCAGGTTGCGGGCGCGCCTCGCCGATGTAGTCTTTATCGACACCCGCCATGATGCGCAGCAGCGTGGACTTACCAGAGCCATTCAGGCCGAGCACACCGATCTTGGCGCCGGGGAAGAACGACAGTGAGATATCCTTGAGAATTTCCTGTTTCGGCGGGACGATTTTGCCCACACGGTTCATCGTGAATACGTATTGAGCCACCAGTGCACCTATAGCAAAGAGTTGGGAGGGTGGAAGCGGGGCGACCGCTGTTCGGCATCGATTGGCCGAGGGTAACCTGCCCCGAGAGCTGAATTGTTGGGCGATAGAGTATTGAAAAGGGGGGCTTTTGGAAAGTCTCGAATGAGGGCCCCTGGCGGGGCGCTGGAAGCTGTATGGGAGACGGGAGACGCTGAACCAGGCCAGGCGTCTCCCGTTCAGCGTCTTCCGTCTCCCCGAGCAGAGGCAAAACAGTGGGAAAGCCGACCGCTTTATGTACAATACGCCCCTTTCCCAAACCCCCGGAAATGATTGAACAAAAGTTGACTGATGAGTCGGCTTTCGTCAGTGATTTCTGCCACGGCAGACAACTTTATAAAGCGGGAGACAGCCCATGTTTGACACCACCCAGACCCTAGCGGATTACGATGCCGATCTGTGGAATGCCATGGAATCCGAGCGCAAGCGCCAGGAAGAGCACATCGAACTGATTGCTTCTGAAAACTACACCTCGCCCCGGGTGATGCAGGCTCAAGGCTCCCAGCTCACCAACAAATACGCCGAAGGCTACCCCGCCAAGCGTTACTACGGCGGTTGCGAATACGTCGATGTCGTGGAAAACCTCGCCATCGAACGCGCCAAAGAACTGTTCGGCGCCGGTTATGCCAACGTTCAACCGCACTCCGGTTCCCAGGCCAATGCCGCCGTCTTCATGGCCCTGTGCGAGCCGGGCGATACCGTGTTGGGCATGAGTCTCGCGCACGGTGGTCACCTGACTCATGGCGCGGCGGTATCCTTCTCCGGGCGTATCTACAACGCCGTTCAATATGGTCTGAACCCCGAGACCGGCGAGATTGATTACGACCAGGTCGAGCAACTGGCCCGTGAGCACAAGCCGAAAATGATCATCGCCGGCTTCTCCGCCTACTCCCAAATCGTCGATTGGGCGCGTTTCCGTAAAATCGCCGATGAAGTCGGCGCCTATTTCCTGGTCGACATGGCCCACATCGCTGGCTTGGTTGCCGCTGGTGTCTACCCAAGCCCCATGCCCTATGCCGACGTAGTCACCACCACCACCCACAAAACCCTGCGCGGCCCGCGTGGCGGTTTGATCCTGGCGCGTGAAGACGAAGAGCTGAACAAAAAGCTCAACTTCGCCGTCTTCCCCGAAAGCCAGGGTGGCCCGCTGATGCACGTCATCGCCGCCAAAGCCGTGTGCTTCAAGGAAGCCATGTCGGACGACTTCAAAACCTACCAGGCACAGGTTGTTAAAAACGCTAAAGCCATGGTCGATGTCTTCCTCGAGCGCGGCATCAACATCGTTTCCGGCGGCACCGAAGACCACCTCTTCCTGGTCGACCTGATCGGCAAGGAATACACAGGTAAAGACGCCGACGCCGCTTTAGGACGCGCCAACATCACTGTCAACAAAAACGCCGTCCCCAACGACCCGCGCTCACCCTTCGTCACCTCCGGCCTGCGCATCGGTACTCCCGCCATCACCAGCCGAGGCTTCAAAGAAGCCGAAGCCGGTGAACTGGCCGGTTGGATTTGCGATGTGCTCGACGGCCTGGAAAACGGCAACGCCGATGCCGTGATTGAAGAAGTGAAAGGCAAGGTACTGGAAGTTTGTAGCCGTCTGCCGGTTTATAAATAATTGAGCTGTCGGGAGGGCTCTGGAGTGAGGCTTTAGCCTGGCTGCAGCGCGAACTCTGACACTGTCCTATTAAAAAGGAGGCCTTGGCCTCCTTTGCTTTTTTCTAACGGTCGACTTGGAGTAGCAGTATGAAAACCCTGGTTACCACCACAATGGCACTGGCGCTGACCCTTTTTCTAACAGCTTGCGACCAAATCGGAAAGGTGGAAGTGACCGCCACCAGCAATACCGAGGTTCAGGGCTCTGGTTTGCCCGTATTCCTTGATTTTGGCGGTGATTTCACTTCTTTCGACATTACCCAAACATCAGCTTTCGAAAACAACGGTATCCACCGCTCGAACATCGGTGATTCCTATGTCACCCGCTTTCAGTTGACGGTTACCAGCGAACAGGACGACGATCTTAATTTCATCGACGGCATGAGCGTCTTCTTTGACTACGATGATAACCCGAACAACGACAACGAAACTTTGGTAGCTTACATCGAATCCGGCGATGAGCCTGTAGAAGGGCAACGCAGCATCTTGCTCAGTGTTGAAGACGAAGCTGACATTGGCGACTACTTGCGCCGACAAGACCTGTTTGTTCGGGTGAAAAGCAGCGGGCACCCTCCTTCGGACGATGTTTCTCTAAGCGCCGAAATGGACATACTGGTCAATCTGGAATGGTGAGACCTCCGTTTAGGCGTGCTTAACAAGTCCCCGGCCCCGGCTTTCAAATGCGCGTCCTGAGACCTGTTCTCCTTTTTTGAAATGTGCACAATGCCTCCTTCAGTCAGGAGGCAACATCATGGGAACATTGAAAATTCGGAATGTCGTACTGCGGTCCCACCTGGCGTTGATGCTCGCCATGGTGATCTGGGGCAGCTCCTTTATTGCACTGAAAATCGCCGTCAACGACCTCGCCCCGATGATCGTCGTATTCCTCCGAATGAGCATAGGCTCCCTCGCCTTCCTGGTCGTATGGCCCTGGCTGCGTCACGGCTTCAACTACCAAAAAGGCGACTGGAAATACCTGCTGGGCATGGCCCTGTTCGAGCCCTGCCTTTATTTCATCTTCGAAGCCAAAGCGCTTCAGTACACCAGTGCAGGCCAAGCTGGCATGATCACCGCCATGCTGCCGCTACTGACCGCAGTCGCCGCCTTTTTCATTTTGCGCGAACGCAGCCAATGGCGGCAGTGGCTCGGTTTCGCCGTCGCCGTGTCCGGAGTCGTCTGGATGACCGTCACCGGAGAAGACGACGAACAGGCACCCAACGCGATTCTCGGCAACTTCCTGGAACTGCTCGCCATGTGCAGCGCCGTGGGATACACCCTATTGGTAAAACATTTGACCCGCCGCTACTCCGCTTTCTTCCTCACCGCCTTGCAAAGTTTTGTCGGAGCCGTTTTCTTTTTACCGCTGGCATTGGCTTCCGAATGGCCGACAGAGATATCCATGTTCACCGCCGGTTTGCTCGTATATCTGGGTTTGGTGGTCACCTTGGGTGCTTACGGTTTGTATAACTATTCACTAACTTATCTGAAAGCCACCGTGGCCGCCGGTTACACCAACTTACTCCCGGCTTTCACCTTGTTGTTCTCGATGGCGTTGTTGGGTGAGCGGTTAAACGTCGGTCAGTGGATTGCGATAGGACTGGTGTTTTTGGGTGTTTATTTGAGTCAGGAGCGTAAACGAAAAGATCAGGTGTCTTCCCCGGAGGCGCCGCCACCGGTGACCGGCTAATTCCGATATCGGCGCTGTCTTATTCTCTAGTAGTGTCTTAAGACGTTTACTGGCATGCATCAAGCGTCGGCACCAGGGGAGACTTGACCGGGGATGTGCGAGGCATGGATGCCGAGGTCAAGCCCCCATGGAGGGGTTCATGGCGACCCCGGGCAAGTCTCCCCTGGTGCCGACGCGGGCGACTGCCTCCATAAAAGCTTAAGCCTGTAAAATCGACTGGACAACAACCAATGGCACCAATAACGCCGGAGGCATTGCCCAATACCCACTTCTGAGTCAGTTTGATGACAAACGAACCTCAGGAGACAGTGCCCCGTGCAACCCTATTCCGTTCTTGATCTGTTCAAGGTCGGGCTCGGCCCCTCATCCTCACATACACTAGGCCCAATGCGAGCCGCCGAACGCTTCATTCAGCACCTGCAGGACAAGCATCTGCTGGAACAGGTTCACCAGCTTCGTGCCGACCTATACGGCTCGCTCGCCCTCACCGGAGTAGGACACGGCACCGACAAAGCCATCGTGCTCGGCTTCAGCGGCCTCGACCCCGCCACCGTCGATCCCGAATTCGCCGACCAAACCTTCCTCAAAGTAAAAACCGAAGAACAGCTCAGCCTGCCAAACGGCCCCACACTGCGCTTCGCCATGGCCGAAAGCGTCCGGTTTTTCAACGACGTCTTCCTGCCCGAACACCCCAACGGCATGCGCTTCACCGCCGAAGACGAAAACGGCATCGCCCTGCTCTCCGAAACCTGGTACTCAGTCGGCGGCGGCGCCATCGCCAACGAACTCGCCAAAAACTCCGCCAAACGGGACCTACTCGAAGAGTTCACAGACCAACGCCCCTATCCCTATTTCAACGCCACCCAACTGCTGGAACAGGCCGAAAAGCACGGGCTCTCCATCGCAGAAATCACCCTCGCCAACGAAACCGGCCTCGGCACCTCCGAAACAGACGTACAGGCCTGGTGCGACCACATCATCGACGCCATGTTCACCTGCCTGGATCGAGGCATGCAGCTCGAAGGGCCCTTGCCCGGCGGCATTCAGGTTCAACGCCGCGCCTCCCGCATGGCCCGCTCCCTGGAGCGTCAGGCCGGGGAAGATCAACTGGGCGTCATCGACTGGGTCAGCGTGTATGCATTGGCCGTGAACGAAGAGAATGCCGCCGGTGGGCGAGTGGTGACAGCACCCACCAACGGCTCGGCGGGTGTCATCCCCGCCGTGCTCGCCTACATCCGAAATCACCTGCCCAAGCTGGATGCCAACGCCGAACGGGATTTCCTGCTCACCTCCGCCGCCATCGGCTGGCTGTACAAACGCAACGCATCCATATCCGCCGCCGAGATGGGGTGTCAGGGTGAAATCGGAGTCGCCAGCTCCATGGCCGCCGCCGGTCTGGCCGCCGTTTTAGGGGGTTCCGCCGCCCAAGCGGAACACGCCGCCGAGATAGCCATGGAACATCACCTCGGCATGACCTGCGACCCCATCGCCGGACTGGTGCAGGTGCCCTGCATCGAACGCAACGCCTTCGGCGCCGTCAAAGCCATACAGGCCGCCCGCATTGCCCTGCGTGAGCCGGGAGACCATTGCGTGTCATTGGATGAAGTGATCGAAACCATGCGCCAGACCGGCGAGGACATGGCCTCCAAATACAAAGAAACCGCCCAGGGGGGGTTGGCGGTGAATGTGGTGGTGTGTTGATTATTGGGGAGATGCTGGACGGGAGACGCAGAATGCCAAGCGTTTAGCGTCTCCCGTCTCCCTTTCAGCGTCCAGCGAAAGCTACTCCTGTGTCGCGAAAGCTACTCCTGCGTAAAGATGAAGCCGCTCGGCTTGGCGATGCAGTAGCTGCTGGGCACCGGGTCGCCTGTGCCGTTGGTGGTCAGATTGCCGCCGCTGCTTTCATCGGCAACAATTTCTTTCAGTATGGAAACGAATTCCGCGAAGTTTGCGTAGTCCTCAGTGTCGGCCGGTAGGGTGCCTGCGCCCAAGTGGTTGGCGTTGTTGACCCAGGTGGGCAGAACGTTTTCCACGTCGCCTTCGACGAAATTGAGGAAGTTGGTCCGGCGAGTGCTCAGGCTGTTATCCGGCAAACCCAATGCTGCGTTCGCATCCCCCGCGTCGTGGCACTCGGAACAAACTTCCAGAGTGTCATCGATGTAATCTTCGTAGTAATCGAAGGTGGTCGGGCAGCCGGGTAGGGTGAAGTCCATATCATCGAAGCGGAAGGTCACTTTGCCCAGTGGGCCCTGGGTTTCGCCTTCGAATACTATGCTGTATTGCCCGGGAACGGTGGCGACGAGGCGTTCGTCATCACCGGGATCATCCGGGTTTTCCTTGTAGACCAGTTGAATATCGCTCGCGGCCCCCAGAAGGGACAGCGATTCCCGCTCCTTGGTGCCGCGAATGAAGCCCCAACTGAAGCCGTAGTCGACGCGTTCCGAGGTCTCGGTGGCGTCCAGTGTGATGCGTGCTTCGTATATTTCCTCGCCGTCGCTGTCGTCGGTATCGACAAATTCGACGCTGAAGCTGGGCGGAGTGGGGGCGTCGTAGGTATCTTTGGTAGTCCATGGGTCCCAATAGGAATCACCATAGCGGCTATTGGTTTCGGGGCCACAGCCGACCAGAAGTAAGGCGGCGAGAGGCAGGGTAGAAAAGCGTACTGCAGACAACATCATACTAAACCCTGTTCAACGTCAATTCAGGAAGGATCGATCATTGTATGCTGTACTGGCAATGAAACGGTGATCCGGTTCTAGCTTTTTGATATTGGTTGTAAAAATCCACGATAAAGACAGAGGTGACAATGAATAAGTCAATTGCTGCGATAACCACCGCCTTCGCTCTCATGAGTACAACCGTTCTGGCCGAGGGCGACCCCGCTGCCGGTAAGGCGAAAGCGGGAACCTGTGCCGGTTGCCATGGCGCGGAGGGCGTATCCATGGCGCCTATTTATCCCAACCTGGCAGGCCAGAAAGCGCAGTATCTGGTCAGCGCGCTCAAAGCCTACAAATCCCAGGAGCGTAAAGGGGGCAACGCCGCCGTTATGTGGGGTATAGCAGCCAGCCTGTCCGATGAGGATATCGAAAATCTGGCCGCTTATTACGCCAGCCTCGAACCAGGTTCCTAACACCCACCCTTGGGTCGGTTTTCACTGATGTGAGGACCGACCCCCACCCCCTGAAAATGATCAAGCCCAGAGCCCCCAAGGCTTTGCCGGGTCCATCCACACAATCTGTGGATAACTTTGTGAATACACTCTTTATAGGCGTGCCAAATCGGCATGACTGTCCCGTTACACGAGGTTGGTTAAAAAACATACAGGCAATAAAAGTTCAATTAAAACAATAAGTTATGGCTTTAATGTGTTCGAAAAACGATCAAGCTGGATGGCATATCACAATAAAGAAAGCAAGAACGACCAGTGTGAATAAGCACTCCTCCGAAACCCTTGTGGTTGTCAGCTTTGGTGAAAGTCAAGCGTTGATGGCTGGTTTCGGGACAGGAGATGGGAGGCGCAAGAAAAACTCGTCGCGATTAGGTTCGCCATCGCCTTGCATTCCAAGTACACTCTCGCGGTTCCAGGTTTGACCCTCATTTGAGTCCATTCCGTTATGCATTGCCCATTCTGTAAAGCGCAAGACACCAAAGTCATCGACTCCCGACTGGTCGCCGAAGGCGAGCAGGTGCGTCGGCGCCGCGAGTGCAATCAATGCGGTGAGCGGTTCACCACCTACGAGAGCGCAGAACTGGTCATGCCCCGCATCGTCAAGCAAAACGGCAATCGCGAACCCTTCGATGAAGCCAAACTGCGTGCGGGTTTGCAGCGGGCACTGGAAAAGCGACCGGTCAGCGTCGAAGAAGTGGAAGCCGCCGTCGCCCGCATCAAACAGGCCCTGCGAGCCAGCGGCGAACGGGAGCTGCCATCGCGTCGTCTTGGCGAAGAAGTCATGAACGAATTGCGCGAGCTCGATCAGGTCGCCTACGTACGTTTCGCCTCTGTATACCGCAGCTTTCAGGACCTGAGTGAATTCCGCAGCGAGATCGACCGCTTGGAAAGCAAGCGGAACAACGAATCCTCCGAATGAGCTGTAGCCCCGTGACTGACTTCCAAAACGACACCTATTGGATGGCCAAAGCCCTCAAATTAGCCGAGCAGGGGCTGTACACCACCTCCCCCAATCCCCGCGTCGGTTGCGTGATCGTCAAGGAAGGCCGTCTGGTGGGCCAGGGTTTTCATCAAAAGGCGGGCGAACCCCACGCCGAAGTTCACGCCCTCGCCATGGCCGGAGACCACGCCAAAGGCGCCACCGCCTACGTCACCCTCGAGCCCTGCAGCCACGATGGCCGAACCCCACCCTGCGCCGACGCCCTGATCAAAGCCGGAGTGGCGCGCGTGGTCAGCGCCATAGAAGACCCCAATCCCAGCGTCGCCGGGCAAGGTCTCGCCAGACTCCAAGCCGCCGGAATCCAAACCCGGCACTCAGTCCTCGTCGAAGACGCCGAAGCCCTCAACCGCGGCTTCCTGAAGCGCATGCGCACCGGCCACCCCTGGATCACCCTCAAACTCGCCAGCAGCCTCGACGGCGCCACCGCCATGGCCAACGGCGAAAGCCAATGGATCACCGGCCCCGAAGCCCGAGCCGACGTCCAGCGCGGACGCGCCCGTAGCTGTGCCATCCTCACCGGCATCGGCACCGTCCAGGCCGACGACCCCGCATTGAATGTTCGCCTGCCGGAAACCCAGCGCCAGCCAGACCGCATTGTACTCGACAGCCAACTGAGGATATCCCCCTCCGCCAGGCTCCTGGCATTGGACGGCGTGACAAAGATACTTCACGGCCCGAACTGCGATCCGCAAGCCATGGCAAAGCTGGCTGAAGCCGGGGCCCACCTGGTCGAAATACCATTGCACCCGGCCCATGGCAGCTTGGACCTACTCTCGGTCAGAAATTGGCTGGGCCAAGAAGGCTATAACGAAATCTGGTCTGAGCCCGGTGCACGATTGGCGGCCGCATTACTACAAGCCGAACTGGTGGATGAACTGTTACTCTACCAGGCACCCAAATTACTGGGTTCGAACACTCGCCCACTGCTGGATTGGTCGATACCTTCACTGGCACAGGCGGTGCAACTGGTCCCCGTCGAAAACCGTCGGATCGGGACCGATCTGCGCTTGCGGCTAAGACCCGTTAAAAGCGCTGAAAATGCTTGAAAACCCGTCAAACGGCCCTAACCTGAGGGCTGGTTTGGCGAACTGAACAACTTTCTTTTTTCCGGGGCACGTCTGGCAATGAAGTGAGCGCTGGATGCCGGGGTAGTAGCCCCCAAGGGGGAAGTCCACAGCAAGGATGCTGTGGTCTAGGCTCCATGGACGGATTCACGCCGACCCCCTTGGGGGCTACTACCCCGGTAGCCAGCGCGGACCAAAGCCACTTACCCCTACCGAGCAGTGAGGCCGCCCGTGGCACTAGACAGCATCGAAGACATAATTGAAGACATACGGCAGGGCAAGCCGGTCATCCTGATGGACGACGAAGACCGGGAAAACGAAGGCGACCTTATTGTCGCCGCCGAAAAAGTCACCCCCGAAATCGTCAACTTCATGGCCTCCAAAGCGCGTGGACTCATCTGCCTCACCCTGACCGGCGAACGCTGCGACTATCTCGGCCTCGAATCCATGGTCAAACAGAGCAACGGCTCCGCCTTCGGCACCCCCTTCACCGTCTCCATCGAAGCCGCCGAAGGCGTCACCACCGGCATATCGGCCGCCGACCGCGCCCGCACCATACGAGTCGCCGTCGACCCCAACAGCAAACCCCAAGACATCGTCCAGCCCGGCCACATCTTCCCACTGCGCGCCCAGCCCGGCGGCGTCCTCGTCCGCGCCGGTCACACCGAAGCCGGATGCGACCTCGCCCGCATGGCCGGCCTGATCCCCGCCGCCGCCATCGTCGAAATCATGAAAGAAGACGGCAGCATGGCACGCCGCCCCGATCTCGAAACCTTCGCCAAAGAACACAACCTCAAGATCGGCACCATCGCCGACCTGATTCACTACCGCATCCTCAACGAACGCACCATAGAACGCATCGACCACCGGCCGCTCCAAACGCGCGCCGGAGAATTCGATGTCCACGTCTATCGCGACAACCTCATGGGCGGCACCCACATGGCCCTCACCCTGGGCGGCCCGTTCGACCCGGAAACCCCCACCCTCGTGCGTGTCCACGTCGCCCAGACCCTGCGCGACCTGCTCGGCGTGCAACCACCCAAAGGACATGGCTGGACTCTCGAAGCCGCGATGGAGCGCGTCGCCCGCGAAGGTTCCGGCGTCGTCGTGTTGCTCGATGTCCAGCAGGCACCGGACGTCATGACCGAACTGTCGCTCTATCACGAAGACGACCGCAGCCGGAAACGCAATCCCCATGTCGATAAATACGGTACCTACACCACCATCGGCACCGGCTCGCAAATGCTAAGGGAACTGGGCATCGGCAAAATGCGACTCATGAGCTCGCCCATAAAATTCGGCGGTATTTCCGGCTTCGATTTGGAAGTGACGGAATACATCGACGCCCAAGACGACTAACGCCATTAACGATTGAACCGGGAGCCGCGGCTCCCCCGACAGGAAATCACTATGTCTGCAAACATCAAAACCATCGAAGGCGACTTTGCGCCCAATGCCGCTCAATACGCTGTTGTCGTCGGGCGCTGGAACAGCTTTGTCGTGGAAAGCCTGCTCGAAGGCGCCCTGGATGCCCTGAAGCGCCACGGCATCAAAGATGAGCAGATCACCATCGTCCGTGCTCCCGGCGCCTATGAGCTGCCGCTGGTCTGCCAGAAACTGGCCGCCACCGACCGTTACGACGCCATCGTCGCCCTGGGTGCGGTCATTCGTGGCGGCACACCGCATTTCGACTATGTAGCCGGTGAAGCGGCCGGAGGCCTCAACTCCGTCGCACTGACCGCCGATATCCCCGTCGTCTTTGGCGTGCTGACGGTGGATTCCATCGAACAGGCCATCGAGCGCGCTGGCACCAAGGCAGGCAACAAAGGTGCGGAAGCCGCCCTGGTTGCCCTGGAAATGGTTAACCTGTTCAAGCAGATCGAGGCCTAAGGCATGAGTCAACGCCCATCCATGGCGGCCCGCCGCAAAGCCCGTCGGTTGGCGCTGCAGGCGCTGTATCAGTGGCATGTGTCTTCGTCGCCCATCAACCAGATCGAAGCCGAATTCGTGGTCGACCACGACATGGACAAGGTGGATCGGGAGTACTTTTCCGAAGTGCTGCACGGTGTACCAGCCTCGCTCTCCGAACTGGACGGCAAGATCGAGAAATTCACCGACCGCCCGACCTCCGAGATGACGCCCATCGAACTCGCCATTTTGCGTATGGGTGCCTACGAGTTCATGCATCGCCTGGATGTGCCGTTCAAAGTCATCATCAACGAAGGTGTCGAGCTGTCGAAAGTGTTCGGCGCCAGCGAAGGCCACCGGTACGTGAATGGCGTACTCGATAAACTGGCCCAGGAACTTCGCGCACCGGAAGTCAAAGCGGCGCGTCAGCCCCGAGACTGATGAAGCAACCAATCACTGGTTACCATCAGGATGATGAACACCATTGGGTGGCTGAGCTGGCGTGCGGACACAACCAGCATGTCCGGCATCAGCCACCCTGGTTCAATCGCCCTTGGGTGATGACCGGAGAAGGTCGGCGGTCCATGCTGGGCTTCCGGCTCGACTGCAAAAAATGCGATCAACAGGCTCCGCCTGATCAGACGTAGCTTGGCGTCATAGTCCTGAGCCCGCCAGTATCGTTGAAACTCAAGTTTCAGGGTTCGCTGGCAGGGACGAGCACCGGATGCCTGGTTGCCTTATCAAGGGTGGTTCGCAGCAGGGATGCTGCGATCCAGGCCCCACGGACGGGTTTATGCCGACCCTTGATAAGGCAACCAGGTAGCCGGTGCGTACTCTTGGCGCAGTCTTTTACACTACCCCCGAAACTTGAGCTGAAAGTGTGCCTTCCGTCACGAAGTGCTGTGCGGAGTCCGTTGGCGCTTTACCACTCCCTTAAACCGACATATAGTCGCTTCTTGCGCAGTATCGGTACTATTTTTACCGGTCGTTTATCCACATTTTGTAAGGAGACAGCGTGTGAATATCACGCCCTTCCGCAGTCAGGGACGTACCCCCGCGACTTCAAACCTCTTCCCGAAAACCCTATTGAGCCTCACGCTTGCGAGTCTGGCATTGGCCGGTTGTGCCGGTCAGGCCGTCAAACAAGGCCCCGGTGCCGCCGCCCCGGCTGAGCTGGGTAAGCCCTTGATGGGTGAATTCACCACCGCGAGCCCCGTTCATTTGAACGACGGAACCCGCTATTCCACGCATCGCCTTTGCGCCGACGGTACCGGCAGCCTGGCGCGTTACTGGCTTGAAGCCCCCTTCGATGCGCGGCTGAGCCTGCTCGACGAAGAAGGGCAGATCCTGAGTCTGGCCTCCCAGCCGGTGTCGGGTGAGTCCAGCCCCATTTTGCTGAGCCCCGAGAGTGGCGAATGCCGTTTGCTGGTGGTCAGTGGTCAAGACCGCATGGCCTACGGCCCTTACCGTCTTGACGTGTTGCCCACTCCGGCGGCGGAAACGGAAACATTCACATTGGGTCGCGCGATCCAGGGCAAAGTGTCGGATGACGGCAGCCCGCGAACCTACAACCTGAGTGTGGAAAAACCCATAGAGCTGGAACTGAACCTGCTTGATACCACCCGCTCCCTGGGCCTCACCATCGAAGGTGAAAGCTTTTATGACCAGGCACGGGCCTGTGGCGATAGCGAACTGCGCCTGCTCACCTTCCTGCAGCCCGGCCAATACAGCCTGAGCCTGGCCCCCGGCCAACGCGCCGACATGCCGGAATCAACCCAGGCCTGTGGTGAGGCCTTGGTGGACCAAGGTGAGCGTTTCTACCTGTCATCCAAAACCACCCAACTGCCGGAAGGCATGCGCAATGGTGGCCCTCTGAACGATGGCGATGATTTCAGCGGCATTCGCCGCGAGCGGGACAATGAATATTTGCTGGTAATCGCCGAGCCCTCGGAAGTCACTATCAGTCTGTCATCCGATGCTTTTGACACCATCCTCGCCGTTCGCGGCGACGGCGTTGAACTGGAAAACGACGACACCGACAGCGGCACCAATTCCCAGCTCAACACCATCATGATGCCCGGCGAATACCGGGTGCTGGTGCAAAGCTACGAAGACTACGACGAACGCCCCGGAGGTGAATATCGGCTGCAGGCCAATATCAGCCCCTTTGACGGGGAGCTGTTCAACCACGGAGAGCTCACGGCCGGTATGACCGCCCGGGGCATGCAGTCCGGGGATATCAACCAATATACGCTGATCGTTGAAGAGATGTCCGAAGTGGGCATCACCGTCAGCTCCGACAGTTTCGACAGCTACCTCGAGCTTTCCGGCAACGGTGTAAACCTGACGGACGACGACAGCGGCGGTGGTTACAACGCCCGCATTCAGACCGTGTTGCAGCCGGGTACCTACAACCTGAATGTCAGCAGCTATTCCGGCAGCGGCCTGTTCACGGTGACCGTCGAGCAAAGCGCACTGGACGGCCGCCTGATGGACAGCGGCGTGCTACGCCCCGGTGACCGGGTATACGGCACCATGGTCGAAGGCATGCCGTTGGTGTACGAACTGGAACTTGCGCATGCCCAGCAGGTCCGCATCGACACCCGCTCCGGCGCGGTCGACACAGTGCTGAACCTCTCAGGCCAGGGCATCGACCTGACGGATGACGATGGCGGCGGCGAAACCCACTCCATGCTGGAGCAGTATTTACCCGCCGGCACCTACCGGATCGAAGTGGGTGCTTACGACAGTTACAGCAATGGCGTGATTTTGGTGGAGATTTCTTCGCCGGGGAATGAGCCGCTGTAATCAGTTGGGTAACCGCCGGGTGTTTTGAAACGCCCGGCTTTTTACGGCTAACCTCTTTCCTGCAACAACGCCCACTGCTCCCGCAACGCCAACAAGTGATCACTCCAAAACCGCTGGCTATCAAACCACGAAAACGCCTTGGGAAACGCGGGGTCGTCCCAGCGTTGAGCGATCCACAGGGTGTGGCGAATCATATGAACCGTCCGTAGCGCCTCCAGCAGCTTCAGCTCTTTCTTGGGAAAGGTGCGGAACTGCTCATAGCCTTCTTCCAATTCATTCAGCTGCATGGCTTGTTCGTGGCGGTCACCCGATAGCAGTTTCCAGATATCCTGCGTTGCCGGTCCGGTTTGGGTGTCGTCCAAATCCACAATCAATAGCTGATCGTCCCGGCTCAAAATGTTGCCTGCGTGAAAGTCGCCGTGAATGCGGAATTTTTGGCTTTGTTGATAAAGCGGTTCGTAGTGCTCCCGGATCAAATCGGCGATAGGCGAGAGGGTGGCAAGGTAGTTTGAGCGAAGGTCGTCCGGCAGCAATGGGCTGTCTTTGAAGAAGGTTTGCGCCTGGGCGATGGGTTCCAGTAGCGATTGGGTGGGTCGGTGCTTAAAAGTGCCCGCCTCACCGACGCTGTGCAACCGTCCCAGCCATTGGCCAATCCGATACAGCTGATCCGGGTTGTCCAGTTCAAACGCATGACCGGCCCGCATGGGGAAGCAGGCGAACCAGAAACCGTCGCGGTGATGCAGGATGTCGTCGTCCATTTCCATGGCGGGCACGACGGGGATTTCGGCGTCGTACAGCTGTTGGGTGAACTCCAGTTCCTCGCGGATCTGGGCTTCGTTCCAGCGTCCCGGGCGATAGGCTTTCAGGACGACCGGGTTTCCATCCTCGATACCTACCCGATATACGCGGTTTTCGTAGCTGTTCAGGGGGTAGATCCGATAGTCGGAATAGACACCGAGCGATTCCATCCAATCGATGATGCGGTCCTGGCTCAGGGTGTCGAACGGATGTGCGCTGGTGGTCATGAAATTGCCCGTTGGAAAGTTGGCGCCATTGTAGTGGTTTTGAAAGCGGATGCATTCATTGGTTGAGCGGTGTTCGTGCCAGCGCCCAGATCTCAATGTATTCCGCGCCAGCTTTTTTCAGCACGCGGCTGAGTTCGGCGGCCGTGGCGCCGGTGGTTAATACGTCATCGACAATCGCCAGCCGCTTGGGTGGCTCGCCGGTGACTTCGAAAACCCCTTTAAGTGCCTGACGGCGCTGTGCGCGGTTTAACCCTTCCAACGGAGTGGTGGCGATGGTTTTGGTGACGCCCCGCCAAAGCGGGATCCTGCTTCGCTTGCTCCAGTAGTCAGCCAGCCATTCTGCTTGGTTGAACCCTCTCTCGCGCAATTTGCTGGGATGCTGGGGAACGGGCACCAAGGCATGCACGTCCGATGCATTTAGTGGGTGACGGGGCCAGAGGTACGCCAGGGAGCGGGCGGCGGCATAATCCCGGCTGTATTTCATTCGGTGGATCAGAAAGCGGGTGGCCCCTTCCAAAGGCCAGCCCACCCGCGCCCGCTGCCAGGGAGGCGGTCGTTTCTGGCAGCGACCGCATTGCAGATCCAGCGTTTCGGGCGCACCACAGGTGGGGCAGGCATCTTCCAGTGAATCCAGAAAAGTGCGACACAGGGGGCATAACAGGCCGCGATGGGCGGATTGTTCGCACAGAGGGCATTGAAAAGTTAATAATTGGTCAAAAAATGACCAAAAGTAAGATTTTAATCTTTCCTTGTTTGACATGCCCATGGGGCTCCTTACCATCCAACGGCAATCGTACAGTTTAAGGAAGCCCCATGTCCGCCAGCAACACCCAAGCACATCGTTACGATGGCCAAGTTCTTCGCCACGACTGGACTCATGATGAGGTTCAGGCGCTGTTCGATTTGCCGTTTAACGATCTGATGTTTCAGGCGGCCACGGTGCATCGGGCCAATTTCGACCCGAATGAAGTTCAGGTCAGCACTTTATTATCTATTAAAACCGGTGCTTGCCCCGAAGACTGCAAATATTGTCCTCAAAGCGGCCACTACAACACCGGCCTTGAGAAAGAAAAGCTGCTGGAAATCCAAAAGGTGATCGAGCAGGCAAAGGCCGCCAAGGCCTCTGGTGCAAGCCGTTTCTGCATGGGCGCCGCCTGGCGTTCACCGTCCGACCGGGATATGCCCTACGTGCTCGACATGGTGCGCGAGGTCAAATCCCTGGGGTTGGAAACCTGCATGACGCTGGGCATGTTGAAAGATGAGCAGGCCAAATCCCTGGCAGAGGCCGGGTTGGATTATTACAACCACAACCTCGATACCTCACCGGAATATTACGGCGACATCATTACCACCCGAACCTACGCTGACCGCTTGAACACCCTGCAACAGGTGCGTGATGCCGGTATGAAAATCTGCTCCGGCGGCATTCTGGGCATGGGTGAAGAGAAACGGGACCGTGCCGGTTTGTTGATCCAGCTGGCCAATATGAACCCTCACCCCGAGAGTGTGCCGATCAACCAGTTGGTTAAGGTGGAAGGCACACCGCTGGATCAGGTCGAGGATCTCGACCCCATCGATTTTATCCGCGCCATTGCCGTCGCCCGCATCATGATGCCGCAATCCCATGTGCGCCTGTCCGCCGGCCGGGAAACCATGAGCGAGGAAATGCAGGCCATGGCCTTTTTCGCCGGTGCGAATTCCATCTTTTATGGCGACAAGCTGCTCACCACGGCCAACCCGGAAGCCAACAGCGACAAAATGCTGTTCAATAAACTGGGTATTCGCCCGGAACAACGCGGCGAGGCTGATGCCTCCACTGGGGCTCAGACCTTTGACCCAGCTCAGTGTCCCAAGCGCAATAACGACGTTTTCTACGACGCCACTCTTGTTCAATGACGCCAGCCCCTTAACGTGTTGAAGTCTTTTTCCGATATCCCGGTGGCACTCCAACAGCGCCGGGAGCAAACCCTTTACCGGGAACGGTTGCGGCTGGACAGCGCCCAGCAGGTAAGGGCTGTCATCAACGGCCGCCCTCTGCTTTCATTTTGCAGCAACGATTATTTGGGACTGGCCAATCATCCCGCCATAGCCGCACGCTTCAGCGACGCTGTGGAGCAATATGGAGTCGGGGCAGGGGCCTCCCACCTGGTGAATGGACATCACGCCGAACACGAAGCGCTCGAGGCCGAGCTGGCTGCGTTCACTGGTCGTGAAGCGGCCTTGGTGTTCAGCACCGGTTACATGGCCAACCTGGGTGTCATCAGCGCTTTAATGGGGCGCAGCGACACGGTCATTCAGGATAAGCTTAACCACGCCTCGCTGATCGACGGTGCGCAACTCAGCCAGGCTCGCCTGTTGCGTTATCGGCACAACGACCTGGAGCATTTGGGCCATCATCTTGCCCGGGCGACCGGTAAGCGCCTGGTCGTCACCGACGGCGTGTTTTCAATGGATGGCGATATCGCCCCGCTCGATCGGATGGCCGATCAATGTCTCGCCCACGATGCCTGGCTAATGGTCGACGATGCTCACGGCTTTGGGGTGCTGGGAGAACAGGGCAGGGGACTGGTTAACCAATATGGTCTGGATGAAACCCAGGTGCCCCTCTTGGTCGGCACGCTGGGCAAAGCTTTTGGCACCTCCGGCGCCTTTATTGCCGGTAAGCAATCGACCATCGACTATCTGTTGCAGTATGCCCGCTCCTATATCTACACCACAGCCGCACCCCCTGCTGTCGCAGCGGCGACCCGTGAAGCTTTGGTCCAGGTGCAGGCCGCCGACGAGGCCCGCAGCCACCTGTTCGGATTGATCGAACGTTTTCGCATAGGGGTCGAAGACCTGCCATTCGCGCTGATGCCGTCGCACACACCCATTCAGCCACTGTTGGTGGGGACCAACGAGGCGGCATTGCGTCTCAGTCAGTCCTTGCGCGACCGTGGGCTGCTGGTCACCGCCATCCGCCCGCCAACGGTCCCAGTGGGGGAAGCCCGACTGCGCATCACCTTCAGCGCGAGCCACAGTGAAGCCGATGTCGACCGGTTACTGAACACCCTGGAGGATCTGGCATGAGCGATACCCATGTCTGGTTTCCCGGCTGGCAATTCCACTCCAGTATCTTCCAGCCCCTGCAGTCGCAGCTTCCTGGAATGACGCACATCACTCTGGATTACGCGAACGAAAGCGGACCCTGGCAGGACTGGCTCGACCGTCAGCATGAAGCCGTTCCCGAACGGGCTCATCTGATTGGCTGGTCGTTGGGAGGAATGCTGGCACTGGAAATGGCCCGCCATCGGCCGGATATCAACAGCGTTACCCTACTATGTGCCAACGTTCGGTTTTCCGGTGGGTGTTCCGGCCTGCGCGACGCCATCGCCGAAGATTTCCGCAGCCGCTACCGAAGCCGACGCGAAGCGGCACTCAAGCGCTTTCTGAGCCTGGTGGAAGGCCAGTCACGCCACCAACTGACCGATCACCTGCTTACGGGAGATCAAAGCGCCACCCTGGATTGGCTGTATGAGTTGGATCTCGCGGGAGAATGGATCTCCTGCCCGGTGAGGGTGCTGCTGGCCGAAGCCGATCAACTGGTGCCTGCCCGGCCAGCCGCCGAAGCCTGGCTCGACCTCGGTGCCGAAGTGAAATTGATGCCCGGCAGCCATCACCTACCCTGGCAACAGCCGCAGGCCGTAGCCGAGTGGATTCGGTCTCATGACTAAACAGGCCATCGCCAGAACCTTTGGCCGCGCCGCCGCCAGTTACGACGCCGCCGCCCACCTTCAGCGCCGCGTAGCCGACCGATTGCTCGCCCAGGCGAAAGACCTCCCTCTGCCTGAACAGCCGACCCTGGCCGACCTCGGCACCGGCACAGGCTACTGTCTGCCTCTGTTGAAAAGCCGATATCGCCCGGCGCGACTGCACGCACTGGACCTATCGCCCGCCATGCTTGAACAGGCCAAGGCTCGGGAGCCGCAGGCCCTAACCCTGCAGGGCGATCTCGAAGCCATGCCCTTCGAGGATGCCAGCCACGATCTGCTGACCAGCAGCCTCGCCGTACAATGGCTCGACCAACCACAGATTTTTCTCAATGAAGCCTGTCGGGTACTGAAACCCGGCGGGTATCTCGTATTCAGCACCCTGACCCAAGGCACACTCAGCGAACTGAGAGAAGCCTGGCTCGCCGCCGACAACCGCCCCCATGTGAACGACTGCCTGACCCTCGGCCAGTGGCGGGAAGCCGCAACGCAGAGCGGATTACAAATCGATACCTGGGAACAGGAACGCATTGAAGTGGGCTACGAATCCCCGCTATTGCTGTTGCAGGAGCTCAAACGGCTCGGCGCCAGCCACGTCAAAAACGGCTCTGGCCGTATCAGCCGTGCCACCCTCCAGCAAATGGTCCGCGCCTATCAGGCGTTCCAGCGTCCGGATGGCCAATATCCAGCCTCCTGGCGGGTGCTCTATGTGATCCTCCGAAAAGAACCGGGTTGAGCCTCCACCTATGTCAAATCCCTCCAAACCGACCAAGCGCACCTTCTTCGTCACCGGCACCGACACCGAAGTCGGCAAAACCCGAGTGACCGTCGAATTGCTAAAAGCCCTCAATCGACAGGGGTTACAAACCCTGGGCCTCAAGCCCCTGGCTGCCGGTGCGGATGAGCACGAAGGGGAATGGACCAACGAAGACGCCCGCGCCTTGCGCGACGCAGCGTCCGTCAAACTGGCCTATGAACAGGTTAACCCGGTACTGCTGAAAGCCCCCATGGCACCGCACCTCGCGGCTGAGCGCGAACAGCGCAGCCTGTCATTGCGCACGCTGGAAGGCCATTGTCGGGGCACGCTCATGATGAACCGCTACGATGTCGCTCTAATCGAAGGCGCTGGCGGCTGGCGCGTTCCGCTGAACCCCCGGGAAAGCCTGGCCGGGTTGCCGAAAATATTGAATTGCCCGGTTATTCTTGTCGTGGGCATGCGACTGGGGTGCTTGAACCATGCCCTGTTAACCGCCGAGGCGATTCAGCGGGACGGTCTGGTGTTGGCGGGTTGGGTGGCCAATTGCATTGACCCGGATATGGCTGAATTGGATGCCAATATTGCTACTTTGACGACGTTGATTCCTGCTCCCAGGCTGGGGATTGTTCCTCACATGAAGAATGAGAGGCAATTCCCCCAAGAAATGTTTGATCTCCCAGCACTTACCAAAAACACTGTATCTATATAATAAAGCGCCGCAGATCATAGCCCTCGGCCGGGGGTGGCTTATTTGGGGAAGTCCGAAACAGGGATGTTTCGGTCTAGTTTATAGGGGCATATTCACGACGGCCCCAAATAAGCCACCCCTGGCCGAGGGCGGACGATTGGCACTAAAGAACCCTAAGCAAAGTCCCCCACAGCCACAGTCTAAATCGGGAACTGGAGCACAAACTTGAGTGATTTAACAAAACGTTACACTCAATGCGGTTTGGCTGGTTAAACTGTAAGCAGTTAAAGGTGTATCCAGCTGTTGCTGATCGACCAGGCAGCGGACCCGAAAGCAGTACGCTCCCAATGGCTTGGAGCGGGCAGTGGAGAACAGCATGGTCAATTCCGTCATCAATGCAGGCATGGCCGGTATCCAAGGGGGTCTCTACTCCCTGGATCGGAGTGCCCAGAAAATCGCCAGTGCCGGAACACCGCCCGAGCAGGGCGGGCCAGAAAACATCACCGAACCCCTGGTGCAACAGCTGCAGGCCAAGCAGCAGGTCCAGGCCAGCGCCCGTGTCGTCGAAATCGGAGCCGACGTGCTCGGCACCCTCATCGACATAGAGGTATAGCGGAGGCGGCCATGTCCAATCTCAGCGGTATCTTTCCCAACGCCATCACCCCAACGGTAAACCTGCCGACCGACCCCGAGCAGCAGGCACAACTGCGTCGGCAGAAAGAAGCCGCCGTCTTTTCCCCCGTTGGCGCCTCGGAAGCCACCGCAGCCGGTCAGAACCGTACCGGAGCACGACAGAACAACCCAACAGGCACCTCCGCATCATCAGCGCGCCCGGCCAATGCCGCCCCGGCGGAAGAGTCTGGTTCAGGAAGTGAAGCGACAACCCGTCAAGCCTCTCGGCCCAATGAAACCCGTGGCTCTTCCGAGGCCGACCAAAAACCCGGCCAAGACCGCATCGATCAGCAACGCCTGGAAGAAGAGCTTGAAACCATTCGGGAGCTTGCCCGACGAGATCGCGAAGTCCGCAGCCATGAACAGGCGCATCAGGCCGTTGGCGGGCAATATGCCGGTGCTATGTCCCTGACCTACACCACCGGGCCGGATGGCAAACGCTACGCCGTCGCCGGTGAAGTCGGCATCGACATCAGCCCCGTCCCAGGCGATCCTCAGGCCACCATGGCCAAAGCCGAACGTATTCGGCGCGCAGCGCTGGCACCGGCGGAGCCCTCCAGTCAGGATAGAGCCGTCGCGGCCCAGGCTACTCAATTGCAATTGGATGCCCAGGCGGAACTGCGCCAACTGGAACGGGAAGCCAGAGCGGCTGCCGAGCAGGAAACCGAGGAATCTCGCGCCATCAATGAGGAATCCGAGCAGAAAGTCGAAGGCTCGGAGGCCACCGCCAAGGCCAATGAAAGCCAGAAGGCGCGGGAAGCGGCTGATGAAGAGGCTCGGGAACGCCAGAGCCAGGCGCTGGATACCACGCTTGAAGTGACTGATCGGGCACTGGTAGCCGATCAATATCGTCAGAGTGGTAATAACATCGGAGAGAATCTCGACTTCCTGGTCTGACCCAGACTCCTAGCCTGGGCTCCGTTTGGTGTTAGTCAGGCCCGACCGGCCTGACCATCGGGACCGGCCGGTGGCGTCGACCGTCAGAACTTTTTTATATTGGGCTTGCGCCTCAGTTCGGCAAAAATATCCAGCTCCCAGGGGCGCATCGCCACTACCATGCCGGTACCGAACGTCTCCTCCAACGGCAGTTTGCCATCTTCCTTACTCAGCTCATCGAACTCCCGGGCCAGCCGACGCATACTGTTCTGCATCTGCATATTGGACTGGCGCGACAACATGCCGCCAACAAACACCAGCAATTCCCCAGCTCTCGGATTGAACTTGCAGTTGAAGAAATCCCGCGCGACGTGTTTCTCGAAAAACTTATAAACAGGCCCATTCGGAATCCATTTGAAATCCCGCGAGAGCTTGGTTTTCACCCGGTTGCCGGGCAGCAGTTCGATCACCCCGATGCGGTCCAGTTTGGCGAGCAGGCGGGTGGCCTCGAATTCATCGATATTGTAGGTGTTGACGATGTCTTCATATTCCCAGCGGTTGACCAGCAATTGGGCCACCAGCAGCAGCTTGATGTCGGACGCCAGTTCGCGCTCATCATCTTCACTCAGCTCATCAAGAATCATCGAGCCTTCGTGCATTCTGGCCATCAGGTAGCCTAAATCGGCCCCGGCCATGGCGCATATATCTTCAAGACGATTCAGCGTGAAATGGCGTTTTGAGAACATCCGCTTCACATTGGCTTCGCTCAGGTCCAATTTCTCTGCCACTTCGGCGTAAGTGATTTTTCGCTCGCGCAGAATTTTTTTCAGTGTATCGACGAGTTGAACGGTCTGGGACATGGTCCTTCCATGAAAAGTAGCACTATGCGATACGGATAGTCGCACATTCGGAGACTTCTTGTACAGCGCTTGAGAGGCCCCTGGAGACGCCTAAGATGGGCCCACCGAACGGCATCGAGGGATGACCATGGTAAGGCAAACAATAAAAAAATGGCTGGGGCGCTGGTTCAGTTGGGCTTTGCTTGGCCCGGTCCATGTTCATGGATGTGCGCTGGAGCAAAACGGCAACGACATTGACGTCATACTGGTGCCTCGTCGTTTGGGAGCGGCCGATTGCTGGCTGTTCTGGTCCCGGCTCAAGCGGAAACCGATCTTTGTTGAAGCCGGGCGTTTTTCCGATTGCTGGACTGATTCCACACGCTTTAGGCGGTTGATCGAGGAGGTGTCCTCCCGGGAAGTGCCTGATCGTCTAGCGTACTGGTTGGAGCACGGCCGGACCCTGGTCATTTCCCTGGAGGTCGAGTCACGGTCCGCCATTATTCGGCTTGAGAAGGAACTCCATTGGCTTAACCGGCGTCGTGGGGCATTGACGGTTCAGCTGTTGACGTTCAATTACGACTTTCGCCATACATTGGGTAGTCCCATCCATTGGATATGGCGGCCCGAGCCACTGAATCTGGCCGGTTCACCATTGAACATTCTTTATGAATTGCAGCGACTGCAGAAGATGGCATGGTCCATCAAGGGGCACCAGACCCTGCCGAATCTGCCTCTTGTGAGCCGTTCCGGGCGAGTGCCTTCCTCTTTGTTGTTGTCGTGGCACGAGGTGCGCGCCATGCGGAGTTGGCGGTGGCCGGATAAAGTGGCTTGGTTGTGGCTGCCCGGGGCTCTGCTGCTGGGGTTGTGCAATGCCGCCCCTCTGCTGTTGGCTTTTGTCATGGGGCATCGCGGCGGGAATTGGAGGCTTGAACAGCAAATTGCCTGGCTGATGCCATTCTATCTGATCAATCATCTGTTGTTATTGAGCGCCGCCTTTGTTTATGGCGGTGTATGGGGCTGGATGTATCTTCCTCTGATGATCCTGGGGGTTTATCCACTGGGTCGATTGGCTGATCGGTTGATCCAGGTAGACGACAACGACGCCTACCGGGCCGTAAGGGAGCGGATGGTGAGTTATTTCGATTGAAGGCGGGGCGCTACTCCGCCAGCAATTCCAGTAATCCTTCATAAACACCGGGTGTGCTGATCAGCCAGTTTCTGCCTTCCAGCTCCTCCGGCAGGTCGGATTCAACCGCTTTGAACCGTCCCAGCCGCGCGCCTGCTTCACGGGCAATCAACTGCGCCGCCGCACTGTCCCAGGGGCTTACGGATTCGTAATAGGCGTCCATCCGGCCACAGGCCACCCAGCAGATGTCCAGTGCCGCCGAGCCAAGACGGCGAATATCCGCACAACCGGTCATGACCCGGCTCAGTCGCTCTATCAGTTCCCGGCGGCCTTCTTTCTGGTAGGGGAAGCCGGTGGCAACCAGAGCCCGTGACAGATCCGTCTTGCCCGACACGGCGATGGGTTCGTCGTTCAGCCAGGCGCCCTGGCCACGAACGGCGCTGAAGCATTCATTCAGAAAAGGGTTGTAGACAACCCCGATTTGCGCGACTCCCTCGTCGTACCAGGCGATCGATACGGCCACCATGCTGTGATTGTGGGCGTAGTTGACGGTGCCGTCGATGGGGTCGATGACCCAGAGAGGCCCCCGCAGGGCGTCGCCACTTGGCCGGTCGGCGGTTTCTTCGGCGAGGATGGCGTCGCCGCTGTGGCTTGCCTTAATGGCTTTCTTGATCAGTTTTTCGGCGGCGAGATCAGCATCGGTGACCAATTCGATACCGACTTTGAAGTCCCGTTCGAGTCGTCCGGACTCCCGTCTTTTGCGAATCAATTGCCCGGCTTGAATGGCCAGGTCCTTGGTGAACTCCAGTCGGGAGGTCTGGTTCATAAATATCCCCTGTCAGGGCTGTGGTTAGGGTGGTTTCGGGTGGACAGTGCAAGGCCCGATCCGGTAGAATCCCCGCAATTTGGGCACGGCACCCGAATCGCCAAGCGCAAGGCAGTTTTTCACCTGAGTCAACGCAAATGATTTCCGAGCGGGATGGAGGCTACTTCATCTCGCTTTTTTGCGAAAGGGGTCAGGTAACTTGTCTGCTTGGTCAGGTTGCTGGTTCTTCGGTCCAGGAATACCGACGCACCGGCAGTCTGAACCCTTCACAGCCATAAGTTCACGCGCACAGAACAGAGGAACGGATCTTTGAGTACGCCAGCCATACTCGCACTAGCTGACGGCAGTCTGTTCCGGGGCATCAGCATCGGCGCCCCCGGAGAATCAATCGGTGAGGTGGTTTTCAACACCGCCATGACCGGTTATCAGGAAATCCTGACAGACCCTTCCTACGCCCGACAAATCGTCACACTCACCTATCCCCACATTGGCAATACCGGCACCAATTCCGAAGATGAAGAATCGGAACACGTGTGGGCCGCCGGTCTGGTCATTCGTGATCTGCCGCTGCTGCACAGCAATTTCCGCAGCGAACAATCCCTTGGCGATTATCTGAACGACAACAACGTTGTCGCCATCGCCGATATCGACACACGCCGTCTGACGCGCATTCTGCGTGAAAAAGGCGCTCAGAACGGCTGCATCATGGCCGGTGACCAGATCGATGAAGCACGCGCCCTGGAACTGGCCCGAGGCTTCGCCGGTTTGAAAGGCATGGATCTTGCCAAAGAAGTCACGGTGAACGAATCCTATCAATGGCGTGAAGGCAGTTGGCAGCTCGGCAAAGGCCACTCGGTGCGAGAAGACAGCGAACTGCCTTATCACGTTGTCGCCTACGATTATGGCGTCAAGCGCAACATCCTGCGCATGCTGGTCGACCGTGGCTGCCGCCTGACCGTGGTGCCTGCGCAAACGCCCGCCAGCGAAGTATTGGCGATGGACCCGGACGGCATATTCCTGTCCAACGGTCCCGGTGACCCGGAGCCGTGTGACTATGCGATCACCGCCATCCGCGAGATTCTCGAGACCGATATTCCGGTGTTCGGTATTTGTCTGGGCCACCAATTGCTCGGCCTGGCTTCCGGCGCCAAAACCGCCAAGATGAAATTCGGTCACCACGGCGCCAACCACCCGGTGGAAACGATTGCCAGCAAAACGGTGATGATCACCAGTCAGAACCATGGCTTCGCCGTGGATGCGGACAGCCTGCCGGCCAACCTGGAACCGACCCATCGCTCCTTGTTCGACGGCTCGCTGCAAGGCATCCGACGCACCGACAAGCCAGCGTTCAGTTTTCAGGGTCATCCGGAAGCCAGCCCCGGGCCGCGCGATTGTGCGCCCCTGTTCGATCACTTTATTGAATTGATGAAGAACGCATCACGCTGAACGGGAGACGGAAGACGCCTTGATCGGTGTCTACCGCCTTCCCTCATGCATCCAGCGTAACCAAAGCGAAGCGAACCATGCCAAAACGCACCGACATACAAAGCATTCTCATCCTGGGCGCGGGGCCGATCGTCATTGGTCAGGCCTGTGAATTCGATTATTCCGGCGCGCAGGCCTGTAAAGCCCTGCGTGAAGAGGGTTACCGCGTCATTCTAGTTAACTCCAACCCCGCGACCATCATGACCGACCCGGCGATGGCCGACGCCACCTACATTGAACCGGTGGTCTGGACGGAAGTTGCCAAAATCATCGAAAAAGAACGTCCGGACGCCCTATTGCCCACCATGGGTGGCCAGACCGCTCTGAACTGCGCGCTGGACCTGGAACGTGAAGGGGTTCTGGAGAAGTTCGGCGTGCAGATGATCGGCGCCAATGCCGATACCATCGACAAAGCCGAGGACCGCGAACGGTTCGACAAGGCCATGAAAGCCATCGGCCTTGAAACACCTCGCTCCGGCATTGCCCGCTCCATGAAGGAAGCCCAGGCCATTCTCGAATGGATCGGCTTTCCCTGCATCATCCGCCCCAGCTTCACTATGGGCGGTTCCGGCGGTGGTATTGCCTATAACCGCGAAGAGTTTGACGAAATCTGTGAGCGCGGCCTCGACCTGTCGCCGACCAACGAGCTGTTGATCGACGAAAGCCTGATCGGCTGGAAAGAGTACGAGATGGAAGTGGTGCGCGACAAAGCGGACAACTGCATCATTGTATGCGCCATCGAAAACTTCGACGCCATGGGCGTGCACACCGGCGATTCCATCACCGTCGCCCCGGCCCAGACGCTGACCGACAAGGAATACCAGATCATGCGCGACGCCTCCCTGGCGGTACTGCGCGAGATCGGCGTCGAAACCGGCGGTTCCAACGTTCAGTTCGGGATAGACCCGGAAACCGGCCGCATGGTCGTGATCGAAATGAACCCGCGGGTGAGCCGTTCCTCCGCACTCGCCTCCAAGGCCACCGGCTTCCCGATTGCGAAAATCGCCGCCAAGCTGGCCGTGGGTTACACCCTGGACGAACTGCAGAACGACATCACCGGAGGGGTCACTCCGGCCTCGTTCGAACCGAGCATCGATTACGTCGTCACCAAAATACCGCGTTTCGCCTTCGAGAAATTCCCGCAGGCCAACGACCGTCTGACCACCCAGATGAAATCCGTGGGTGAAGTCATGGCCATCGGCCGTAATTTCTCCGAATCGCTGCAGAAAGCCCTGCGTGGCCTGGAAGTGAACGTGGGCGGGTTCGACTCCAAGGTCGACCTGAACGCGGACGACGTCAATGACCGCATTATCCGTGAGCTGAAAGAGCCGGGCGCCGAGCGCATCTGGTACATCGGCGATGCCTTCCGTGCCGATTTCAGCGTGACCGAGGTTCAGCGCCTCACCGGTATCGACCCCTGGTTCCTGGTGCAGATCGAAGACCTGATCAACGAAGAGAAAGCGCTGCAGGAATCCGGTATGAAAGACCTGGATGCCACCTACATGCGCCGCCTCAAGCGCAAGGGGTTCTCGGATGAGCGCCTGGCCAAACTGATGGGCGTCAGCGAGAAAGAGCTGCGTAAAAAGCGTTGGGAACTTGGCATACGTCCGGTTTATAAGCGTGTGGATACCTGTGCGGCCGAATTCGCCTCCAGCACGGCCTATATGTATTCCAGTTACGACGAGGAATGCGAAGCCAACCCGAGCGACCGCAAGAAGATCATGGTTATTGGCGGTGGCCCGAACCGTATCGGCCAGGGCATCGAGTTCGACTACTGCTGTGTGCACGCGGCTCTGGCGGCGAGAGACGACGGCTTCGAGACCATCATGGTCAACTGCAACCCGGAAACCGTCTCCACGGACTACGACACCTCGGACCGCCTCTATTTCGAGCCGGTGACTCTGGAAGACGTACTGGAAATCATCGAGCTGGAAAAACCGGTCGGTGTGATCGTCCAGTTTGGCGGCCAGACTCCGCTCAAGCTCGCGCGTGAACTCGAAGCCGCCGGCGCGCCGATCATCGGCACCACGCCGGACGCCATCGACCGCGCCGAAGACCGTGAGCGTTTCCAGGTGATGGTCGACAAGCTCAATCTGTTGCAGCCCGAAAACGGCACTGCACGGAGCCTGGAGCAGGCGATCAGCATTGCCCGCAACATCGGCTACCCGCTGGTCGTGCGTCCTTCCTACGTGCTGGGCGGCCGTGCCATGGAAATCGTCTACGAAGAGGCCGAGCTTGAGCGCTACATGCGCGACGCCGTTCAGGTCTCCAACGACGCCCCGGTGCTGCTCGACCACTTCCTGAACGCTGCGATAGAAGTCGATATCGACGCCGTCAGCGATGGCAAGCAGGTCGTGATCGGCGGCATCATGCAGCACATTGAGCAGGCGGGCGTGCACTCCGGCGATTCCGCCTGTTCCCTGCCGCCATACAGCCTGCCGCAGGAAGCACTGGACCTGATTCGCAAGCAAATCACCGATATGGCGCTGGAACTGAACGTCATCGGTCTGATGAACGTCCAGATGGCCTGGCAGGACGGCCAGTTGTACATCATCGAAGTGAACCCAAGGGCCTCCCGGACGGTGCCGTTCGTTTCCAAGGCGATTGGTGTATCCCTCGCGAAAGTGGCCGCCCAGGTGATGACAGGCAAGACGCTTGAAGAACTGGGCTTCACCCAGGAAGTGATTCCTCACTACTATTCGGTTAAAGAGGCGGTACTGCCGTTCAACAAATTCCCGGGCGTCGACCCCATATTGAGCCCGGAAATGAAGTCCACCGGCGAAGTCATGGGCACCGGCGATACTTTCGCCGAAGCTTTCGCCAAGGCGGTATTGGGCGCTGGAACGCGGATGCCGAAAGCCGGTAAAGTGATTCTCTCGGTCAAGGACCGTGATAAGAAAGCCATTCTGCCGGTGGCCAAGAGCCTGGTCGAACAGGGCTACGAGGTGCTGGCCACCAGCGGCACCCAGAAGTACCTGGCCGATGCCGGGTTGGAAGTCACGGTGGTGAACAAGGTGAACGAAGGCCGCCCGCACATGGTCGATATGATCAAGAACGGCGAGATTGCCTTCATCATCAACACCACCGAAGGCCGCCAGTCCATCATCGACAGCGCTGAAATCCGCCGTAGTGCATTGCAACACAAGGTTTATTACACTACGACGTTGGCCGGTGCCGAGGCCTCGGTCATGGCCATGCAATTCGCGGCCGAAACCCCGGTTCGTCGCCTCCAGGATCTGCATAAGACGCAGACCTCCTGACCGAAACGCCCCATGGCTGTTTAAAAAAGGGCGCTTCGGCGCCCTTTTTGTTGCTGTGGCGAACAGGCAGAGTTTATTTTTTTATTGGGTTATAAACCGGCTGAGCCGGCCGGAAGAGTTATTCGATCGGGGTGCGGACACCCCGGCAACATTCACCAGAATATACAGACCGGCCATTACAGCCGGGAAAACAGCAGGAAGACTGACTATGCAACGCTACCCCATGACGCTCGAAGGCGAGATAGCCCTGCAGAATGAATTGAAGGACCTTAAGCAAAACCAGCGCCCCACGGTGATTAAAGCCATCGCCGAGGCCCGCGAGCATGGCGACCTGAAAGAAAACGCCGAGTATCACGCTGCGCGCGAGCAACAGGGGTTTATCGAAGGTCGTATTCAGGAAATCGAGAATAAGCTGTCCAATGCCCAGGTCATCAATATTCACGATATCCCCCACACAGGAAAGGTGGTCTTCGGCTGCACGGTCACCCTGCTCAACCTCGAAACCGACCAGGGTGTTTCCTATAAGATCGTTGGTGAAGACGAAGCCAATGTGAAGGTGAACAAGATTTCCGTTACCTCACCCATCGCCCGCGCTTTGATCGGCAAGGAGGAAGGCGACGAAGTGGTCGTGAAGACACCGGGTGGCGATGTTGAGTATGAAATCGAACTGGTGGAACATAAGTAGCCGATATACACTTCCCTCTACAGTCTGCCAGGGATAGAGTGGCAGACTGTTGTTGTTAAGACCAAGGAGGTCACCATGCCCGCTGCACTTATCTGGATTATCACAGGCATCGTCCTGATCCTCTCTGAACTGCTCGCCACCAGCATTGTCGCTGTCTTCCTCGGTATTGGCGCTCTCGTGACCGGAGTACTGCTTTGGCTGGGTGTTATCGAAAGCCTTGCCCTGCAGATGCTGGTTTTTGGCATCGTCAGTATTACCACCCTCCTGCTGGCCCGAAAACGCATGAAAGCCTGGTTTGGCGGCTATAGTTCAGACCAGGGCGAGGGGCATACCCAGTTTCAGCGTGACATTGGTGAGCGAGTCACCGTCCAGAACGATTTTGTTCAAGGCGCGGGCCGGGTCATCCTGAATGGGGTGGCCTGGGATGCCCTCTCCGACGACGATCTGAAAGCTGGCGATATTGCTTGGGTGGTGGCGAATGAAGGCATTCGCCTGACCGTCTCCCGCGATAAGCCCGAATAAGTCCAACCAATCACTCTTAAAAAGGATATCTCCATGGATATGTTTAATGATATTGGCACCTACCTGGCGATTGGCTTCGCGCTGGCCGTCATCATCATCATTCTTAAAACGGCGCGTATCGTTCCTCAACGCTCGAATTACGTGGTCGAACGCCTGGGTAAATACCATAAAACGCTGGACTCCGGCTTTCACATTCTGATCCCTTTTATCGATAAGGTGGCCTACCAGCACACCCTGAAAGAAGAGGTAATTGACGTAGCCCAGCAGGAGTGCGTTACAAAAGACAACATTCAGGTTGGCATTGACGGTGTTTTATACATTCAGGTGATCGACGCCCACAAAGCCAGTTACGGTGTCGACAACTACCGCAACGCCGCCAGTCAGTTGGCGCAAACCACCATGCGCTCCGTCATCGGTCAGACCGACCTGGATAAAACCTTCGAGGAAAGAGCCAAGATTAACGAAGTGGTCGTGCAGGCGTTGGATGAAGCGGCGAACCCTTGGGGTATCAAAGTTCTGCGTTATGAAATATCGGATATCTCCCTGCCTGCCAGCATCAAAGACGCCCTGGAGCAGCAAATGCGAGCGGAACGGGAACGCCGTGCGGCGATCGCGAAATCCGAAGGCGAACGTCAAGCCATGATCAACGTGTCCGAAGGTCAAAAACAGGAAGTGATCAACCTGTCTGAAGCAGAGAAGCAAAAGCAGATTAACGAAGCCGAAGGCCGGGCCAAGCAAATTGAGTTAATTGCCGTCGCCACTGCGGAAGGCTTGCGTAAAATCGCCGAAGCAATTGAAACTCCCGGAGGAAAAGACGCCGTTAGCCTGCGTATTGCTGAGCAGTATGTTGGCGAGTTCGGTAAACTGGCGAAGACTAATAACACCATGATTATACCGGCTGAGCTCTCCAATATTGGCGGTGCTGTGGCAGGTTTGTCTGAAGTGTTGAAGCATGCGAAAACCAACTGACACCTTTAAAGGTAATCTCTCTTACAGTGGAACTAATATGGACATGGAACGTCAGAATTCTTCAAAAATGACATCAGGCACGGTTTTTTACGAAAGTAAGTATTCCTGGGTATATCACTTACTTTGGTTTTTGTTCGTGCTCGCGATTTCTCTATCTTTTATAGATAATCCGACCAGTGCTTTTGATTGGCTGTTGGCTTTATTGTTTGGCGCTCTGCTGGCATGGCATTTGTTTGTTCTGTTGAAACCGAAAAAACCGCTGGTGACTTTGTTTGACCATCATCTGGTGGTGCATTTCCAAGTACTGACGCCGGAAGTCGAATTGGCATATACCGATATCGTGGGGATGGAGATCGGTAAGTGGCGTTATTCCGTGCAAACTGTTAGAAGCAAAGATAATGTCAGTATTTCAAGATTGTTAATGGACCTAAAAACATGGAATGAATTGGTTGAAGCTGTGTCCGTATTAAAGTTTCCTGTAAGAGTCGACCAGCTTGGTGAAAAGAGAGTGTAACTGAATATATGAGTGTAGCGGGCCGGATTTACAGGAGGCGTTGAACGAATGAGACCTTTCTCCAGAGTAACACTGTTATGTTTGCTTCTGATTGGCACGCTCCAGGCTGCGCCTATATGGAAAGCCACCGGGCCAGCCGAATTTTACTTTTTCGGCACCTTTCATTTGCTGAGGGCATCGGATCATCCGCTGCCGGATGTCTATCAGCGGACTTTCGAACAATGCGACCGCCTGTGGCTGGAAACTGATTTAAGCGCCCTGGAAGAACCTGAAACTCTGTTGCAGATACAAAACGCCATGCGCTTGCCGCCTGGCACTCTGCTTAACCAAGTGCTTAGCCCCGAGGTGTTTAACAGCCTTAAGGCCGCCGCCGCGAAAGAGCAGTTACCCATAGCCGTATTGTTACCGCTGAAACCCTGGGCCGCCGGAGTGGTACTATCCACCACCGCGATGACCCGATTGGGATTCCAACCGGATTACGGTATCGATACCTACCTTCATGACAAGGCCATCCAAAAGGGTTTGCCGGTAGCCTATCTGGAAGCCCCCATGGAACAGTTCGAGTTTCTGAATCAGGCGGGCGAGACCGCTTCGGATGCGTTCATAGAACAAACTCTGACCGAGCTTTCCAGTTTTGAAACCCTGATGACCGAGATGGTGACCGCCTGGAAGAGTGGTGATCTGACCAAGCTTTATGAAGTGGGCGCTATGAGCCAATATCCTGGTTTGGAAGACATGCTGCTGAACCAACGCAACGAAAACTGGTTAGCGACGTTATTAACGTTACCTGACAGCCCGGGCACCGAATGTGTCGCCGTCGGTGCCTTGCACCTGGCGGGTGAGCAGGGCCTGCTAAATGCATTTGAATCGGCCGGATACCGTGTAACCCAGCCATAGTATTAAACCGCCAACCAACGGAAGGAAATCAACGAAGTGAACACCCTCGCAAGGACTCTGACACCCCGCTCCAAAACCATCTGGCTGAATATTGGCATAGCCACGCTGTTGGCCGGTTGCGCCGACATGGCCGCTCAACCGGGGCAACCAATAACGCCTGCACACGACCTGGTCATGATCCCCGGCAACGACGAGGTGGTATCCGGCACTCTCGCCAACGGCTTCCAATACCATATCGATACCTGGGCGCAGGGGGCCCGAACGGTCGAGTTTCGTTTGAAGGTGGATGTAGGCTCTCTGGATGAAGCCGAAGACGAAAAAGGCTATGCCCACTTTATTGAACACATGGCCTTTAACGGCACGCAACAGTATCCAGGCAACAGCCTGATCGACTATTTGAAATCCACGGGAATGGATTTTGGCGGCGACATCAACGCCCATACTTATTACAACCAGACGGTCTATCAACTCAGTGTGCCGTCCGATCAGCGTGACTTGGTTCTCGAGGCCTATACGGTATTGTCGGAATGGGCACAGGGCATTGAATTTGACCCGGCCGAAGTCGAAGCCGAGAAGGGCGTGATACTGGAAGAGTGGCGGTTGCAGGAGGCTGGAAAGACTCCGGTCTGGCTGCAACAGTATCAATCTTTTTATGCTGGCAGCGACTACCTTGACCACCGTCCCATCGGCACACCGGAGAGTATTCAAACAGCCACGGCCGAGCAACTGAGAAACCTTTATCAGCGCACTTATCGAGCCGACCGAATGACGCTGTACGTCTCCGGCGATTTGGATCTCGGTGATACCCAATACCGCATCCACAAGCATTTTGCCGGTTTGCCCAAGTCCGACGATTTCGTTCCTAATCGACCCGAGGTTGATTATGGTCCGGCCAGGTTTTCGGTCAGCAGCGATGAAACCGTCGCAAACAGTTATCTGGAAATCGCCCGGGTCTTTCGTCCTGAGCCGCTGACAACAGTCACGGGTCAGCAACAGGAGCTCTATACCGAGCTGCTGGCGCAGGCGTTGGAAGAACGTGGTAAACAATGGAGCCGTCAACAGAGCCCGGTGGTCGACACCGAAATTTATGTGTACGAAATGGAAGACGGTGCTTTCGTCATCGATCTGACTCTGGGCGCCGAGGGCCGGTTGCAGCCTTCTCATGCCGAAGCGGGTGAGCGGATTTGGCAACAGCTGATCCAGCATGGAATCAGTGCCGACGAATATCAGTTATATGGGCGCCGCCTGATTGACGATTTGCGCATCCAGGGCGATACCATGGCGGATTATTCCGCCGCCGAACGTCTGGATTGGATTAAATATGTTACTGAATCCGGTTTGGACCTGTTCGATTGGGACGCCTACATTCAGGCCGCCCGACAACTGCACGGTTATTACAACCATCGTGATTTCAACTCATGGCTGGCCGCCGAAGTCGCCGAGGCGCCGGTATTGGGCGCGGCGGTATTGACGCACGCCGAATTCGATAGCTGGAGCGAATCACAGCTGGCGAAGGCGATCACCTCCATGGCTTCCCGCTCCGTCGCCGCGATGGACGTTCAGGTTGAAGAGGCTGCCGATGTCAGCCTCAATCGACGTCCCGGCGAAGTCATTGCTGTTGAAGAGACCGAGGTGCCGGGCCTGAAACGCATCACCCTGGGTAACGGCCTGGTAGTGTGGTTTTACCCATCCGATCTTGAAGCCAACAATGTCATCGTCAATCTGGTCAGCCGGGGTGGCACCGCCGCGCGCTCGCGTGAAAACGCCGTGTTGGATTTGTTCTGGGCCAACGTGTTGATGGAGTCCCCTCCCGCTGGATTGAGCCGCTCCGGTTATGAAGACTGGCAGGCCGCCCGTGGCATCGAAGGCAGCGTCTACAGCTTCACCACCTCCAGTGGCCTCTACTGGACCGGACGGCCCGACAATCTCGATTCGATGCTGGCGATGATAGCCCATCAGATGCAACCAATGGAGCTGGACAGCCAGGTTGTGAACGAATATCTCGCGGGAATCCGGGACTACCTCGCGGCCTTGCCCAATACGCCGGATGGCCGCACCGAAGCCGCGCTCAGGCCATATGTCATTGATCACCCCGGGTTTTCCTCGATCATCCCTGGTGATCTCGGCGGCGTAACCATTGAAACCCTGAACCAATATCAGAGCCAATGGCTGAGCCAAGGCACAGGGTTGGACCTGTTCGTGGTCGGCAATGTCCGGGAAAAAGCCCTTACTGAAGCCTTGGCGAAAAATCTCGCGGGCGTGCCTTTGCCGCATCCCAGCACCGGGTCGGTCGACCCCGACGTATGGCAGGGCAGTCAACGCATAGCCGTCGCGGCACACGAAGAGCAGCGCACCGACATCGATATGAGAGTACGGCTGGCCGAACCGGTATGGGATCAACGGCAACGGCTGGTCGCGCGGTTGGCTTCCGCGATGCTGGAAGACTATCTGTTCAATGAAATTCGGGAAGTGCAGGGCGACAGTTACGACATTCAGGTTGGCGTCGATCAGGCAGAACCGACCGTACCGGCGACGATCATGATGATCTCCACCTCAACTTCGCCGGAGCGGGCAAATGCCGTATTGGGATCGATAGACAAAGCCATGCAGTCTCCTGAGGTTTGGCTGACCGACACCCGGCTGAACACCATCAAACGTCAGGAACGGGAAAGCAACCGGCGCATGCGACGCAACCTCTACGATATTCTCGACGATATCGAGTTCTTCACTCGCTCGGACCGTGAACTGGCGGACTACAACCGCGCCGACAAGATGCTCGACAGCGTAGGGCTGAAGGACATCGACCGTTTCATGGCCGACGTCAATCGCGCGGAAGACCGGTTGATAGTCACCTTGGAGCCAAGAGGCTGATCGCTCGGACATCGATCACCCGCTGTTCGTACTGATACCCCAGGGACTTGCGTTCAGTCGGCTACACAAAATGCGGCTGGGAAGGCCCGCCAATCTGGCGGGCCAGATAGCTGGCGTAGTTGTCCGTCATCCCGGCGATGTGATCCACCAGCCGATGATAAATGTCCGCCAGCGGCCAATGTGCCGCGGGTGCCTCCGCCCCCATCAGATCGAAAACGCGTTTGGCACGATAGCTTAACTGCGCATAGTCGCCTTTCCTGTGCAGTTCATAACCCGCCGTCACGAAAGCCTGCAGTAGAGTACTGAGCACCGCATAGGCACCGATTTCGGTTTCAGTCTTTTGGGTGTCGAGGAAGACTTTGTTTTTAGCCAGCGTCTTGGCCTGGGCAATGCCCGAGCGCACCTGCTCGGGGCACACCGCGAGTAGGTCCCCTTCAAACTTTCCGGCCATGATCTCCGGCAGATGCTGAACAAAGGCATCGACCACGGCATCGACAATCACACCGATGGTTTTGCCCCGTAACGCCGCCAACTGCCGATTCGGCGAGACACTGTTATCGCCATCGTCCAGACCCAGTTCCCCGGTGCTCTGGATGCTCTCAAATACCCGGCGCACCTCCTCGAAATCCAGAATATGCAGTTCAACCGCATCTTCCAGATCGATCAGGGCATAGCAGATGTCATCTGCGGCCTCCATCAGATAACTCAGAGGATGACGACACCAGGCGTTCTCACCGGCGGGTTCCAATCCCACGCGATGCGCCAGTTGCTGCAGAATACGAAATTCAGGCTGGAAGCAACTGAATTTGCCCTTCGGGTGGTTTTGCTCCGCCGTCCAGGGGTATTTAATGGACGCGCCGAGTGTGGGGTAGGTCAACCGAAGCCCGCCACGGTTCAGGTGATATTCCACCTGAGCGATGACCCGAAAGCCCTGGGCGTTACCCTCGAATTGTCTCAAATCGCGTTTAGTGGCTTCCGGCAGTTTCTCTAAAAGGTATTCGTTTTCCGGCTGCTTAAACCAATCCTGAATCGCATATTCACCGGCGTGGCCAAAAGGCGGATTACCGATATCGTGGGCCAGGCAGGCACTCTGAACGATCACACCCAGATCATCCGGTTCGATCCAGGCGGGCAACTGGTCACGAATACGCTCCCCGACCCGGATGCCCAGGCTGCGGCCGACGCTACCCACTTCCAGGCTGTGAATCAGCCGATTGTGGATATGATCGTTCTTCGCCAGGGGGTGGACCTGGGTTTTGCCACCCAACTTGCGAAAGGCGCTGGAAAAAACGATACGATCATGATCTTTATGGAAGTGGCTACGACCCAGCTCCTCCGCATCGATGGCTTCGTGACCGTAACGTTCGGTGGTGAGCAGTTGTGTCCAATCCATCAAAAAATCCCGTTGGTATTTGTGAGTGAATGATTACTGACCATGCGACCAGTGACAAGGGCCGGGTTTGGTGATGGAGCTGGTTGTTTATCCAGTACTCTTCTTGTGAGAAACTAGCGCACCAGAATCGCCCTCCGCAAAAACAGAGGCCCCACCTTGGCAAAACCAAAACTTCAATTCGTCTGCTCCGAATGTGGAGCCGATTACTCCAAATGGCAGGGGCAGTGCATTGAATGCAAAGCCTGGAACACCCTGAAGGAATTCCGCGAGGCCAAAGGGGCCGTCGCCCGCCAACCGGATTTCAGCGAGCCGCAGCGCACCGGTTTCGCCGGGTCGCTCAGCCAGCTGCAAAAGCTTTCCGATGTGAACCTGGAAGAGCAGGTGCGTATTCAAACCGGTATGGGGGAATTTGATCGGGTATTGGGGGGCGGGCTGGTCTCCGGCAGTGCGGTATTGATTGGCGGTCACCCGGGGGCCGGTAAAAGCACCTTGTTGTTGCAGACCCTCTGCCACCTAGCCCGGCAAATATCGGTGCTCTATGTTTCCGGGGAGGAATCCGTCCAGCAAATCGCCCTGCGCGCCAAGCGGCTGAATCTGCCTATGGACGATCTGTCCATCCTGGCTGAAACCTCGGTGGAAACCATTACCCGAGTTGCCCAGGAGCACAAACCCCGCGTCTTGGTGATCGACTCCATCCAGGTCATGCACGCACCGGAGGTCGAAAGCGCCCCCGGCAGCGTTTCCCAGGTGCGCGAAGCCGCCGCCTGGTTGACGCGCTTCGCGAAGCAAACCGGTACGGTGCTGATTATCGTCGGACACGTCACCAAGGATGGCAGCCTGGCCGGGCCGAAGGTGCTGGAACACATGATCGACGCCTCGGTCATGCTGGAAAGCTCCGGCGACAGCCGTTTTCGAACGCTCAGGGCGATCAAGAACCGGTTCGGCGCGGTCAATGAGTTGGGCGTGTTCGCGATGCTGGATGTCGGCTTGAAAGAGGTGAAGAACCCGAGCTCCATCTTTCTGAACAAGAGCACGGAGTTATCCCCAGGGTCCATCGTGACGGTAGTCTGGGAGGGAACCAGGCCATTGTTGATCGAGCTTCAGGCGCTGGTTGATGGCACCAGCATGGGGCATCCACGTCGGGTCGCGGTGGGCCTGGATACCAACCGGCTGTCGATGATCCTCGCCATTCTCAACCGCCACGGTGGCGTGTTCACCGGCGATCAGGATGTGTTCCTGAATGTGGTTGGCGGGGTGCGTGTTACGGAAACCAGTGCGGACCTGGCTACCTTACTGGCCGTGTTATCCAGCTTGAGAGACAAGCCACTACCAAGGGACTGGGTGGTATTCGGCGAGCTCGGCCTGAACGGTGAGCTGCGTCCGGTGCCCAACGGCCAGGAACGTATTGTCGAAGCCGCCAAGCATGGGTTCCGTAAGGCCATTATCCCCAAGGCCAACCAACCCAGGAAACCCATTGAAGGCATGACGGTGGTGGGCGCCACCCGGCTAGACGAAGTTCTTGCTGCGTTGCGGGACTGAGGCTAAATAAGCGTTAACCTCAGTCGGGAAGTAGACTCTCAGCCTTCCAGAACCTCCAGATACTCCTCGGACTGCTTATGGGAGCGAAGTATCTGAGCCAGTGTCTGGCCTTCCTGGTTGGTCGCGTTAATATTGCGGCCGCGCTCGCGGAAGAGTTGGACGAAACGGGCGAACGTCTCCTCGTTCATTCGTGTATAGGCCCGGTAAAGGCAATGGAAATCGGGATCTGTGCCGTCATAGGTCTTAAAATCGAGGTATTCCGCCAAACGGTCCTCGCTCCAGACTTCACCTTCAACGCGCTTTTTATCTCGTTTCATCGAGCTTCCTCAACGATAATGGGCGTGTTGTCGGCGATCCAGGGTCTTGAGACCGTGTCGGCCACACAACAACGCCAAAATAGGTCAGTGGGCTGTCATTGAATAAACGGTGATTCTAAAGTTATAGCCGGATGGCGTGAAATGACCTATTGGAATATACAGCCTGGTTCCCGGCTATAACCGCAGCCCTTTCGACGCCCCCGCGACAGGGTGTCATACTGAGCGGCTGCTTCATCCCGGGTTCAGAAAGAAGGTCCTAACATGGGTGGGAACCCGGCTCGGGACAGTGGAGAACGACTATCGGCATCCGACAGACAAGGCAGTTGATCCTGACAGCGTTGACCTTACTGGTCAGCGTCGCCGTCCGGGCTGCGGAAATCCCGCCCGTACTCGACGGCGATATTATAATCGAGCCCAAGAACAGCTCGTTGCACCGGGCACTGCAGAGCCAGCTGGAACAGTATCGGGAATCGCTGAGATCGATCAACCTATCCCCCAGTCTCAAGCGGCTCGCGGGCGGTGAGCGCGAACGCATGCGTCAGGTGCTTGAAGCCCGTGGCTATTACGACGCCGATATCATCTATCGCATCACCCCCGGCAAAGACGTTGACTTCACCCTCTGGGAGAGAGTGAAGTGGTTTTTCACCGGGTCCAGGGAAGTCACCGAACATGTTCAGTACCGGGTGGATACCGACGAGCAATACACCATTCTCAGCATCGATATCGACGGGGTGGAGATCGAACGCCCAGAAGACTGGCCCGAATTCGATGTCGGCTCCCCCCTGGTAGCCGAGGATATTCTGTCTGACCAGTCGCGCCTGAAAGCCATTGTGGATGAACAGGGGTGTTACTTCACTCTCGAAGTCACTCATCAGGTGCACCTGAAAGAAGAAGAGCAGGGCGGTCATCTGGTGTATCGGGTGCTGGCTACCAAACCCTCCAAGATCGGCGACGTCAGCTTCGATGGTATTGAAGGCGTCAACGGGCGGTTCCTGCGTCGCCAGACAGACCTTGAAGACGGTGCCTGTTTCAACCGCGCCGCCATTGATCAGGCGGTGTTGAACCTCTACCAAACCAAATTGTTTGCTACGGTCCGACGTTCACTTAACCGCCAGGAAAACGGCCGGGTTAATGTTCATTTCGATGTCATCCAACGGCCTCCGCGCACGATTCGGGCCGGAATCGGTTGGGATACCGATCAGGGCGTCGGCCTGTCGCTTGGCTGGGAGCATCGCAACCTGCTTGGGCGGGCGCAGTGGCTTGAACTGGGCACCGAGCTGCAGGCGGATCGTCAGGTTGGCAATGTTAAGTTGACCATTCCCGGCTTTCTGGAGGCGAGAAACACCCTGACCTGGAATAACAGCCTCACCCATGAAACACCGGGGGAGGATGAGTATTACATCGGCGAGAGCCGGGCCACCATCGACCGTCAGGCTTCCCGAAGGGACACCTATCGATACGGCATTGCCTACCAGCGCTCCGATGAGCGCGAAAACGACGACTGGGACACTCACAGCCTGTTGCGCTTCCCCTTGGCCTACGAGTTCGATGAGAACCCAAACAGCCTGAATCCGCGCTCAGGGTTTCGTTATAACGTGGGGCTGGAGCCGGTCTTCAGTCTGAATGAAAGCAGCGATCCGTTTTACATCGGTTCACTGGGTTGGGCCAGTTTCCGGCCTTTCGGTGATGATGTCGTACTCGCGAACCGTCTGGACTGGACCTCCATCTGGCCACTCACCTCGGATTCGGATCTCGACAGCATTCCCGCCTCGGACCGGTTACTGGCCGGGGGCGGTGGATCGGTGCGTGGTTACCCCTACCGCTCCATTGGTGTGGACGGGTCTTCCACGGGCGGCACTCAGGAATGGACCGGGTCGCTCGAACTGCGGACTCAGTGGGGCGATAACTGGGGTACGGTGCTCTTTACCGATGTGGCCAGTGTCAGCCGGGAATGGAACCCGTTCAGGGATCAGGAATGGTTTGCCGGGGGCGGTGTAGGCGTGCGTTATTACACCTCACTTGCGCCGATTCGGTTTGATCTGGCCTTTCCGCTGACGCCGCGGGAAGACGACCCCCGTTACCAAATTTACCTCAGTCTCGGGCAGGCATTCTAATGGCGCTACGATTACGCAAAGTCGCAGTGCATGCCTGGTTATGGACGATGGGTATTTTATTGGGGCTGGTGCTCGTAGTGGCTCTCGCCCTGGTATTCCTGCTGGGCACCGAAAACGGGCGAATGACGCTGCTCGATCAAGCCGAAATCTGGCTGCCCAAGTTGACCAATCAAACTCTCGTGATCGAAAACGCGTCCGCACCCAGCCTGGGTGAGTGGCGGTTTGGCCGGTTGGAATGGCAGCAGGGCGAGCAGGGCATGAAAGTGGTGGCGGATAATCTGGTGTTTCAGTTCCGGCCGCGTTATGTGCTGCAGCAGCGTTTGTGGGTGGATGCCTTCACCGCTGACTCTCTCGAAATCGACACGCCGAAAGGGCAGGAGCCAACCCCAGCCAAAGACCCGAATGCGCAACCCTTCACCGTGGCTCGACTGGAGCAGCTCTGGCCACGCATTCCACCCATCCGCATCGAACACATTCAGGTCGACGCCCTAACGCTCAACATCGCCGAGCGCCCCCCATTGGTGACCTCGGTCACCAGTGAGGCGGAGGTCAACTGGGGCAGTTGGCCGGCCCGCATGGATCTGCGACTGAGCGGTGGCGAAGACAGCTCTCTCAGCATGACAGTGGCTGTGGATGCGGTCGATTCCATACGCGTGTTGGGTGAATTGAACGCGGCAGCCGACAGCCAATGGGCACGCTGGTCCCAATGGCCTCTGGATGAGGGGATTGCCGGCCAGTGGGATATGGAGTTGAGCGCGGCCAACCAAGCCTACAGCGTGGATATTCGCAGCCTCAGCCTGCCGTGGCGGGATTACCGCCTGAGTGCCGAGGGCGGTGTCAGTTACGACCCGAACCTCGGTCGGGTCTTTTTATCGGAACTCACATTGGCCGTGGACGATCATCCAGCCCGCCTGCATGGTTTCATAGAAGCCCAGCGGGCCGATCTCGGTATCGACATCGAACGCCTTCCGCTGGCGGTGTTGAACAGCCTGATTCCGATTGACGATCTGACAGGTGACTTGGCGCTGAACGGCCAGGTGACCGGTGGCTGGCAGGCTCCGATGTTCGACGGTAGTGCTGCTTTCGACGGTCGGTTCAAGGGTGATGCTCTTGCGCTCCAGGTGGAATCCGAAGCGACCCCGGCCGGCATGAGCATCGAAACGGCCGAGCTGACCTGGGGCGAAGCGACCGTGGCCGCTGATGGCCGCGTGGGTTGGGAAGATCGTACGCTCGATCTTAACCTTGATTGGCAGAATGTGAACCAAAGCCGCTGGCAGCCCTGGGTGGCGGCCTGGCCCGAGGATGTGGCGCTCAGCACCTCGGGTGAGGGGCGTCTGAGTGGCGCACTGTCCGATCCCACCTTAACCGCCGAGGTATCCGTCGACGGGCGCTATCGTTCCCAGCCGTTGCAACTGAATACAGACCTGACCGCCACCCAACGTGACATCGAATTGAGTGACCTGAGGTTGAGTTCGGAACGTGGAAGCGTTTCGGGGGAGGCGGCGCTGACCTTCGCCGATCTCAGCTTTACCGCCACCACCCGCCTGGATAACGTGCGTTCTTCCTGGTTGGATACCCTAAACATCAGCCTGCCGGTTGAGCAGCAATGGGGGGCGAGCGGCGAACTCAACTGGTCCGGCACGCTGACCGATCCCACCGCGAGCGGCAACCTCAAGATCGCTGGCCAATGGCAGCAACAGCCGCTTGATAGTGATTTGACCCTGAATAACCTGACACTGCGGCAGCTCACACTGGGTCGCAGCCGGGTGTCTCTGGGCGACGCCCAGGCCCAGGTCTCCGGTCAAATCGATTGGAGCCAACAGGCTCTGGATCTGACGGCCGATGTGACCACCCTTCGATTGCGGATGCTCAGGCCGTTTATGCCCTCACTCCCTTCCTTTCTGGATAACCTGAAAGGCAATACCACCGGCGAGGTGAGTGTTGAAGGGCCCTGGCTGGAGCCTCGGGTGGAGGGCGATCTGACCTTTGAGGGTGAATGGCAGCAGCGTCCGTTGCAAATCGCCTTGAGAATGCAGGCGCCCACCCGTCAGACCTGGCAGGTGGGTCTGGCGGAAGTGAATTGGGACGGTACCCGGGTGAGCTATCAGGGGGAAGTGAAGCCGTTCGAACCCTCGCTGGATGGCCAATTTGAAATCTCCGATCTGCGTCCGCAGGATGCGTCCGCTTTTCCTGTCTCCCTGCCACCCGAGATTGCCGGGCTGACCGGGGCCGCGCGGGCCGCGGGAAGCATTTCGGGGTCGCTGACGAACCCGACAATTTCTGCGAAAGTCGGGTTCGACGGTCAATGGCGGGATATGGACGTATCCCTGAATGCCGATATCGCCGAAGTGGATAAAAACCACCTGGCGCTGAACAACCTCGATTTCCAAACCGGCGATGCCCGTCTGGCGGCGCAAGGCTCGGTTCAATTCCAGCCGCTGAATTTCGATTTGAACGCCAGGGTGAACGAACTCAGTTGGGACCAGCTCCGCCCCTGGGTTCCGACACCGGAGAACCTGCCATTGGAAACCTTGTCCGCCCAGGCCTCAGGGCAGGTGGACGTTACCGGTGGGTGGCCGAAATTGAACCTGGATGGCGAACTGACGGTGGATGGTCAATATCTGCAGGACAGCTTCCTGCTGGACTGGAGCGGCCAGGGCGACATCGACGGTCGGCTGACTCATCGACTCGAACTGGACTGGGGCGGCGCTACGCTCATTGCCGATCTGGAATCCGAGGGTGAGCGGGTCGACGGTCAGCTGCGTCTGAATAATTTCACCGTGGAACGGATGAATGCTTTGGGAGCCCCATTTGGCCCTGAGATCACCGGCGCGGCGTCGGCCAACATCCAAATGACCGGACCGGTAAGCGATCCCTCCGTCGTGGCGAGTATCGATGCCCGTGGCAATTGGCGACCGCCTTCTGCCGCCTTCGGCGAGGGTACTGAGTGGTCGGTGATTGTCGAAGCCGAAGGCCAGTTGGCCGAATGGCGGATACAACAGGCCAAAGCCGACTTAGGCCCCGCAGGGGAGGTTGAATTGGCAGGCTCCGGCACGGAAAACAGCATTGATCTGACTGCAAGGTTGGACATACCGGAACTTCGCTACTGGATACCGCAGCAAAACCAGTGGAGTGGGGGTGTGAGTGGTCAGGTGCATGTGGCGGGTACGCCCGAGGCCCCCGAGTTGTCAGCGGATCTTTCCTGGGTGTCCGCCCAGTGGCCGCTGTCGCTCGATCTGGCGGCTAGTACAGAAAGCGGTCGTCACCACATTCAGGCGAGCCTGAACGAAGACCGGACAGAGCGATTGACGCTCGACCTCTCTACCGCCCAGACCTCGCTGTCCGAATGGACGAAGGATTTCAGTCAACGCCGTTTCGAGGCGGACCTGACGCTGGATGCCGACGCAACGGTGCTGTCGCCTCTGTTGCAGGATCAACCGGCCCAGGATTTTCAGGGGCAGATCACCGGGCGCCTGTCGATTGTCGGCAGTCTTGCCCGACCAGAATGGGAAGGTCAGGCCCGAGTGCGAAATGCCCGCTATGAAAACGCCAACTACGGCACGGTACTGTCCGATCTGCGCGCCGACCTCACCGCCAATAACCGCACGCTTGACCTAAGCGTCAAGGCGCGTGACGGGAACAGTGGCAATGTTTCGCTGGAAGGGACCGTCAATTGGCCGGAAGGTCGTGCCGAATGGTGGATGCCTGAACTTGACCTGGCATTGGAAACCCAGGACGCCCACCTGTTGCGGCGTGCCGATATCGACGCCAGTGTCACCGGTGGCTTGGATGTCACGGGCCCCTGGCATAACCTGCTGGTGGCCGGTCAGCTCGATGTGATGCCATTGACCATTAAACTGGACTCTTTCCTGCAATCCGGAGTGCCCAGTCTGAATGTCATCCGCGCCCAAGCCGAAACCGCGGAGACCGTTGAACAGAGAGTGAACCCTTATGCGCCCCGCGGGCGCTGGCAGGTGCGGCTCACGGCTGACCGCCGTGCTCAGATTTATGGTCAAGGACTCGAAGCGGAACTGTCCGGCGAGCTGGACCTGACCGATGAACTGACCAACCCCACCGTCGGCGGCCGTTTCAATGTCATGCGCGGAACCTATACCGCCTTCGGGAAAATCTTCCAGATCGAACAGGGCAACGTTCAAGTGCAGGGCAGCCAGATCGTGCTGGACATCAGCGCCAAATACAACGGGCCGGACATCGATGTGAATCTGTCGATCTCCGGCACTCAGGACCGACTCAACCTGACCATGACTTCCGAACCGCCCATGGCCAACGACGAACTGCTGGCCCGCCTGCTGTTCGGTAAGAGCATCGAGGAAATGACCGCCATCCAGGCACTCCAACTCGCCTCGGCGCTGAACAGCCTGCGCGACCCGGGCAGTGGTCTGGACCTGTTCGGCACCACCCGGGACTTGCTCGGGCTCGATACATTGACCGTGAACACCGGCACCAACGAAGCCGGGGAAAGCGGCGTCAATGTCCAGGCCGGGAAGTACCTGAGCAATCGACTGTATCTCGAGGTCGAATCCGGCGTGGGCACCGAAGACGCCTTTGCCGGCAGCCTGCAATATCAGGTCACGCCCAATGTGAACTTCGAGTTCTACACCCAGGGCCAGTTTGGTGCGGGCGGTGTCGAGCTGAACTGGAGTAACGACTACTGAGCGGCGTTAGCCGGTAAACCAGGACTCCCGGCCCAACAGCTTTTTCCCAAGGTCACTGAGTTCCGCTCTCGGGTAGCGAGTCTTTTCCCATTCGCGCGGATCGCCCGGAAAGGCAAAGCCCTGTGGCGGTTCGCGGTCCCGCCAGGATTTCACCCGCCAGTCGCGCATCTCTTGGTTATCCTCCTCCGCCGGAACCATGGCGATATACTGCGCCATGCGTACCCGGTCGGAATGGTTTGGACGAATGCCATGGGCCAACAAGCTGTTGAAAATCAGCAAATCCCCGGCTTTCAGTGGAATGAAGGTCGGTTTGTAACCGGTTAAATCCGGCTGGTAAGGGTCGCGGTCCGAAGGCTGGGTTTTCCGCCACTCTTCGAGATCCCGAAACAGTTCAGGCACGCATTGGAAGCCGCCGGTGGATTCATCGGTATCGGTCAGCGCCAGCACCCCCTGAACATTCACCGGCAGCGGGTCGAGCGTGGTATTGGCGTCCCAATGAATGAAACCACTGAAAGCCCGGTTCAGATTATTGGGCGGGTTCAGGTTGGCCCGGTCGATGGTGACCCACAAATCCTCCCGGTCCCAGATATCGACAAAGGCGTTATACACTCGCGGGTTCTGACGATTGGCCCATAGCAACGGGTGGTGATAACACTCAACCATGCCGCTGTTGTTCAGTTCCACCATGGCATGATCGCGACGCTGATCCTGATACCAGGTGCTGGGCGCATCGGGGTCCATCTCTTGAAACTCCCACAGAAAGTTCCGGGTATCTTCAAGCGCGCTTTGTGATATGGCATTGGGCACGATGACATAGCCCCAGCGCTGCCAGTGAGCAAAGTCCGCCTCGCTCAATACCCGTAACGGAAGCTGCTTAACGATGTCCTTTAACTGCACATCGGACTGGTTGGACACCGAGTTATTGCCCGGTGCGTTGTCACCAAAGCCATAACGGTTACCGAGGGTTTTGTTGTTCTGGGTCATAGCGGTTTCCTGCGATAAGACGATGGTTTTATTTTCAACGGACGCGCAGGCGGATGTTGTGGAAACCTTTCAACTGGTGATACTTTCCGCTCATTCGTATCGGGTTTGATGGGTGATATACGTCAACAATGAAGGCTCACTATGAGAAAGTCACGATCGATGAGGGCGCTTCCTGGCGCTTCTTTCACCGCCAGTTGGAAGCGATACCGTTCGAGTGGCATTACCACCCCGAATATGAGCTGACGCTCACCGTGAACAGCCACGGCAAGCGATATGTGGGTGACCACATCGGTGAATACCAGAGTGGCGACCTGGCACTGATCGGCCCCAATCTGCCGCACAGTTGGCAGTCGTTAGGTCGGCCGAACGAAGACCAACCTCAAACCGCCTATGTGCTCTGGTTCAGCCAATCCTGGGTCGATCATCTGATCTCGGGATTTCCTGAATATCAGCCCCTGCACCATTTACTGCAAGCGGCCAGCCGTGGCTTGGTATTCGAAGGTGGCTGGCCGGAAAACCGGCTCTCAGACTTTGAGGCTCTGGTCACCGCCACCCCTCGCGAGCGCCTGAATCGCCTGCTTCAATTGTTCGATCATTTGCTGGACCTTCCTCATCAGCCACTGGCCTCGCCCGCCTACAATGCCGCCGGTCTGGCCCATGCTGACCAGGCTCAACTCAACCTCATCCTGGACCGCCTGCACAGCGACTTCGCCCAACCGCTCACCGCCGATCAGCTCGCCAACGAAGTCCACATGAGCCTAAGCACCTTCAACCGCTTCTTCCGTCGCCAAATGAAGCAAAGCCTCCACCAATACCTCACCCAAATCCGCCTCGGCCATGCCTGCTCCGAGTTGATAGGCACCAACCTGCCTATAGCACTCATCGCCGAGCGCAGTGGCTTTCGCAACCTCGCCAACTTCAATCGCCTCTTCCTTAAATACCGGGGGCATTCGCCTTCTGTTTTTCGCCGGTCTTTTGGTCAGGGTTAGGTTTGGTGGCTGTGGTCCGCGCTGGCTGTTTCCGTGCCCCATCCTTTTGTTTTTTGCCGATGGTCCGCGACCGGTGCCGGGGTGACCTATTCGGGGTCGCGCGGGATGCCGCCCACTCTATACATCCGTGTAGGCTTGGCCGCAGCATCCATGCTGCGGACATCCCCGAATAGGTCACCCCGGCACCGGTCGCTTACTCCGAGGAGGGATGGGTCACGGAAACGGCCAGCGCTTATAGTTCGGCTAACCAAATCTGGACTGGAAATGTGGAAAAAATAAGCGGCGGTGATCGGGAAGAGTTATCCGCGCAATAGCTCAGCGCTCGATGCTGGGTAGTCCCATCTGGGGATGTCCGCAGCATGGATGCTGCGGCCAAGCCTACAGGGACGTATACACGGCGACCCCAGATGGGACTACCCAGCAGCGAGCGCGAACCAAAGCCACAGAACCCAACCGGATAACTCTTCCCGATCACCAGAGCGTACCACTGGCAAATCAAAAACGTCAGCCAAGCCGAACACCCATGGCTGAGAAGATACCCTCAAGCCTATGGTCTTGACTGCAGACATTGCCTATCCTGCCGCTTCTTTCCTGTGTTGTTGAATGACTTTTTCGCCAAGGAGGCAACGTGTCCGTATTCTGGCAATTGCGCTGGTTCTTTAAGGAAGAATGGCGCCGTTACAGTATTGCCGTGCTTGCTCTGGTTATTGTCGGTTTCGCCGTCCTCGTTCCGCCTTGGATTACCGGAAGGATTGTCGACGCCATAGCCGCCGGAACGCTCACACTGAATCAATTGTTGATCAATGTCGGCATCGTTCTGGCCATTGCATTGATCAGCTACGCCATGCGCGTCATCTGGCGCGTCGCCCTGTTTGGCGCCAGCTACGCACTGGCGAACAGATTACGCCGGGATCTGTATCGGCACCTCACCCGCCAGCCCCCCGGTTTTTTTCAGAAACATAAAACCGGCGACCTGATGGCACGGGCCACCAACGACATACAAGCCGTCGAAATGACGGCGGGCGAAGCTGTGCTGGCCCTCTTTGACGGCGCCCTGACCGGCATTCTGGTATTGACGGTTCTGGTGACCCAAATCAGTTGGCAATTGACGCTCATCGCGCTGCTGCCCTGGCCCATCGTTGGCTATTTCATGTGGCGATTCGGCCAGGAATTGCACGAATCCTTTCGCTTGGCCCAGGCCCGCTTCAGTGATTTGAACGACAAAGTCCAGGAAAGCATTTCCGGGGTACGACTGATTCGTGCCTTTGGTCGGGAAAGCATTGAAGACGATCAATTCAATACCATCGCCCGCGAAGCCAATGCCGCCAACCAGAAGGTCGCGCGCACCGACAGCAAATACGATCCCGCCATCTCGCTTGCTGTCGGTATGTCGTTCTTTTTAAGTGTCGCCGGTGGTGCCTGGTTTATAGTTCATGACCAATTGACCGTAGGCGAACTGACCAGTTTTACCCTCTACCTGGGTTTCATGATCTGGCCCATGTTTGCCGTCGGCTGGATGCTGAATCTTGTCGAGCGGGGGCAGGCGGCGTACGAACGTATTGATGAACTGATGCATACCGAACCGGAGATCGCCGACCGGGGCACGTTCGAAGAACAAGTGGCTCCCGGTTTGGATATCCGCATCGACCAGTACCGACACGACCCCGAAGCCGAGGCGGCTTTGGCGGCACTGTCACTGAATATCGCCGCCGGTGAATTGGTGGGCATTGTAGGGCCGACAGGTGCGGGTAAAACCACCTTGCTTGATCTGATCGTGCGGCTTCAGCAAGGGGCTGACGTTGAGATAGAACTGGGGGGCCATTCGCTGGAAGAATTCAGTCTCGCCAATTTACGGCGACACCTCGCCTGTGTACCGCAAACGCCGTTATTGTTCACCGCTACTCTGGCGGAAAATATAGCCTTGGGCAAACCCGAAGCGAGCCGTGATGAAATCGAACGGGTCGCCCGTATCGCTCAGGTTCACGACGACATTCTTCGCTTTCCCGATGGCTACGAAACGCTGGTCGGTGAACGGGGTGTAACGCTGTCCGGTGGCCAAAAACAACGGGTGGCCATCGCCCGCGCACTGCTACTCGACGCCCCCATCCTGATTATGGACGACGCACTGTCGGCTGTGGATGTGAGAACCGAACAAAACATTCTGGCCCACCTGAAAACCGAGCGGCAGGGGCGTACAACGCTGATCGCCTGTCATCGCCTGACGGCCATCGAAGACGCGAATCAGATCGTGGTGTTGGACCGGGGCCGGTGTATCGAACATGGCACCCATCGCGAGTTGCTCGACAAAGGCGGGTGGTATCGTCGCACCTATGACTATCAACAGTTAGAACAGGCCGTGGAGGATGGGCGATGAAGGGCACCTTTCCCCGGCTGTTACGTTATGGATTGGCGTATCGACGGTTGTTGGTGCAGGCCGTGATTTTGCTGGCCATTGCCACGGGAGGCAATGTGCTGGGGCCTTATTTGATCAAGGTATTCATCGACAGTTACCTGACGCCTGAAGTGTGGGCGGTGGCGCCTATTGCGGGTTTAGTAGTGGCTTACCTCGTCGCGCAATTGATCTCGGCGGTTACTTTTTTTCAACAGGCCATTCGGTTTAACCGCATCGCACTCGATGTGGTGCAGACCATTCGCGAGCAGGTGTTCTCGCGGGTGATGCGGTTGCCCCTGTCCTTCTTCGATCACACACCAACCGGCAGTTTGATCAGCCGCATCACCAACGACACCGAAGCCATTAAAGACCTTTATGTGAACGTTATTTCGGTGGTGATTCAGAACGCTATTCGCATGATCGGCATTCTCATCGCGATGGCGTTTCTGGATCTGAAACTGATGTTGGTCTGCGCAGCCCTGGTACCCGCCGCCGTCACTGTGATGCTGGTTTATCAGAAACTCTCAACGCCTGTCTTTCAACGCGTTCGTACACTGCTAAGCGACATCAACGCCCGCTTGAACGAAGGTATACAGGGCATGGCGGTGATCCAATTGCTGAATCAGCAACAGCGTTTCGGCCGTGCCTTTGAAAAAACCAGTACCGATCACTACCGCGCCAAATTACGCAATATGCTTATCGACGGTCTATTGCTTCGTGCCCTTGTCGATTTTCTTTACATGCTGGTATTGGCCGCGCTGCTGTTTGCTTTCGGTTGGGATTTCCTCAGCCCGGAAGGCGCCATACAAATCGGTGTTATTTACGCCTTTCTGAATTATCTCGGTAACCTCACCGAACCGATGATCGACATGATCTCACGCCTGAATATGTTTCAGCAGGCCTTGGTGTCGGCGAGCCGGGTGTTCAGTCTGTTGGATGAAACACCGGTTCAAACGCCCGCCCAAGCGCTGACACCCAAAGATGCGTCCGTACGTTTCGAAATTGAAGCCTTCAGTTACGACGCCCGCAACACTGTATTGACCGACATAAACCTGACGATTCCCCCCGGACATTTCGTAGGTGTTGTCGGTCATACGGGGTCGGGAAAAAGTACCCTGATGTCATTGTTGATGGGGTTTTACCCCGTCACGCTTGGAACCGTGAGGGTAGGGGACGTGCCGTTGGATCGCATCGATCCCGCAGAACGGTGTCGGCGTATTGGGCTGGTTCAACAGGACCCATTTATTTTCATGGGAACAATAGCGGACAACATCCGTCTCGACCTGGCGTTAACCGATGCCGAAGTCGAAGAAGCTGCGCGGCGGGCACAATTGCATGACGCCATCATGCGTATGCCGTTAGGCTACCAGACACCCCTGAGCGAACGCGGCGGCAACCTCAGCACCGGCCAGCGGCAGTTGCTCAGCCTCGCGCGCACCCTGGCTCGAGGCCCGGAAATTCTCATCCTCGACGAAGCCACGGCCAACATCGACAGCCATACCGAAGCGCTCATACAGCGCTCGCTCATGGCCTTGCGGGGCCGTATCACCATCATCGCCATCGCGCACCGGCTCAGTACCGTTATGGAAGCCGATCATCTGATCGTATTGCACCAAGGGCACATTCAGCAGCAGGGTCGACATGCTCAATTAATGGCCGAAGAAGGCCTTTATAAACACATGTATGAACTTCAGCAGCAGCGTGATCCTGTCGGAATCTTTAACGGTTTGTGACAGGAAAATATATAACCCCCTGTAATATTGGGCTTTTTTGATTGGCGTGGGAATTGCAAAAGAGCTGTGAACGCTGGCGAGGCTGGATAAGCCAAGTAGTACGTCGGCCCTTAGCAATGCAAAATAAATGGAGTTTATATTATGAAACGGCTCGTTCAGGGCATCGCCCTTTTGTCGACTGCCGCGCTGTGCCAAACGGCCTCCGCCTTGGTGATTGATTCCACCTCCACCGACGGTAATGCCATGGCCACCACCCTGGGTGGCTCAGGCATCACCATTTCCAACGTCAACTACATTGGTGGCACTAACCAGTCCGGTTTCTTTTCGGACGGTTCTTCCGTGCTTGGCATCGAAAGCGGTCTCATCATGACTTCCGGCAGTGCCTTGGAAGCGGTGGGTCCGAACAACAGCGATGGCACTACAGGTGCTGTTGGTGCCGGCGGTGGTGCCGGTGATGCAGACCTCAATGCCTTGATCCCCCAGTCCACTAACGATGCCGCTGTGCTGACGTTTGACTTCGAAACGACAACCGGCGACTTATATTTCAACTATGTATTTGCCTCGGAAGAGTACAACGAGTACGTCAACTCCAGTTACAACGACGTGTTCGCCTTTTTTGTCGACGGGGTTAACATCGCCAAGGCACCGGATGGCCAAACCGTCAGTATCAACAATGTAAACTGTGGTAACCCCTATTCCGGAACCGGCCCGAACTGCGAAGTATTCAATAATAACGACCTCACCAATGGACCTCCCGCTTACAACATCGAATACGATGGCTTCACCGATAAGCTGGTAGCCTCCATTACCGGGTTGGGTGCCGGTCTTCACACCATGAAGATTGCCATCGCCGACGCAGGTGATTCTATTCTGGATTCCGCCGTATTCCTCGAAGCGGGCTCCTTCACCGACACCCCGGTACCGGAACCCGGCACCCTGGCCCTGTTGGCCCTGGGCATGGGTGGACTGGTCGCCGGTCGTCGCGCCCGTCGCTGATTCCCCAGTCACCAAACTGCTACTTAAAAGCCTCCTTCGGGAGGCTTTTTTAATGGACAGGATGCACTCAAGACCCCGCCGGGCCGCGACTCCCTCCCGCCAACGGAATTTTCCCAATCACTCCACATTTCACTTGCAATCTCACTCATAGTTTTTAAACTTTCAGTAATTTCTGAAAATTCAATATTCAATGACCTGTGTCATTGAAGCCCCGGCCTGAATGAGGTAGCCGCATGAAACTCACCCCCGAACTGGAATCCTGTGTCGTACACTTCGGCGAAATGGGCAGCCGCTGGGGCTTCAACCGCACCGTCGGCCAAATGCTCGCCCTCATCGTACTCAGCGACCGCCCGCTCAGCGCCGACGACATCGCCGCCGCCCTCAACGTCTCACGCGGCAACGTCAGCATGGCCACCCGAGAACTGCACAGCTGGCATCTCATCCGCACCCACCGCGAACCCGGGGACCGCAAAGACTACCTCCTCGCCAACGGCAGCCTCTGGCAGCTCGCCCAACAGGTCATGGCCGAACGCAAAAAACGCGAAGTCGACCCCACCCTCTCAATGCTGCGCAGCCAATTGATGGATGCGGACGAAGACACACCCACCCACGCCCGTCAGCAGATGCAGGAAATCCACGACTTACTGGAACTGTTCAATCACTGGTTTGACGACGTGCAAAGCATGAAACCCGAGCACTTGCAGGCACTGATGAAATTGGGCTCCGGCGTGGGCAAGGTCTTGGAATTTACCGATCGACTCCGACCTAAGGGAAAGACGACCTGAGTTTTCTGTATTGTGCTAGGGGAGATCATTAAGACGTGACGCGATGTGAGTGCCCAGTGCCCGGGGGTGTACCTGAAGGGGAAGTCCGCAGCATGGATGCTGCGGTCTAGGCTCCATGGACGGATTCACGCCGACCCCGAAAGGTACACCCCCGGGCACTGGGCGCGGACCACTGACACCGAATCCAAACTACCAATGGAGGTTTCCATGGAAGCCCAAGTGTTGGACAGCTTGATACTCTCGCGCATTCAGTTTGCCGCCAATATCAGCTTCCACATCCTGTTCCCCACCATCACCATAGCTCTCGCCTGGCTCCTCTTCTACTTCAAAGTCCGGCACGACATCAGCGGCCATCCCGTATGGATGCGCATCTACCGCTTCTGGGTCAAAATATTCGCCCTCTCATTCGCCGTCGGCGTCGTCAGCGGCATCACCATGAGCTTCCAATTCGGCACCAACTGGCCCGGCTTCATGGAAACCGTCGGCAACATCGCCGGACCACTACTCGGCTACGAAGTCCTCACCGCCTTCTTCATGGAAGCCACCTTCCTCGGCGTCATGCTCTTCGGCATCAACCGCGTCCCCAACTGGGTGCACACCCTCGCCACCGCCCTCGTCGCCATCGGCACCTCACTCTCCGCCTTCTGGATTCTCGCACTCAACAGCTGGATGCAAACCCCGGCCGGATTCGAAATGATCGACGGCGTCGCCTATCCCCTGGACTGGTGGGCCATCATCTTCAACGACTCCATGCCCTACCGGCTCACCCACATGCTCATCGCCTCCGGTCTCACCGCCTGCTTCCTCGTCGCCGGAATCTCCGCCTACCGCATCCTCAAAGGCGACAACAAACTCGCCCCGCGAAAAGCCCTCAAAACCGGCATCACCCTCGCCGCACTGCTCATCCCCCTGCAGATTTTCGTCGGCGACCTACACGGCCTCAACACCTTCGAGCATCAGCCTCAGAAAATCGCCGCCATGGAAGGTGTTTGGGAAACCGAACAGGGCGCGCCCTTGCTCTTATTCGCCTGGCCAAACGAAGAAACCCGCAGTAACGAATGGGCCATCGGCATCCCCAACATGGCCAGCTTTATTCTGACTCACGACCCCAACGGAACGGTCCGGGGGCTCAACGAGTTCGAAAACGCCCACCCACCGGTCAAACCCTTGTTTTTCGGCTTTCGTCTGATGGTTGGCATAGGTGTGCTCATGCTGGCGGTTAGCTGGATGGCCACCTGGATGGTCTGGCGAAGGGACGCACTGCCCGTCTGGATGCTGCGCACCCTGGTCGCCATGGCGTTCTCGGGTTGGGTGGCCACCCTGGCCGGTTGGTATGTTACCGAAATAGGCCGGCAACCCTGGCTGGTCACCGGAGTGCTGAAGACCGCCGACGCCGTCACCACCATTCCCGGCGGCCAGGTGGGTCTTTCCCTGGCGATGTACCTCAGCCTCTATGCCGTACTGCTGCTGGCCTATCTGCAAACGCTGTTTTATATGGCCCGCAAGTCTGTCACTGTCGAAGAGTTCGAACAATTCACCGAAAAGGGGCTGGAAGATCTCGACCCCGAACTTCCTCCCAACAGCGAGGTGCGCCCATGATTCCCGCTCAACTGCTGCCGGATATCTTTTTATTCCTGATGGGGCTAGCCGTTCTCATCTACGCGATTCTCGATGGTTACGACCTGGGCGTCGGTATGTTGCTGCCCGCTCACGAGGCGGAGCAACGCAGCCAGATGATCGCCTCCATTGGCCCCTTTTGGGATGCCAACGAAACCTGGCTGGTATTGGCGGTCGGTATTTTATTGATTGCCTTCCCCACAGCGCACAGCCTTGTGTTGTACGAACTCTATTTACCGGCGGCCCTGCTTCTGCTGGGGCTGATTCTGCGCGGCGTCTCTTTCGACTTTCGTGCCAAAGCGGTGACCGGCCACCGTCGTTTGTGGGATCGTGCCTTCAAAGCAGGGTCCTGGATCGCCGCCTTGACCCAAGGGTACATGCTGGGCCGTTATGTGCTTGGCTTTGAAAGCAGTTGGGCGGCACAGGGGTTTGCGGTGTTGAGCGCCGTCTGCGTCAGCGCCGCCTATGCCTATATCGGTGGCGCCTGGCTGGTGATGAAAACCGAAGGCGAGCTGCAGCGTCGTGCCGCGCGTTGGTCACGCCGGGCCGGTTGGTTGGCCGCCTTGGGAATCGGTGCGATAAGCCTGGTGAACCCCTGGGTCAGTGAAGTCGTCGCGGCCCGCTGGTTCAGCTTTCCGGAAGTGATATTGCTAGCGCCCATTCCGCTGATCAGCCTGATACTGGTGATCGTGGTGGACCAATATCTCAAACACGTTCCCACCACCCGGGACATTGGTTGCTGGTTTCCGTTTATCGGCGTCGCGACCCTGTTCATGCTCAGTTTTATCGGCCTGGCATACAGTTTTTACCCGGATGTGGTGCCCGGACGTATAACCGCCGAGGAAGCCGCCAGTGCGGAGGCATCGTTGCGGTTTATTCTGGTGGGAGTGGCCATCGTATTGCCGATGATCGTGCTCTATACCGCCTATGCGTATCGGGTGTTTTGGGGGAAATCCACGGAACTGCGGTATCACTGAGAAGGACAAACACTACGCCGGGTAGGGCAGGCCAACCCGGCATGAAGAGGAATTCTCCGGGGGTTCTACTCAATGCACGGTTTGAAACCCGGCTTCTTTCCAATCGGCTTTTCCGGCTTCGTAATCGTAGACATGGGTATAACCCATGGCTTCCATTTTTTTGGCCGCCTTGGGTGAAGCCGGGCACTCTGTGTTGGCGCAATACAGCACCACGTCCTGATCTTTATCGGGTATGGCGTCTTTCACCAACTCGTCGAAATCATCCGCCTCAACGGGGATATTGATCGCGCCGGGCAGATGTTCCTCGCGAAATGAAGACTCGGGTAGAGCCTCGATCAGAACAAAATCCTGTTTTTCATCCATCATGCGTTTCAGTTCCTGGTGGTCGATGGTTTGCATGGTGTTCACCTCCTCGGTTGCTCATGCATGACACAGTCGACACTGCGCTCGGGCAGTGAAAACCCGACTTTGTTCTTTGGAACAGAGTGGAGGTGCCTCTGCTGGATTCAAGGATAAAACCCTGTAAATGCCTTGCCGATTAACGGCTTAAGGTCTAGTTTGAAAAGCTGGTGGATTTGAAGCGAATAGAAGGAGGCCGCATGGCCAATGAAGGTTATCACGAGTCATACGAACTGCTGTCTGACGACACCCGGGATATGCATCGCGCCATAGTGTCGTTAATGGAAGAACTCGAAGCCGTGGACTGGTACAACCAACGGATAGATGTGTGCAAAGACGAAGAGCTGAAAGGCATTCTTCGTCACAACCGAGATGAGGAAAAAGAACATGCCGCCATGGTGTTGGAATGGATTCGCCGTCGCGACCCCAAATTCGACCATGAATTGAAAGACTATTTATTCACCGAAAAATCCCTGACGCACGACTGACCTGGTAAAGGGCGAACCCGCCCACCCTAAACCAGATAGGGCGTAATATCCGACACGTCGTTTTGCTCGGGCAGCAAGTGCTCCCGAGCATAATCCTTCCACTTTCCACTGCGTAAAAACAACTCAAACACATCCGGATCGATGTGATTGTCGTGCCGCATTTTCTGCAAAATGGAAAACGCCTGACTGAGGGGCATCGGCGGTTTATAGGGGCGTTCGCGAGCCGTAAGGGCTTCGAACACATCGGCCACCCCCATGATGCGCGCCGGAATCGACATCTGGTCCCGCGTCAGCCCGCGTGGGTAGCCCCGCCCGTCCATCCGTTCGTGATGGCCGCCGGCGTATTCCGGTACACGGCGCAGCTTGGGCGGGAAGGGCAGCTGTTCCAGAATATCGATGGTGATATCGATATGGCGGTTGATGGCCGCGCGTTCCTCCGCATTGATGGTGCCACGTGTAATGCAGAGATTCTCGACTTCGTCATCGGTCAGCAGAGGGTTGGATTCACCGTTAATATCCAACCACTGGCCTTGGGCAATACGATGCACACGAGCTTTGTCGTCATCCGACATAAACTCCCCACCGAGATTGATTCGCTCGATAAATTCCAGGTCGCCCTTCAGTCGCTGTTTTTCATCTGTTTCGGCGGTCGCAGCAGCGGCGGCAAAGCGTGCCCGAACGGCATCGAAGCCATCCAGCAGCCCTTGCAGTTTGCGTCCCTTATTGAGGATTACCTCGGAAGTCGCCAGCTTGCCGCAGTCATGCAGCCAGGCCGCCACATGTAATTCGTACCACTCATCTGGGTTGAGATCGAAATCCGCGAAGTAACCCTCCTGCTGCTCACAGGCCGCCCGGGCAATCAATTCGGTGAGGACAGGAATGCGCTGGCAATGCGCCGAGGTGTGTGGTGAGCGGACATCGATAATACGCGCCAACGCCTGAATAAAGGCATCGAGCAGGTCTTTGTGGCTTTGCACCAACAGCTGGTTATCCAGAGTCAGTGCCGCGAATTTCGCCATCGCCTGAGCGGTGGATTGGTCGCGCCTGGAAAAATGCCGTTTGCGGCCATCGGGTGTGCGCGCGTTAATCAACTGCAGCACGCCGATTACATGATCTTCATGATTAAGCAGCGGCAGTGTCAGCATGGATTGCGAGCGATAGCCATGTTCGGCGTCGAAACGGCGGGTGCCGGAAAAATCAAAACTTTCGGTGGTGTACACATCGGCAATATTCACCGGCTCACGGGTCAACGCCACATGACTGGCCACATTGCGATGGTTGGGTTCCCCATTTTCGTACAGAGGAATCGCCTGCCATTCACTCGGCCCCGAATCGGCCGGTGTTTCAATGCCCAGTACCGTGTTGTGAATCACCGAGAACACCAGGCGGGATTGCTCACCCTCTTCAATGAAGCGGTAGAAGGTACCGCCCTCAGCACCCGTGATCTGGCGGGCTTCTTTAAGAATGCGGTGCATCAAGCCGCCAATGCCATGCTCCTGCGCCAACCGCACCAGCAGGTCACTGGTCGAATCCACGCTCCAATCGGCCTGCACGGGCGTACTGCTGAGGGAACTGCGCTCGTAGGTATCCATACTGCTCTCCTGAAACCAGCTTCATCATAGCCCAAAAGAGAAGGGATGGAGGATATGGAACACCTATAGAAATGAATGTTTATAGACAGGGGCTTCAAATGATTGAGATATTCGGGGATTCTCAGATTAGGCTAAGTGGGGATCATCTTTGAGTTTCTTGTCATTGCAATACTCTAGAAACCGCGAGACTGACACTCCCGCTTGCGATGCCATTGATTTGACAAGTGTTTTACTAAATGGTGCTTTAGGGCAATCAACAGTAACCTTCAAAAGCCTTCCGTTTGTGACCTTTGTCCAATGTTGATGAGATGTCCCTTTCTGTTTGTTCTCCTGAAACCCCATATTTCTTAGGGCTCTCTTTACCTGGGCGCAGGTGGGAGGGGCATACTTCCTTCCAAGAAACACTATCCCTCCCAATTTAGGCTGCTGTTGGGTTTAAACACTCATCAAAGTAACGAGGGCTGCCACTGTTTCCATTACTTCCATGATGTAAGATTGAACGTAATTTTGCCCAGTGATATTCAACTCTTAGCGAGAGAGGGGCTTTACGATGAAGAAGCTGGTCCTTGTATTCACGATGGATTGTGAAAGCTTCCTGGACATAGGAGTGCATCATTTGTTCTAGCTTATCTTTGGCTTCTTCGGGGGAGTCTCCCTGAGCAGCCAAGTTCCAATCTATGCATATCCCGACGAATTGACCATTTTCGCTTTTAAGCAAGCATCGTACTCGGATAGGTTTGCTCATATTTCTTTCCTCCGCTCGAATATGCCCAAGCCCTCCTGGCGGGCGGCGTATTCTATTTTCAGTTGATCAATATAGCAAATTTACAGGTTCTATCTATGCCTCTTGCAATAATATAGGCCCAATCATGGTAATAGGAGAGCCGAATGCATTAACAATAAAGAGTCGGTGGATACAGCATATAGTGTTCTCCAGGGCTTGAGGCGCTAGATAGTGTGTCTAGCTTCAGGTATTTAAATTTGCTATAAACACAGGTGATTTATTGGGGTGTTTGCTATTAAAAGAGTGACCTTACCCATTGATTTCTCCTTCTCGCCCCGCCGCATTCTTCTTCAGCCAGCCCCATAGGCGCCGAACGGTATGGTCAGCACGTTCCGAACCGATCAAATGATAATTCGGCGCGTCCAGAATCAGACTGTACTGTGCTTTTTTGTTACGCGCCGCCTCCGCTTGGCGGCTCTGTGCCTGATACAGCGTCCACTCACCATCGCCTTGCACCAAATCCAGAATCGGCATGCTCAAAGTGCTGATATAACCCGGCAGCCCCCGGCGGTTCGGGTTTACATCCACCATCAACAAAGCGTAACCAATATCGTCATCCGGTTGCAGCCGCTCAGCCAGATAACGGGCCGCCCAATAAGCCCCATCACCAAACCCCAGCAGCACTATATTGAACTGCCCCTCCTGATTCAGCCGCCGTTGACCCAAAGCAATCCGGTCCAAAACAGCCTCCGCCGCAGTTCCGGAAGGTCCATCCTCCCCCTCGGGAACGAACGGCAGTGAAATCGACAGCGTGTTCCAACCTTTTTCCGGCAAAAACCGACGACTCTGCCGCACACCGTTCGGCCAATTCGGGTTGTGACCCTGATCGTGCAAAATCAAAATACCGCCCTGAGGCGTCGCCGTACGCTGACGCAGCCGTAACCCGAAAAAGGGATCCGAAGCATCGCCCAGCTCCACCACCTCCTCAGCATAAGGCCCCGAACGGAACTGCCCGACCAGATCCGAGAGATGATTTTCCCGCGCCATGGGCAATGGATCTTCAGCCAGACACCAAGGCCCGACCAGCAGCAAACCGCCAAGGTAAAGCCAGCGTAACAGCCCTCGTCTCATCCCGGTTTGACCTCCCCGACGCAGTCACTAGAATGGGCCTTTCGCCCGCCATGAGACCCATGCACCATGTCTGATTTTGTCATCGCCCCATCCATACTCTCCGCCGACTTCGCCCGCCTCGGGGAAGAAGTCGACGCCGTACTCGAAGCCGGAGCCGACTGGGTGCATTTCGACGTGATGGACAACCACTACGTCCCCAACCTCACCATCGGCCCCATGGTGTGCCAGTCTCTGCGCAAATACGGCGTCACCGCACCCATCGACGTACATTTGATGATTACCCCAGTAGATCGGCTGATCGGCGACTTTATTGAGGCCGGTGCCAGCATCATCACCTTCCACCCCGAAGCCAGCGACCACATAGACCGATCGCTGCAACTCATCCGCGACGGCGGCTGCAAAGCCGGCCTGGTATTCAACCCCGCCACACCACTGCATTACCTCGACTACGTCATGGACAAGATCGACCAGATCCTGATCATGTCCGTCAACCCAGGCTTCGGCGGCCAGGCCTTCCTTCCCTCCGCCCTGGATAAACTGCGCGCCGCCCGCCAGCGCATCGAAGAAAGTGGCCGCGACATCCGCCTGGAAATCGATGGCGGGGTCAAAGTCGACAACATCCGCGAAATAGCGGAAGCGGGCGCCGACGCCTTCGTAGCGGGCTCCGCCATTTTTAACGCCGATGATTATCGTGAGCGCATCGACGCGATGCGACGTGAACTCGCCGCCACCAGAGCGGTCTAGTTGTTATTTTATTGGATAGGTTGCAAAGATTAGTGACGGGTGCCGGAGAGCGCCCTGCAGGGAAGTCCGCAGCAGGGATGCTGCGGTCTAGGCTCCAAGGATGGATTCACGCCGGCCCTGCAGGGCGCTCTCCGGTAACCGGCACGGACCATTGCCACCACCACATACCCGGCCGGAAAGCAAAGGCCACAGGAGTAACAGTGGACGAATTATTGGTATTTGATCTCGACGGAACTTTGATAAACACCGATGAACTGATCTCGGATGTCACCCGTCGCGCCCTGCACGAACTCGACCAGCGCGGCATCGCCTGGACCGTCGCCACCGGCCGCATGCCCCACGGCGCCCGCGAAGCCCTCCCCGGCCTCCGCTTCCGTCACCCCCAAGCCTACAAAAACGGCGTCCTCATCTGGGACCTCAACGAAAACACCCGCATCAACGCCCAGGCAATGGACCCCGTCGAACTGCTCGAAGTCTGCCGCCGACTCGACCAACACGGCATCAACCCCTGGCTCAACACCCTCGACCACGACGACCGCATCGGCGCCTACATCCAACGCATCGTCACCGACCGCGAACAGAGCTGGGCCAAGTATATGGAAAGCCAATCCATCAACGTCCAGCTCAGCGAAGACTTCTCCGGCATCGAAGAACACGTCCTCAACATCTTCGCCATCACCGACAACGCCCACGTCCTGAACATGGCCGAAGAACTCGCCGACGTTCCCGGCGTCCAGGTCTACGCCGGTCCCGACATGTACCACCCCGGATATTACTGGATGGACATTCACCACATCAGCGGCACCAAAGGCGACGCCGTCAAATTCCTGCAACGCCAGACCGGCGCCCGCCGCCTCGTCTGCTTCGGCGACTCCGACAACGACATCAGCATGTTCAAACTCGCCGACGAAGCCTACGCCATGGAAAACGCCCTCGACGAACTCAAAGAAGTCGCCACCGGCGTAATCGGCCACCACTCCAACCACGGCATCGCCGAATTCCTAGCTCAACGTTACGGGTTCACACTCTGATGGCATTGAAAGCAGTCCTCTTCGACCTCGACGGCACTCTGGTCGACAGCGTCTCCGGCCTGCACCAAGCCGTCGACACCGTACTGAAAGAACAAGGCGCCACCGAAGGCTGCGACGTAGATGAAGTCCGCCACTGGATCGGCAACGGCCCGCAAAAACTGATTCAGCGCGCCATTGAAAGCCGTGGTATAACCATGGACCCGGAAGACGCTTTGGCCGCCTTTCGGGGGCACTACGCCAACACCCTCTTCAGTGCCGAGTTTTACCCCGGCGTACCCGAAGGGCTGGACCAATTGAAAGCCTCTGGTCTGCGCCTGGCCTGCATCACCAACAAATCCTCCCATTTCACCGGACCCTTTCTGCAGCATCTGGGAATGGGAGGCACCTTCGACGCTGTGTTATGTGGCGATCAGGTCGAGCACCCCAAACCCCACCCCCAAAGCCTGGAAGTTGTATGCCGCCAGTTCGGAATAAAACCAGCCGAGGCCCTTATGGTGGGCGACTCGGTCAACGACCTGCTGCCCGCCCGGGAAATTGGAATGCCCGCGTTGGCGGTGAGTTATGGATACCATCAGGGGCAGGACTTACAGGCCTATGGAGCACAGGCCGTGACGGATGAATTCAGCCAGGTCGTTGAGTTTGTAATCCAGGGGCTTGATTGATGGCAGAGCAATGCCAGGGTTGGTGTATCCCCCCAAGAAAAAGAGGCTGGCTCGTTAAGGCTTGGTAACCTTATAAATGAAAGCCCCAGAGATGGCTGGAGTTGGTTCTTTAATAATTTAAACCGATGTTCGAAATTGGTGGAATTGAAGCGCGTTAAAAAGTGCTGTTAAATCAATGATCTACAGTAAGACCGTTCCCCGCATGCGCGGGGCTAAACCGTTTTGCTGAATGGCCTTATCCGCCCGTATGACCCGTTCCCCGCATGCGCGGGGCTAAACCGAGCGCCGCTGTCCATTTTGTCAATCTCAACGTCCGTTCCCCGCATGCGCGGGGCTAAACCGCGCAGCTTATCGACAGCTACGGGCCCCACGGGCCGTTCCCCGCATGCGCGGGGCTAAACCGTCACGGCGGAACCCTTGCGGATATTTGGCCGACCCGTTCCCCGCATGCGCGGGGCTAAACCGACGACGCTTTCATCGGCCCGACAGCGCCCCAGCCGTTCCCCGCATGCGCGGGGCTAAACCGCCCGCCGGTATCGTACTGGATCACGTCGGAAACCGTTCCCCGCATGCGCGGGGCTAAACCGTTTCCGGCAGCGGCCGTGCAGAACCAGCCGTCCCGTTCCCCGCATGCGCGGGGCTAAACCGACGCGGATATAAACCCAACCACCGACGAGGTGCCGTTCCCCGCATGCGCGGGGCTAAACCGATCCCGAGCCCGAACCGGACCCGGAATCTGAACCGTTCCCCGCATGCGCGGGGCTAAACCGCTGTCGCCTGGCGCGGCCGCTCTGTTCGATGGCCGTTCCCCGCATGCGCGGGGCTAAACCGTTTGGAAAGTTCTGCGAGATCACCGGCATTTCCCGTTCCCCGCATGCGCGGGGCTAAACCGTCAAGGCACCACCGTTGATCAAACCAATGGGGCCGTTCCCCGCATGCGCGGGGCTAAACCGTTATGCCATCACTTATCGATGAACTAAAAAATCCGTTCCCCGCATGCGCGGGGCTAAACCGGCGGCAACATGCCGGTGATGGATGGGTTTCTGCCGTTCCCCGCATGCGCGGGGCTAAACCGCGTGCACTAACGGTATTTCAGTCTCTAACTGTCCGTTCCCCGCATGCGCGGGGCTAAACCGTAACGGACGACATCATGAAGATGGGAGGCGCGCCGTTCCCCGCATGCGCGGGGCTAAACCGCCATTGGTATGGCGCGGATTGAGTGACGGACTCCGTTCCCCGCATGCGCGGGGCTAAACCGGTATTCGAGGCGTCGCCATTCGAAATGGCCTCCCGTTCCCCGCATGCGCGGGGCTAAACCGAAATGCGCCGACCAGGGCAGACGCGTAGTCAGCCGTTCCCCGCATGCGCGGGGCTAAACCGTACCTACGAATGCCGCTCTGAGAAATGTTAGCCCGTTCCCCGCATGCGCGGGGCTAAACCGCGGACTTTCAGGAGCGGTACAACGTCATCGAGCCGTTCCCCGCATGCGCGGGGCTAAACCGGATTCCGCCTGGGTGCGAACGCGGTATTCGTCCCGTTCCCCGCATGCGCGGGGCTAAACCGCTCTGAACGAGCTGATTCAGACCGAAGGTGAGCCGTTCCCCGCATGCGCGGGGCTAAACCGTCCGTGTCTGAGACGGTATCCGGCAATGCCACCCGTTCCCCGCATGCGCGGGGCTAAACCTTTGGCATAGAGACCGTCGTCCAGTTCGTCGTCCCGTTCCCCGCATGCGCGGGGCTAAACCGCAGGGTATCCCCTTCGCCCAGCCGCAGACCGTCCGTTCCCCGCATGCGCGGGGCTAAACCGAAACCCATTGCGCATCGCGATGCGCGACTGATCCGTTCCCCGCATGCGCGGGGCTAAACCGGGATATGAGCGCCCCAGGCGGTTCGGAAGCCAGCCGTTCCCCGCATGCGCGGGGCTAAACCGTGCTGGCGTCTCACCAGGTACAGCTTGTTGGCCCGTTCCCCGCATGCGCGGGGCTAAACCGTTATTAAATCTACCAGCAATCAGTTTGTCGAACCGTTCCCCGCATGCGCGGGGCTAAACCGATTGAGTGGTGTGACCATACATTTAATCCCTGCCGTTCCCCGCATGCGCGGGGCTAAACCGTAACGGACTATACCGGTCCAGCGTTTGCGGTTCCGTTCCCCGCATGCGCGGGGCTAAACCGGTGGGCGACCATGCCGCGACCGTCATGTCAGGCCGTTCCCCGCATGCGCGGGGCTAAACCGACTGTTACAGCAGCGGCCGTGCCAGTGGTGACCCGTTCCCCGCATGCGCGGGGCTAAACCGTCGCCCGTCATTTCATAAACGGGGGAAGTCATCCGTTCCCCGCATGCGCGGGGCTAAACCGGAACTGGGCGACTTTGTAGTTTGAAGACAGCTCCGTTCCCCGCATGCGCGGGGCTAAACCGCCAACCTGACCAAGCTCCAGATCGAGCGCGACCCGTTCCCCGCATGCGCGGGGCTAAACCGCTTTCGATACCGGCGCGACCTACATCACCCTCCCGTTCCCCGCATGCGCGGGGCTAAACCGAGATCGAAGACCGCGCCGCCCGTCACCACCAGCCGTTCCCCGCATGCGCGGGGCTAAACCGTCTCTGTCGCGTCGTACGTATTATCGGCACAACCGTTCCCCGCATGCGCGGGGCTAAACCGGCAGCGGAATTGGCATAGGTAGGCAAAACTGCCCGTTCCCCGCATGCGCGGGGCTAAACCGCTCTTGACTGGCTTGAGGGCCCACATGAGCCACCGTTCCCCGCATGCGCGGGGCTAAACCGGCGGCAATGGAGGCGGCGATGACGGCTTCGATCCGTTCCCCGCATGCGCGGGGCTAAACCGATCCGAAAATGGACTTACGCTTTGCGTCCGTCCCGTTCCCCGCATGCGCGGGGCTAAACCGCCTTCATGGCCCAGTGCGTAGATTTCTTATTCCCGTTCCCCGCATGCGCGGGGCTAAACCGTCGGCCGGGGGGGATTTTACCTACGTATCGCTGTCTGACCGGGCCAAGGCTGCCATCCAGGCAGAGGTGAGTTGGGGCGTTCACGGCTTTGAACCGCAGACCGTATTTGATGGCGTCATCCAGGAGTGTTTTGGCGGCAGTGGCCCGAATGGCGCCTTTGGCTATGCTGAGCTCCGGTGCTGTGAAGCGCCCAGCCTGGGCATCCCCTGAATAAGCCCCCAACCCCAAGGCCGCCCCACCAATGAAGTACTTGGTGCGCATCAGCGTCAGAAAGGCCTGACCGGAGGCGATCGCCCAGCCCTCGATGGGCACGAAGAAGGTGGAGACGAACAGGGCTTCATCGACCCATTCCAGGAGTTCTCGGTTTACATGACCCTCGTCAAACAGCTTCGCCGAGTTAAATTGAGATATGCGCTCGTTTCCAGTCAACCAAATCCCTGGGGTATAAAGGGTGGTCCCTAAACCCTGAGTCATCCAGTCCGACATCCGTAATCAAAGCGGCCAACTCAAATTGCCAGTACCCGATGTGCCGGTAGAATTGTGCTTCCCTTTCTTTGTGAGAGTCGTACCAAGTTACATCCTTGCCCTTTAGACTTTCGTAATAGTGGCTGAGAAAAGCGGTGACGAGGTTGTCACGGTCTTTCTGGCTCAGTGTAAGTGGGATTGAATCCTTCAATGGTTTATACACATCGGGGAAGACTAATTCGTTTGATATTTCCTTGTATTCCTGTGTGGCTGCAGCAATAAGTCGGTCTATCAACCAGTCCTTGCCAGTAAAAGGATTTCTCTCGGCAATGGTCATCACGTCGGCTTTGGAGGCATTGAAGAAATAACACAACGATAGCATCCACAGGCAGTTTATATACTGCTCAAGGATGCCGTCATTCGCCAATGACAACCCTTCTTCAAAGTAGCGCCTCAGATCTTCCAAGAAAACGTTGAAACGTTGTGCTATGTCGCTAATATCGTGACCTAAAGTGTAGCTGGCGATGATGCCATCAAGACCATCTGAAAATATGTCGAGGATGAGTCTTCGCCGATGTATATCGTCGGATATCGTCTCAATTTTCGCTAACGCTTTGGGGCGAAAGCGATCTATAAAACTTAGATAACCGGTCATGAATTCTTTGTTAGCGTATTCCTGGCGAACTACCATGTGATTTTCTCCTGTACAATCCTATCCAAGTCGGGCATGAACCTGAGGCCGATTCTTTCATAGCCCTCAAGACGGATGTCCTCCAGTAACTCCATACCTACTTGTGATTTAAGCTTCATTCTTACCCATTCTTCACTCATCTGCTTAATTCTTTCGTCATTTGGCCCCTTAATTGATCCATAGGTACTCTTATGGTACTTGGCTTCCATAATGATGTACTTGGGCGGGGAGTATCGGTTCAGGAATATCCCGTCTATACCGTGATGCCCGTACAAGGGCCGCCGGAACCCCAGCAACAGCAGATGCCCCTCCTTCTCCATCCAGTCATACGCAGCTTTTTCTGCAAACTCCGCCTTGTACCTATTCGTCCCAGGTGTGGTGGCTCGGCTACTCTCATAAAACCGCCCTTCCTCAGCATCGTATTCCTTACGCGGGCCATTGTAACCGGGGTTGCGCTTGGTGTTGTAGGTGCCGTTGCTGGGGTGACGATACCAATGGTGACCTTCGGGTGCGGGCGGTAGGCGTATGGTGGGGATTTCACCCACGTATCGTTGCCTGACCGGGCCAAGGCTGCCGTCCAGGCTGAGGTGAGTTGGGGCGTTCACGGCCTTGAACCGCAGACCGTATTTGACGGCGTCGTCCAGAAGCGTTTTGGCGGCGGTGGCACGGATGGCGCCTTTGGCAACGGTGAGTTCCGGGGCTGTGAAGCGCCCAGCCTGGGCATCCCCTGAATAAGCCCCCAAGCCCAAGGCGGCCCCACCAATGAAGTATTTGGTGCGCATCAGCGATAGAAAGGCCTGACCGGAGGCGATCACCCAGCCTTCAATGGGCACAAAAAAGGTGGAGACAGTGAATAGGGCTTCATCGACCCATTCCAAGAGTTCCCGGTTTACATGGCGGTAAGGAATGAGATTGGCGGCCTTCTGTTCCTCATAGAGGTCATCCAGTCGGTTTTCGAGGTCGCGCTTGGTCTTTTCCAGAAAGGCGGTGACGGCTTTTTCCTGGGTGGGGAGCAGGTTAAACCTCAGCCACCAAGGGTCTCGCGGGATTGTTTCTTTCAGTTCTTCCAGGTTTTCGATGCCTTGGATGCATCGCTGGACCTCCGGGTCGTCGTAGCGCTCGGCGGCGGCCCTGAATAAAAGATCGGCATAGAGCCAGGTGAGATCCAGGATTTTGGGTTCGGATTCGTTCAATGGGCTGAGCTGTTGTTCGACTAGTTGCCAATCTTCGTCGGTGAGCCCGCTACCCAGCTGTTTCTCGATTTCAGCCTTGATGTCGCTGTTTGTGCTTTCGGCACTGGCTAACAGCACATAGGTGTTGGGCAGCGGATGACCGGCTTCGTCTTCCGGCAGATTGATCTGGGCCAGGGCACGCTGCAGCAGGTCGACCTGATAAGGGCGAAGGGTGGAGACGTTGCCGGTGTTCGTTCGTGAGGGATAGGCCAGACCCGGTTGCCAATCAACGATGGGGCCGACATCGTAGAGGTGGACGATGGGTTGGCCGAAGGTCTGAAACAGGCTATCGAAGTTGGCCTGTGATTCTGGTACGCCCAATCGTTTCGGCACGTAAGCAAACCGATAGCTGACTTCCTCGACATCATCCGGTAGCAGAAAGCGTTTGGGGGTGTTCGGCAACAAGTCCTCGCCTTCGTACAACAGCTCATCGTTTTGGTCATAGAGCCAATAGGCGAGTTGGGTATTGGCTGGAAAGGGTTGCTGGGTATCGTCGTAACTCAGTTCCACCCAGTTGGGTTCGGGCACGCTGGGCCAGTGGGCGCTTAATTCCGGTACTTGGAGGGTGGCGGTGACCAGACGAGAGTGCGGCGCACTTTTATGAAGCACCTTGGCTTGCTGGCGCATACACTCCGCCAAGCGGTGGAGGGACTGGCCGATGGCGGCCAAGGTATCGTAATAAGGGGATTGGTTACCCTCCCGAGACGCCGGAGCCGGGCGACCTGTATGACTGAGCAAAGCAACCAAGGCGGCTTCCAGCGCCCAGCCTTGGGCATCGGAGTAGTCCCACTCGGTGGCAAGAGACACCAAGGGCTCCATCACCGTTGTATCACTCAGGCAATAAATCAGATCCAGTAACGCATCGGCCGGGTGTAGCCCGTTGCGACTCAGCCCCAGGCTCATTGCGAGGTGTTCATTCAGGTCGAGACGCTTTTTCGTCAGGGCATCCCCGAAGTGATCCGGTCGATGATGGCCTTGTTGCCAGCACTGGGCGGCGGCATCGAACAGTTTGGCTAAGGGATAGCCCGCACTGAACAGTTCAGTGGGCATGGCCGTAGGGTCGCCCGGTTGCAGTATTCGGGTGTTAATGAGGTGCAGTGGCTGTAGCCGGGAAGGAATGGCTTGAATGTCGCTGGTATCGTCCCGTTGATCGGCCAAGGAGAGACAGTGTTGTTTTAACAAATCCAGTTCGGCTTGCCAGTCTTCGGCCGACACGGGTCGACCGACTTCGTAACTAACCTGACCGGGGCCGGACAGGGCTCGCTTATTCGTTTCGCCCTGAACGAGGCTTCCCCGAAGGGTTTGTTTATCCGTTGTGATGGTAAAAGGCGCGACCACACCCGTGCCATTTGGATAGGTGAAACGCAATTGCGCGAAGAATTCCGGGCGGACCTCGGTATCCACTCCGGGAATGCCGGGTGGTAACGGATCGTCCGCTATCGACTCCACCTTGCCACGCACCAACTCGACCAAAGGGGCGGCGGGTTTGGGGCCGCCAATGCCTTCGCTTACCCGGATCTCGTAAACGGTTCCACGCTGGCCGTGCTCATGACGAGTGAGGTATTGGTAACCGTTGTTGCCTTTCAATAAATAAAAGCGCTGGCGGGTTTGCTCGGGGCGGAAGTTCTTGGCATCGTCCGGTAGTTGGTAGCTGGCATACCAGACGAGCGGGTTAAGCGAAATACCTTGGCGGCGCAGAAAGTCCTTGGCCTCTCCGGGCAATTGCGAAATATCCCTTTGGGTACTCATTGGGTTCCCTTGTGTCAGGTTCAGTTGTTGGGGTGGATTCCTTGGCGTACATCCTCATCGCCGAGGTGGATAGATACCAGATTAAGTACGGTATTGCAGCATGATTTTGTGGGAGGTTTTAGGGAGATAATGATTTTTGGAGGTCTATCACAATTTTCTATTACGATTGGTAATACTGATTTCTCTTCGTGGCTGCTTCGAACGTCGGCGTTAGGTGGAGAAGTAAGTTGGATAAAAATGGAAGGTTAATAAAACAGAAAACGCTAATATTTATTGGGGAATTCTTGAAAGCCTCCCATTCCGAGCTTTATTTGTGTTAGGTTGGTCTGAGCTGTCAGGCGCTGCCTTTAAAAAGGACTCATTACCATGCGGGATTATTTTCTATATCTGGGTAAAGCCCAAGCTGAAGACGAGCATCCGCCATACCACCTGTTGCCCTACCACTTAATGGATGTGGCCGCTGTTGGTATGGCGGTGTTGAAGGCCAAGCCTCAATTGTTGTCCGATTTGTCAGATTTTCTTGAGCTGTCCCCTGAGCACACTCAGGCTTTAATGGTATTTGGCCTGTTGCTGCATGATCTGGGCAAAATGACGGCTACCTTCCAGTATCTGTTCAAAGATCGTGGCTTGTCGCTAATGTATCTGGCGCCTGATGTTGGTTATGACGGTAAAAATGCTCGCCACGACCAATTGGGTGTCGATGTTTGGCAGGCCCTCTCCTTGCCAATAGACTGGGGCGAAGGCAGGGAAGCGAGAACGCCAAAAAAAGTATTGCGTTATTATCTGAGTCTCTTTTGGGGGCACCATGGCAGGCCCGTCAAGAAAGGGAGGACCAAACTACGTTCGACACATCTGACCGAACAAGATATATCTGCCGCCCAGCAATGGGTCGAAGATGCGATGGCACTGATAGGATGTGAATTACCCTGGTCTTATTTTAAGCGTGACGCCGCCGAACGAGACTTGAGACAAATCAGTTGGTTGATCGCAGGTGTATCAACCTATTGCGATTGGGTGGGGTCGAACCGAGAGATTTTTCACTATCACGCTGAATACTATCCTATTGAAGAGTATTGGCAAAATAAGGCTTTGCCAGCGGCGCATAGAGCCGTAGCGGAAACAGAAGTTTTCTTGCAGACGCAGGTTACCCATTTTCAAAGTTTTCATTCGGCGTTCTCTTTCCCACCATCACCCTTGCAAGCTCTGGCAGCGGAGATCCCGGTGGGAAACCATCCTCAGTTGTTTATCCTTGAAGACCTGACGGGGTCTGGAAAGACCGAAGCCGCCATTACTTTGGTTCATAGGCTTATGGAAGCCGGGGCCGCAGATGGGTTCTACATAGGGCTTCCGACCATGGCGACATCGAACGCCATGTTTTCGCGGGTGGCTCAACACTACAGGAAAATGCTTCGACAGGAAGACGGAAAACCCACCAGTATTGTTCTGGCCCATGGCGCCCGAGACATGAATGCGGAGTTTCGTCAAGCTCGCTTGGGTGCTTCGAAAATAGATGCCGCCTACGATAAAGAAGACGAAACTGCCTCTATACACTGTAGTGAATGGCTAGCAGATAGTCGGAAAAAAGCTTTGTTAGCGCCAGTTGGTGTTGGCACGATTGACCAAGTTCTATTGGCAGCACTCTGACGTGGTCAAGCAGATATTACCAACCCAGTTAAGCTACTTTCTGTAGGCTTC
>CBFGUW010000011.1:0-124939 GCA_965652395.1 uncultured Saccharospirillum sp. | reverse complement strand
GGGGGTGGGGTGTTTTATTTCGTTTTGTCTTACGTTTTGGTTGGGGTCCGCGCCCCTAATTGTATTTTTTTAGGGCGGCCCGTATTTAACCCACCCGACACCCGCCACGGGTTTAACCTCAGATTACTCCTCAGTAAGCCGAGCATTCAACGATTGAATATTCCGTGCCATGTTCTCGATAAGGGTCATGGTGGTTTGAGGGTGGGATTTGATGAGGGTGACGAACTCGTCCTTGGGGACGGCGAGCACGGTGCAGGGGTCGGCGGCGATGACTGTGGCGGAGCGTGGCTCACCGGTGAAGACGGCCATGGCACCGAAAATTTCGTCCTGCAGGACTTCGCCGACTTTGGCACCGGCGACATACACATCCGCCCGGCCGTTCAGAATGGTGAACACCTCATGGGCCGGGTCGCCCTCGCTTAGAATTGTCTCGCCCGGGGCAAAGTTCAGGAAGCCGGTTTGAGGACTTTGGTCTTCCTCGCGCTGGTGGCGGGCAAAAGCGTTCTGGAACAACGAGATCTGTGTCATCAGGTAGCTGGTCCAGATCGCCTGGCGTTCTTTGGTTTCGTGAGTGTAGCGCAACAAGTCGTCAGCGGCGTGTTGTTCGACAATGACGCCCTCATCGCAGGCGACGCGCAGGGACGGAAGCTGGTAGCATTCATTCAGACCGATCACATCGCCCGGCTCGTAATACAGGCAGAGACGTTCATCCAGATAGGCTTGAAGTGTGCCCGAACGGATAATGAACAGATTCTCCGTCGAGTGGAGCGCATAGATATCCGGCATGGTTTCCAGCGTGATGCGTTGCCCTTCCGGCAGGGATTCGAACAGCTTGTCCGACAGTATCCGAAGACGCTCCGATAACTGCTCCGTCGTTTCTGATCGTTCTCCCAGTAAAAGCATATAGAATTCTCCGACTTCGACCACAGCAGTATAGCAACAGCCATGTTACAGAACAGCCAAACAGAGCCCGCTTTTGTACTCAGTCGACACTGGTCCGAAACCGACCAGGGTTTGACGCTGCGCTATTGGCTGAAAACGCAGGCACGTGCGTCCTGCTGGACCATCCCCGGTCAGGAATCGGTCTGTTTCATACCCGAACGTGAACGGGAAGCCTGGGGTCGTGTCTGGGCCGGAATGAAGCTGACGGTGCGGGTGGGAGACTCAGGGCTTAAGTCCCTGGAAGGGGAACCAGTGGTGCCGGTATACAGCCTGCGCTTTACCGATCAGCGCCAGTGGGTGCGACGCGGGCGGGACCAACAGCTTAGGGTCTGGGAAGACGATGTCATTCCCAGTGAACGTTATCTAATGGAACGCATGGTGACAGCCGGTTTACAGCGTCGACAAGGCCGGGTACGGCCTGCCACGGTGGAACCGGAGTTGAGAATCCTGTCGTTGGATATCGAAACCGCCTGGTTTGTACCGGGCGAATGCCCCGATTTATACAGTATTGCCGCCGTTACGCCTGAATCCAGCGCGGTTTGGGTCGTGGACAGGGGGCAACAAAGACCCATCGACGCTCCGGATGACCTGCACTGGGTGCCTTCGGAGCGCGCCTGTCTGGAGGCTTTTCTGAGCTGGCTGCAGGCTTACGATCCCGACGTGATCGTGGGTTGGGCCGTGGTCGATTTCGACCTGTTTGTGTTGCAGCAGCATTGTGACCGTCAGAATCTACCGTTTACCTTGGGGCGGGATGGCTCGGCGGCCCGCTGGCACAGCCGTCAGGGCGGCAATTCCCGCATCGAGATTGAAGGTCGCCAGGCGGTGGATGGCCCCGGCACCCTGCGCTCGGCGGCTTGGTATCTGGAAAGTTATTCGCTGGAGTTTGTCTCCCAAACCATCCTCGGGCGGGGTAAGGCGATTGAGGACAGCGACGACCGTGTCGGCGAAATCGAGCGGCTCTACCGGAAAGAACCCCTGGCGTTGTACACCTACAACCGCGAAGACGCGCAACTGGTGATCGATATCTTCCGGGAGGCCAAGTTATGGCACTTTCTGGTGGAGCGGGCGCATTTGACCGGCCTGACACTGGACCGGGTCGGGGCCTCGGCCGCGTCGTTCAGCTATGTGTATCTGCCGCGTTTGCATCGGGCCGGTCGAATCGCCCCCTCGGTCGGTGAGCAGTCACTTACCGAGCACAGCCCCGGTGGGTTCGTGATGGACAGTAAGCCGGGTCTGTACGACAACGTGCTGGTGCTCGATTTCAAAAGTCTGTACCCCAGCATTATCCGCACCTTTTTGATCGATCCGTTGGGCTTGCACCGGGGGTTGGAAAGCCCGGAACAGGAAACCGTCCCCGGGTTCCTGGACGCCCGCTTCCATCGCGAGGATCACATCCTGCCCGGCATCATCGACCGGCTTTGGGCGGCCAGGGATGAAGCCAAGCGCGAGAAAAACGCCCCTTTGTCGCAGTCAATCAAAATTCTGATGAACTCCTTCTATGGTGTGTTGGGCAGTAATCTATGCCGGTTCTTCGATCCCCGGCTGGCCAGCTCCATCACCCGGCGGGGGCATTGGATTCTGAACCAAAGCCGTGAGTTCATCGAGCGCCAGGGGTATACCGTCATTTATGGCGATACCGATTCGGTCTTCGTCTGGGCGGACCGGCACCCTAATCCACCGGAATTGGGTGCTCAGCTGGCGGATCGATTGACGCAGTGGTGGCGGGAAAAGATTCGTGCGGACTTTCAACTCGATAGCCATCTCGAAATGGAATTTGAAACCCATTATCGACGCTTCCTGATGCCCACCATCCGCGGCCTGGAAACCGGTTCAAAAAAGCGCTATGCGGGCCTGGTGGGAGAAGGGGATCAGACGAAACTGGTGTTCAAGGGGCTGGAAGCCGTCCGGTCGGATTGGACACCCTTGGCGAAGCAGTTCCAGCAGGGGCTGTACCAGCGTGTGTTCGACGGTGCGGACTACCGACGCTACATCCGCGAAGAAGTGGAGGCGTTGAAAGCGGGGCATCGCGATCACCGGCTGACGTACCGAAGACGGCTGCGACGGCCGCTGTCCTCCTACGAAAAACAAAAACCACCCCATGTGCAGGCCGCGTTGAAGCGTAAAGCCGAACAGCCCACCTGGAACGGTCGTCATATCAGTTATCGCATGACCATCAATGGTGTGGAGCCAGAACCCTTCGTCCGCTCACCGCTGGACTACCAGCATTATCTGGACAAACAGCTGGAGCCCATCGCCGATGGCATTCTTCACTTCCTGGGAACGTCGTTTAAGGAATTAATTGACGAACAGCTAAGCCTGTTCTGAAGGCGGGAGAGGAAGGCCGGTGAGCATCTTCCATCTCCCGTTGAGCGATTCGCGGCAACCTACTGCGTTTTATTCAGCGTGAAGCTTTGGCCATTGGTCAGAACGGTCATCTGGTCCGGCGCGAAGTTGGTGAAGGTGTAAGTGAGCTGAACCGGCTCAACTGATCGTTTCAGCCCGGAAGCGCCACCGCCTTCTTCGATGAATTCGGTGATGACACTCATGCTGCGGTCTTCCAGCGTCCAAATGCCCTGGTAGTGGTAAATCGAATTATTCGGAAAAGTCTGCGTATAACGTATGGCGCCGTTTTCCTGAAGTGTCATCCGCACTTCGCCACCTTCGGCGTTCCGTCCGAACCAGGTTCCGGACAATTGGGCTTTGTCGACCTGTACCGGCTCGGCCTTCTTGCCTTGAATGCTCACTTCCTCGGCGTTGGCGTCTCTGGGTGGTCGGTCCCCGTAATGGACCACGCCGTCCTCATCCGTCCAGGTGTAGATTTTGCCTGCCGCCAGTGCCTGACCAATCAGCAGGGCAGCCAATACCAGTAGAATCCGTTTCGTCATAAGAGGCCCTTTCAACAGCCCAATACAGAATAGTGGGGTAGTGTAACCCCGGCGTTGGTTGAAAGTGAAATACGAGGGTGTGATCGGCTCAGCAGTTTGGGTGTTTAATAGCCCAGTATGCGTTGGCGTACGTCCAGTAGCTGGCCTTTATCCAGCCGGGCACCCGCGTGTTGCACCTTGACGGCCGAAGCCAGGCTGGCCAGGGCGCCTGAAGTGCTGTAGCTGCAACCCTGCGTCAGACCATACAGAAAAGCCCCGGCGAAGGTGTCGCCCGCCCCTGTGGTGTTGATGGCTTTGACCTTGTGCGCGGGTATCTCGAAGCGGCTGTGGCCGTCGTAGGCGATGGCCCCGGCTTCGCCACGGGTCAATACCCAGGTATGGGCCAGACGGTCCAGCTCGTTCATGGCTTCTTCCAGATCCTTGTGGTGAGTCCAGATCTGAGCTTCCTCTTCGTTGCAGAACAAGAGATCACAAGGGTCGCTCAGTAACTCCTCCAGCTCGTCCCGGCACAGGCGGGCCACAGCCGGATCACAGAAGTTCACCGCGATTTTGCGGCCTTTGCGGCGGGCTCTATCCCGGCAGGCCAGGGCGGCCTCGTGTCCCAGTTTTGAAATCGACAGGTGGCCTTCCAGATAGAGCCACTGGGCGGAATCCAGTGCGTCGAAATTAACGTCATCAAGACCGATATCGTCGGTGATGCCGATGTAGGTGTTCATGGTGCGCTCGGCGTCGTGTGTCACCATTACCAGGCAGACACCGGTATGGCCATCGGGAACGCGGCTTTTACCATCCGTTTTTACGCCGGAATCGACCAATTGCTGGATATAGAAGTCGCCTTCGGTGTCGTCACCCAAGCGGCAGGAGAAATGGCAGCGGGCCCCTAATTGAGCGGCGGCGGTAATGGAGTTGGCACCGCTGCCCCCGTTCATGCGCTTAAGCAACTGACCTTCGGCGACAGCCGCCTTGCGCAGGGTGCGGGATCGATTGAAGTCGATCAGGGTGCGATGGCCTTTGGCCACACCCAGTGACGACAGAAAGGAGTCGCTGACGAGGTATTCTTCATCAACCAGGGCCTGGCCCACGGCATAGACATCAAGATGGCTCATTGGCGGAGTATGCTCCTAGCGGAGAAGGCAGCGCAGTGTATTTATTTTGACCAGAAGGTCAAATTTTAAATCGCACCATTCGCCTAGCTTTGAGTATAGGCATATGGACGCCGCTTCCGCCTCTTTCCGTCAACCGCGAGTGCGGTATGGCAACAAATCCATTAAAGATGACAAAAGACAAACACCTATCCCCGACCCTATAATCCCGTGCCATGACGAAAGCCCAATCCCCCAAAAAAAGCAGTCGAAAACGCCTGGCGAGTCGTACCGCCACCTCCAAGGGGCGTCGTTCCTCCTCGAAACGTTCACACAGCACCCGGCGCAGCCGTTGGCGACAGGTTCGGTGGCGTTTATTCCAGTTCAGCCTGCTCGGGCTGGCGGTATTGACCGCCTGGATGTTTTATTTGAACGCCGTCGTTCGCGAGGGGTTCGATGGTCAGCGCTTCACTATTCCCGCACGGGTATATAGTGAAGCTCAGGATCTTTACGCCGGAGCCCCCGTCAGTGCCGATCAGGTAGAGCAATTGCTCGATGCGCTGGGCTATCGAACCAGCAGCCAGGTTACCCAGCCGGGGCGGTATCGACGTACCGGGCAAACCCTTGAGGTCTATACCCGGGGATTTGAATTTTGGGACGGGGCCGAACCCGCCAGACGCCTGTTGTTGGATTTCAGTCAGGGCAGCCTGAACCGTGTCAGCGAAGCGGGCGGGGAAGCGGTATTACTGGCCCGATTGGACCCATTGTTTATCGGCCAGATTTACCCCGGGATCAGCGAAGACCGGATACTGGTGCCGCTGGAAACCGTGCCGCCCACACTGGTGGCCGGTCTGATCGCCGTCGAAGACCGGCGGTTTCTCGACCATCATGGCATTTCCCTGCTGGGGATTGCCCGAGCGCTTTGGGCCAATATCAGCTCGGGTTCCATTGCCCAGGGTGGCAGCACTCTGACCCAGCAATTGGTGAAGAACCTTTACCTGTCGCCCGAGCAGACGCTCTGGCGCAAGGCCAACGAAGCACTCATGGCGCTGCTGTTGGAAGCCCATTACGACAAAGAAGCTATTCTTGAAACCTATTTGAACGAGGTGTACATCGGCCAACAGGGGCGGCGGTCCATCAATGGGTTTGGGTTGGGCGCCCAGTTCTTCTTTGGCGCACCGCTGCCATCCTTGGATTTACATCAGCAGGCCATGTTGGTGGGACTGGTCAAGGGGCCTTCTTATTACAATCCACGCCGTAATCCAGAACGTGCGACAGAGCGTCGCAATGTCGTGTTGGGTGTGTGGCGCGATGCGGGTGTGATTTCCCAGGAAGACTATAACCATGCCGTACGTCAGCCACTGGATGTCAGCGAAGTCCCAGGCCAGGCGAGTTATCCGGCCTTTATGGATTTGGTGCGCCGGCAGCTGTCGGAAGGCTACCGCAAAGAAGATCTGCTTGCCGAAGGTCTGACCATTTTCACTACGCTCAACCCCCTGGCACAGAACAGTTTGGAACAGCGGATTCCTGACAAGCTCGCGGAAGTAGAGCGCCAGCACGGGATAGAAAATGGCTCCCTGGAAACGGCCGTCGTCGTTACCCGGCCTTCGACCGGTGATGTGCTCGCCCTGATGGGTGGTCGCCAGCCTGAACTTGCGGGGTTCAACCGCGCCCTGGATTCCCGACGCCCGGTGGGTTCCCTGATGAAGCCCGCCGTGTATCTGGCGGCGCTGGAGGCGGGATACACGCTTGCCACCCCCATCAGTGATGCCGAGGTAACGGTCTCTGCGGAAGACGGCAAGCTTTGGCAACCGAGGAATTACGATAAAACCAGTCACGGTGAGCCGCTGCTGATTGATGCCTTGTCGCACAGCTACAACCAGGCAACGGCCCGCTTGGGCATGACCGTTGGGTTGGCTGAAGTCTTCGACGTGATTGATCGTCTCGGTGTGGAAGAACGCCCGCCGGCGGTGCCTTCTGTCATGTTGGGTGCTCATGGTCTGTCTCCGATGCAGGTGGCACAGTATTTCCAAACCATAGCGGGTAACGGTTTTTACACACCCCTGAATGCCATTCGTGCGGTCGTCCACCCGGAGCAGGGTGTACTGCAGCGTTATGACCTCAAAGTGGAAAACCGTTTCCGGCCTGAACAGATCTATCTGCTGCAGGAAGCGCTGCATGACGTAACCCGTAACGGTACCGCCAGCAGCCTCCAATGGCGCCTTCCGCAGGAGTGGTGGATGGCTGGCAAAACCGGTACAACAGATGACAACCGTGATGCCTGGTTTGCCGGTTACAGTGGTGACCGCCAGGCCGTGGTTTGGGTCGGCCGCGATGGCAACGAACCCACGCCGCTGACCGGGTCATCCGGCGCGCTACCGCTTTGGGCCGATATCATGCAAACGCTTCACCCAATGCAGGAGCGTCGTGGTCAGCCTGCCAACGTGGAATGGCATCCGGTCAATGGCTATGGTGCCTTGGTATCGGATCGATGTGACGGCGCCCGACCGGTACCCTTCATCAAGGGTACGGCCCCCAGAGATCCTTCACGGTGTAACGAAAATCTCTCGTCGGATTCGGATAAGAAGGAGGGTTCCTGGTGGCAACGGTTGTTCAATTAACCCAGCGCGGCTGGCTTGTCGTCGCATTGCTCCTGGGTGTGACCGGCTGTGTTTCCCAGCCTTCAGACCCCTTCCTCCCGGACGCCGCTACCGGCGAACCGGAAACAGTAACAGTACCCAACGCCCAGCCCGAGCCTAAAACCCGGGAGGATGTTGTCCGCGAGCTCCGGCAGGAAGCATTGGCCCAACAGGCCGGTGGCGAGTGGGCCAATGCGGCGGCGTTATTGGAACGCGCGCTGCGAATCGACTCTTCCTCTCCCGAGCTATACCTGCAAATTGCCGAGGTACGGTTGGGGCAGAGCCGTTTCGCCGAGGCCGAGCAGGTGGCTTCGAAAGGGCTGTCGCTGGTTGGATACGACGCCGGGACCGAGGCCCGGCTTTGGCAGGTAACGGCTCAAGCCCGGTCCGGTCAGGGAGATACCGCCGGAGCGAGGGAGGCGAGGGAGCAGGCCTGTTCCTTGGGTGCTTGTTGAGCCCGCTTAGAACAGCCCCATTTGTGAACGATCATTCTCAAGAGGCAACGCTTCGATCTCAGGCAGTTGATCCCGCAGCATCTCATGCCACAGCGCGGCCAGATGAATGGCATCCTCTTTATCCGCCATGTGCATGAAGATGTATGGGCGCCAGCCTTCGTCGATCCAGGTGCATACCCGTTCCACCCAGGGGGCTAAATAGGGGCGATTGGCTTCAAGATCCGGATGCCCGATATAGCGAATGACAGCCGGGGCCTCCACCGGAAGCAAGTGCACGGGTACCCTCGGTTTCTTGCGTTGAGCGTCCTGGATGGATTCGGTGTCCGGTGTCGCGGAAAACAGAGCCCGAGTATCGAAACAGGCTCTGGCGATGCGACGCTCTCTCAATCCACGGTTCAGTGTTTTTTCAGCGTTGCCTTTGCTGAAGAACGCACTGTGGCGCACCTCCACCGTGCAGGTTAAGGGCTCGGGCAGGGCATCGATAAAACGCCAGAGGTTATCCAGGTGCTCCGGCCCGAATGACGCTGGCAGCTGTAACAAAAAAGGCCCGAGTACGTCCTGAAGGGGAGAGAGTATTTCCAGAAAAGCGGTCACCTGGGCGTGGGGCGCTGCGAGCATCTGGTCATGGCTGATTTCCCGCGGAAACTTGAAGACGAAACGAAAGTCGTCACCCACTTGAGAGCGCCACTGGCGACATTGTTCCTGGCTGGGTGTGGCATAAAAAGTAGTGTTGCCTTCAATGCTGTTGAACACCTGGCTGTAACGCTCAAGCGGCGCCCGGCCCGGTGGCAAAAGGGTGTTCCAAGAGGGATGTTGCCATTGAGGGCAGCCGAGAAAATAAGGAAGTTGCATTGGTTAACCTGAGTCGGGCCGTAGTCGAAACCTAGGATCTCCCCTGCTCCTCGAACCGAAGCAGGGGAGGCCCTATCCTACGCGATTATCCCACCCGGGCCGAGATATAAGGCAAGCGTCCTTCATCCACTCCGAAACAAGCCACCGAAGCCACACCTTCACGGGCGATCAACTGTGGTGTTTCTTTTCGGCAACGGTCGTTGGCGAATTCGCAGCGGCCGTGGAAAGCGCAGCCGCTGGGTGGATTCAATGGGGAGGGCAGCTCTCCCGCCAGGCGGATTTTCTCTATCCGATGCTCCGGGGCGATCCTGGGGGTGGAAGACAACAGTGCCCGCGTGTAAGGGTGCTGGGGTGATGTAAATATTTGCTCTGTCGAGCCATATTCCACGACCTTGCCCAGGTACATCACCATTACCTTGTCCGCGATGTGTTCCACTACGGAGAGGTCATGGGAGATGAACACATAGGCCAGACCCAGTTCGTCCTGCAGGTCCATCATCAGGTTCAGTACTTGCGCCTGCACCGACACATCCAACGCCGATACCGGTTCATCCGCGACCACCACTTTCGGGTTCATCATCAGGCCGCGCGCGATGGCGATGCGTTGCCGTTGGCCGCCCGAAAACATGTGCGGGTACCGATCATAATGCTCTGGTTTCAAACCCACTTTCTGCAGCAGCGAAATGGCTTTCTCTTTGCGCTCCTGTTTGGAGAGTTTGGTATTGATGACCAGCGGCTCTTCCAGAATGGTCCCCACTTTTTTGCGCGGGTTCAGTGAACCGTAGGGGTTCTGGAAAATAATCTGGATGCGTTGGCGCAGTTCCTTGGCGGATTCTTTATCCAGGGCCAGCAGGTTCTTGCCGTCGAAATTCAGCTCACCAGCGGTGGGGCGCTCGATCATCGTCAGCAATCGGGCCAGTGTGGATTTACCGCAACCGGATTCACCGACGACGGCCAGTGTTCTCCCCGCCTCAACGGAGAAATCCACGCCGTCCAGCGCTTTTACCGTTCCCTTGGGTTTCATGAAGCCCTGGCTGACGCCATAGTGTTGTTTCAACCCGACTCCGCTCATGATGGGCTGAGGTTGTTTGGCATCACTCATGAGTGGGTCTCCCGTTGTCGTCCAGAGGGTAAAAACATTTCGACTGGCGGCCTTCTGGCCCAAAATATCCCGGTTCCTCGACGCGGCAACGGTCTGTCGCGTAGGGGCAGCGAGGGTTCAACAGGCAACCGCTGGGGCGGTCCAACGCACCGGGAACCACTCCGGGCAATGCCTTCAGCCGTTCGCTGCCCTCAGCAGATTCCGGCAGGGAGTTCATCAATGCCTGGGTGTAAGGGTGGCGCGGGGCTTTGAATATCTCGCTGGCGGGGCCGGTCTCGACAATCTGCCCGGCGTACATCACCACGACCCGGTCCGCCGCTTCCGCCACCAGTGCCAGATCGTGAGTGATGAGAATAAGCCCCATATTTTTTTCGCGTTGCAGCTTGAGCAGCAACTCGATGATCTGCGCCTGAATGGTGACATCCAATGCCGTCGTCGGCTCGTCGGCGATCAACAACTTGGGGTCGCAGGCAATCGCCATGGCGATCATCACGCGCTGACTCATCCCACCCGAAAGTTGGTGTGGGTAGTTATCAATCCGGCTTTCGGGAGCGGGAATGCCCACTTGCCGTAACAGGTCGATGGCTTTTGCCTTGCGTTCTTTTTTACTGCCGCCCTGATGTACTTCGATGGCTTCCATGATCTGGTTGCCCACGGTGAAGCTTGGGTTAAGGGAGGTCATCGGGTCCTGGAAGATCATCGAGATCTCATCGCCGGTGATGCGTCGACGTGCTTTTTCACTGAGCTTTAACAGATTGGTGTCTTCAAAAGTCAGGGCGTCGGCGGTGACTTTCCCCGGGAAGTCGATCAAACCCATCAGAGCCAGAGACGATACACTCTTGCCTGAACCGGATTCCCCGACAATACCGAGTACTTCACCCGCCTCCACATCGTAGTTGATGCGGTCGACCGCTTTAAAAGGCCTTTCGCCGGTGCCAAAAGCGACCGACAGGTTGTTCACGGACAACAATTTCTTGTCAGACATGTCGGTCTCCTACTGCTTCAGTTTCGGGTCGAGTGCATCGCGCAAGCCGTCACCCATCAGGTTGAAGGCCAGTACGGTCAGCAGAATCACCAATCCGGGGAAGGTCACCACCCACCAGGCGCTCTGGATGAATTCCCGTGCCGTAGCCAGCATGGAACCCCATTCCGGCAGCGGAGGTTGCGCGCCCAAACCCAAAAAGCCAAGCGCGGCCATATCGAGAATGGCATTGGAGAAACCGAGTGTTGCCTGAACAATCAAGGGCGCCAGACAGTTCGGTAAAATGGTGATGAACATCAGGCGCATGGAACCTGCCCCCGCCACGCGGGAGGAGACTACATAGTCCTTGTTGATTTCGGTGAGCACCGAAGCCCGGGTTAACCGGACATAATGAGGCAGATAAACGAAAGACAGCGCCAACCCCGAATTGACAATGCTGGGGCCGAGAATGGCGACAATGGCGATTGCCAGCAGCAGGGCCGGTATCGACAGCAGAATGTCGGCGAAGCGCATGATGGCCACGTCGATAAAGCCGCCGCTGAACCCGGCGATCAAGCCCAGGCAAATTCCCATGATCAAGGACAGGATCACGATGACGAGTCCGATCAGCAATGACAGGCGAGCGCCATGAATCAAACGTGACAGGATATCCCGGCCGACTCCGTCGGTGCCGAGCCAGAATTGACTCATGCCTCCGTCAGCCCAGACGGGAGGGACCAGAATCGCATCCCTGAATTGTTCATGAGGATGATGAGGGGCGATAAAGTCGGCGAAGACCGCAACGAATACGATGAATGCAATGAAACAAAGGCCGATCAGGGCGCCTTTATTCTGCGTGAAATAGAACCAGAATTCCCCGAAAGGTGACAGGGGTTTGGCAGCCGCGACGGGTGTAGTGGTTTGTTGTGTCATGTCCGGCTCCTTATTTACTGTGCCGCACGCGCGGGTTAACCACGCCGTACATCAAATCGACCAGCAGATTGACCAGGATGATGATGGTCGCAATCAGCAGCAATCCCCCCTGAACAACAGGGTAATCCCGCCGACCGATCGACTCGATCAACCATTTCCCGACGCCCGGCCAGGCAAAAATCGTTTCCGTCAAAATGGCGCCGCCCAGTAACAGGCCCACCTGCAACCCCATCACGGTAATCACAGGAATGAGTGCGTTGCGCAGCGCATGCTTGACGATGATCTTGCGTTTGGACAAGCCCTTGGCCCGCGCGGTGCGAATGTAGTCTTCTCCAAGCACTTCCAGCATGGAGGAACGCGTCATGCGGGCAATCACCGCCATGGGGATGGTCCCCAGCACAATGGAAGGCAGAATGAGATGCTGAACGGCCGACAGGAAAGCCCCCTCTTCATCGGACAACAACGTGTCGATCAACATAAAACCGGTGACTTCGTCGACCCAGTAAACCAGGTCTATCCGGCCTGATACCGGTGTCCACCCCAAGTTGACGGAGAACAGCAGGATCAGCAGCAGACCCCACCAGAAGATGGGCATGGAATAGCCGGTGAGGGAAATGGTCATCACGGTGTGATCCAGCAGACCCCCTCGTTTGATCGCGGCGAGTATGCCGAGGGTCAAACCGACCACTACCGCGAATACGGCGGCACAGAATGTCAGCTCAATGGTGGCCGGAAAAAGCGACATGAATTCCGACATGACCGGCTGACGGGTGACATAGGAAGTGCCCAGGTCGCCCTGAAGAACATTGCCAATGTAAACGAAATATTGTTGCCAGATTGGCCGGTCCAGCCCCAGCATGGCTTCCAGCTCGGCGCGTTCGCCTGCGGTCATCCCGCGCTCGCCACCCATAATGGTGACCGGGTCGCCGGGAATCAGATGAATCAGCGCGAAGGCGAACAGGGAAACCCCGATGAAGGTAGGTATCACCATGCCCAGGCGGCGTAAAATGAAATTGAACATGAAACTATTTCTCCAACCCGAAACGGCATAGCCGTTCCCGGAATGAACTCAAGGCTTGGATGGGGCCCGATACCCTTAACTTCTTAACAGCTTTTCAACATCCGCTAGGCATTCTGGCAGGCGGAAACGGAAAGTTAGCCTGACAGTTTTACAGCCTGGATGACCTGAAACGAGAAAGGGCGGCAGGTAACCTGCCGCCCTGGGAGGAACGTCACTGTTAAGACAGGACGGTCTTAATCTTCGAGGCTGACACCATAGAAAGTGTGCACACCGAAGGGGCTCATCTTGTAGCCTTTCACTTCCGGACGAACCGGCTCGTACACAACGGAATGCGCGATGGTGATCCAGGGCGCAGCGGCCTTGAAGACCACCTGGGCTTCCTCGTACAGAGCGGTGCGTTCTTCTACGACCGGCGTGCGCAGAGCCTGGTTCACCAGAGTATCGAACTCTTCATTACACCAGAATGCACGGTTACCACCGGTGTCGGCCGCCTGACAGCTCAGCAGAGTGTTGAGGAAGTTGTCCGGATCACCGTTGTCACCGGTCCAACCCAGCATCATGGTCTCATGCTCGCCATTTTGCGTGCGCTCAAGGTACTCGCCCCACTCATAGGAAACGATCTCGGCGTCGACACCGACTTTCGCCCAGTCAGCCTGAATGAGTTCTGCCATGCGGCGTGCATTCGGGTTGTAGGGACGTTGAACCGGCATCGCCCAGATGTTGGTTTCGAAGCCGTCTTCATAACCGGCTTCCGCCAACAGCTCTTTGGCGTATTCCGGATCGTAGTCATAATCGACCACGTCTTCGTTGTAGGACCACATGGTCGGCGGGATCGGGTTTTTCGCAACTTGACCGGCACCGCGATACACGGCTTCCATAATGGCTTCTTTGTTGGTGGCAATGTTCAACGCCTGGCGAACCAGTTCATTATTGAATGGCTCTTTGTTGGTGTTAAACGCCAGATAGCCCACGTTCAGACCCGGCTGGGACAGCACATTGATGTTCGGGTCGTCCTGCATTTGCGCCACATCGGCCGGGTTCGGATACACCATGTGATGACACTCGCCAGCACGCAGCTTGGCGTAGCGAACGCTGGCATCCGGGGTGATGGCGAACACCAGACGGTCGATGTCGGCTTTGCCTTCCCAGTAAGCATTGTGTGCTTCATAACGAATCGCAGAGTCCTTGCGGTACTGGGACAGGATGAAGGGGCCGGTGCCGATGGGTGTCTGGTCCACTTTCTCTGGGGTGCCGGCTTCCATCATGTTGTCCGCATACTCAGCGGAGTGGATGGAGGCGAAATCCATCGCCAGGTTGGCCAGGAAGGTGGCGTTCGGGGCGCTCAGCTTGAACTCGACCGTATAGTCGTCGATCGCCTTGATTGACTCGATCGCGTCGCCCATGCCCATGTAACCGAAGTAGGCATAGTCTTGATTGCTGATGCCATGATACGGATGGTTTTCGTCTTTTTGACGGTTAAAGCTGAACAGTACGTCTTCGGCATTGAAGTCCCGTGTGGCACGGAAGTCCGAGCGCTGATGGAACTTCACATTCTCGCGCAGGTGGAAGGTGTAGGTCAGACCGTCTTCGGAAATTTCCCAGCTTTCGGCCAGTCCCGGAACAATGTTGGTGCCGCCACGCTCGAACTCCACGAGGCGGTTGAACATGGTGCGGGACGAAGCGTCAAAAGTGGTCCCCGAGGTGTAAAACGCCGGGTTAAAACCCTCCGGACTCCCCTCGGAACAAAAAATGAAGGTGTCTGCCGCAGCAGTTGTGGTCATCGCGGCGGCCAGTGCGGCGCCGGCAAAGAGTGATAGACCTTTTTTCATTATTATCTCCTTTGTTTTCAAGCCCTGGATAAGGGCTGTTGGATCAGGTCTTTCGGTGAGGTCGAAATACCTGTGAACCGTTGTCCCAGCAAGATGGAGTCCATGCTGGAATCATTGTTTTTAAATCGTTATAACCGGTTCGTTGGTCTTTATGGGTGCACCGAGCATAAAGCAGGCCCAGGCATAGGGCAACCGCCCTGAATTATGCCCCGCTGTCAAAGATATGTGCCGCTCTCATGTCTCAATCCTGTAACGAACAGGTCAATCAGGAATGGTTTTGTGTGACGCTTTTGGAATATGGTAAAAGAAAGATGGTGTGGCCTTTGCTAGACGACATGGGAAAGCACAGACAAAGGTCTTATTGTTCAAGACCAATGGTTCAGAGGCTTTACGCAGCATGCAAAGCTGCCCCGGCTGGCTTGTCCGGCTCCCGGCTCTCTGGTGGCATGTCGCACAACCACAACTTGGGGTGCGATTCTGTTTTGCATTGACCAGAGGGCTTATTCAAAATGCCCGCTACAATAACGCACAAAAAGCAACCAATTCTGCCCGCCTACTATGGCACCCTCCCCCGAGGAGCGTCACTCACTCAGTCGCTGCCAGGGCAGGAACGGATCAGGAGACCAACATGGGTCAGCAAGACGCCCCGCTGATAGCCACCGACATTCACAAGCGGTTCGGTGAGCATGAAGTACTGAAGGGCATTTCACTGGAAGCGCACAAGGGCGATGTGATCTCGGTGATCGGGTCCTCCGGCTCGGGAAAAAGTACCTTTCTGCGCTGCATGAACATGCTGGAGATCCCGACTTCAGGGGAGATTCAGGTCCATGGTGAGAAAGTAAAGTTTAAAACCACAAAGAAAGGAACGCGTCTGCCGGCCGATATTCAACAGGTCGAGAAGATGCGGGCCCAGCTGTCCATGGTGTTCCAGAGTTTCAACCTCTGGTCCCACATGACAGTCATGGAGAACATTATCGAGGCGCCCATCCACGTTTTGGGTGTGAGTAAGAAAGACGCCATTGCCCGAGCCGAGGAACACCTCAACAGGGTGGGCCTGTACGACCGGCGGGATTATTACCCCGCACACATGTCGGGCGGCCAACAGCAGCGTGCGGCTATTGCTCGTGCGCTGGCGATGAACCCGGAAGTGATGCTGTTCGACGAGCCGACTTCCGCACTCGACCCTGAATTGGTCGGTGAAGTGTTAAAGGTGATGCGTGGGCTGGCCGAAGAAGGCCGTACCATGGTGGTGGTCACCCACGAAATGGCCTTCGCCAGAGACGTGTCCAACAAGGTGATGTTCCTGCATCAGGGCAAAATTGAAGAATACGGTGACCCGAAAGAGGTATTCCATAACCCGAAATCGGAGCGTTTCAAACAATTTATTTCACCGAAATACTGAGCTGCGGCCATTCACCTGATGGTGGGTGGCGGCAGGCAGTTAACGGCCGCCCGGGTGTGAGCGGGCGGCCATCGGGACAGGACGTTCCGGGCATTTGATCGCGCCAAATGTCATGCAACCCGTTGCTCGGTTTGCAGCCCCGACGAGGGATGTCAGGGTAACAGTGCTGTAACAGACGGAGGAGTCCCCAAAAGGGATGCCAACCTCCGACCATGAATCAGGACGACCTGATCAAACCATAAAAAAAGTGGAGTTAACCATAATGAAAAAAGCTCTGTTTGCTGTTGCGGGTATTCTCGCAATGACCTCAGCTGTGGAAGCCAAAGAGTGGGATACAATTCGTGCCGGTGTGGACGCGCCCTATCCGCCGTTCGAGTACAAAGCACCTGATGGCACCCTGACCGGCTTTGAAATTGAACTGGGCAACGCCGTGTGTCAGGAAATCACCAATAAAGACTGCGAGTGGGTGATTCAAGCTTGGGATGGCATCATTCCCGGCCTGCTGGCCCGTAAGTACGACATGATCTTCTCTTCCATGTCCATTAACGAAGAACGCATGAAGCGCGTTCTGTTCTCTGAACCCTACTACACCACCCCCTCCGCATTCTTCGCCCCCAACGGCAAGAACTTCGACCCGGACAATGCCGCCGGTACCCGTGTTGGCGTTCAGCGTGCCACCATTCAGGACACATACGTCACTGAATTCCTGAGCGATGCCGAAGTGGTCCGCTATACAACAGCCGACGATATGGTTGTTGATCTGCAGGGCGGCCGTCTGGATGCCATGTTCATCGATGCCCCCGTTGGTATCGAGATGCTGGCCGACAGCGACAGCATCCAGCAGGTTGGTGAATTCGTTAAAGAACCGGTTCGTATCTTCGGTGAAGGCGTTGGCGCTGCATTCCGCAAGCGCGATACAGATCTGGAAGACCAGGTTTCCGCTGCGTTGGAGAAACTGAAAAACGACGGTACTTACGACCGTATCATGGAAAAATACTTCGAATTCGACATCAAGATCTAGTTCACCGTCGGTCGAACAACGGGGAGCCGAGGCTCCCCTGTTGTGTATCAATCCGATTTCAGTTGCCGGTTGTATCATCCGGTTTGTCCAACCATAAAGAGAGCTGCCTGTGTTTGATTTAGAAGGCTATGGTCCCGGGATATTTGAAGGGGCGATCATCACTATTGAGCTGGCCGTGTTGTCCTTGATTTTGGCTCTGATCCTTGGCCTGCTCGGGGCGATGGGGAAGTTGTCCACTAATCCGATTGCCAAAGGCGTCGCTACGTTTTACACCACTCTGATTCGTGGCGTACCCGACCTGGTATGGATGCTGTTGCTCTTTTTTGGCGGGCAGATTTTATTCAACCAAATCATCGATTACTTCAACTATGATTTGGGTTTTGACCTCCCGTACCCTCAATTCAGTGAATTTGGGGCCGGTGTGGTGACCATCGGTTTTATTTTTGGTGCCTACATGTCCGAAACGTTTCGGGGCGCCTTCATTGCTGTTGAGCACGGCCAGATTGAAGCCGGCAAAGCCTACGGCATGAGCGGTTGGAAGGTGTTTCGCCGAATCATGTTCCCACAAATGATGCGTCACGCGATTCCCGGCATTGCCAATAACTGGCAGGTGCTGCTGAAAACCACGGCGCTGGTCAGCATCATTGGCTTGGCGGATATGGTACGTCTGGCCTCGGAAGCGGCAAAATCCACTGGCTCGCCGTTCAAGTTTCTCCTCCCGGCCGCTATCGTCTATTTAATTATCGCGGCTCTGTCTGACATTGTTTTCAGACACCTTAATATCAAATTCAGCGCTGGTGTGGTCAAGGGGTAAGGTTGTATGGACGCTTTCATTGCAATGCTCGAAAACAATGACATCTTTACTCCCCAGACCTTATTGCATTATTGGGATGGCTTGGTTACCACTGTCCAATTAGTGTTCATGTCTTTGGTTATCGGCGGTGTGCTGGCGGTACCGCTGGCGCTGATGCGCAGTTCCTCCAACCCCTGGCTCAGCCGACCGGTGTGGGTGTATACCTATGTATTTCGCGGCACGCCACTGCTCATCCAGCTGTACCTGATTTACTACGGTGTCACCCTCATCGATGGTATTCAGGAGTCGGTATTCTGGGTGATTTTTGAACGGGCTTTCTACCCCGCATTGATCGCCTTCGTGCTGAATACCGCCGCCTATACCACGGAGATTTTCCGCGGTGCCATTGTGGCCACTCCAGCCGGGGAAATTGAAGCGGCCAAGGCTTACGGCATGGGCTGGTGGAAACGCACCCGTCGCATCGTGTTGCCCAGTGCCTTCCGTCGAGCCATTCCGGCCTACAGCAATGAAGTGATATTCATGCTGCACGCCAGTGCGATTGCTTCCGTGGTGACCATTATCGACCTGCTGGGTGCCGCTCGGGATATTTACGCCCAGTATTATGCTCCCTTCCCGGCATTTATTTTTGTCGGCTGCATCTACCTGTGCCTGACGTTTGGCATACTGGCTGTATTCAAGCAATTGGAAAAACGCATGTTGGTGCACCTGCAGCCACGGTAGCGAGCTTTACACTTATTCAGTCTTTCAGCGGGATGCCCCGGGTTTGACGGCATCCCCTATTAATAACCGGAACCTTCCTGAATGTTTGCCCCCTACGACGATTTTCTGGAACACAGCCTCGCCACCGCCGACGACACCGTTGACGCCCAGTTCGATATTCTCTCCGCCGGAACCGAAGTGACCTTGCATGATTGCGGTGTCCTGCGTGTGGAGCCGAACACGGCCTGCGATACATCGCTCGTTATCTCATGTGCGGTCCATGGTAACGAAACCGCCCCCATCGAAATCGTGCGGGATATCGTGCGGGATGTATTGGACGAAGAACAGAAAGTCGGCCAACGGACGCTTTTCATCATGGGTAACCCCTGGGCGATGAAAAGTGGCGAGCGCTTTGTGGATGTCAATATGAACCGCCTCTTTGCCGGTGACTGGCAGAATTACGACACCGGTTTGAAGGAAGTAAAACGAGCGGCGAAGCTGGAGGCTTACGTCGCCAACTTCTTCGCGGAAGAGCCCACCACGGTCAATAAGCGCTATCACTATGACCTGCACACGGCCATACGCGGCAGCCAGCGGGAACGCTTTGGTGTCTACCCCTTCGTACCCGGACGGTCACTGCCCGACAATCAAAAGGCGTACCTGGCCAGGGCTGACATCGACACTGTGTTACTGCAGCAAAAGGAAGCCAATACCTTTTCGTCTTTTTCCTCGCTCAAATACGGCGCGGAGAGTTTCACTCTGGAGCTGGGTCAGGTTAAACCCTTTGGGGAAAATGACCTTAAGCGATATGGCGGGATTGATTACGCCTTGCGCGAGTTGATCGCAGGGGAACCTCTTCCTGAGAAGCCCAAGCGTACCGTCAGTGAATTCGAGGTGTGCCATTCCATTACGGTCACCAGTGAGCAATGGGAGTTCTTTATTCCGGACGATGCCTTGAACTTCACCGAATACGCACCCGGCACGCTGATCTGGAAAGATGGCGCGGAGGAATACCGGGTGGGCGACGAGCCGGAATACATTGTATTCCCCAACCCAAAAGTACCGGTGGGTCACCGTGCCGGTTTGATGTTGAGAATGAAGCGATAGTCACAGCCCTTTCATCGCTTCGTTGATGCGCTTCTCCAGTTTCAGTTTGGCTTTCACATAATGCATGGTCTGGGCTCGACCATAAGGCAGCCCCGCCAGCACACGGTCGGTTAACGCCAGGTCGGTAATGTAAACCGGATAGCGTTGGCCTTGAGCCCGCAAACCCAACACGTAGGAAGCGACAGCGGTGTAGAAATGTTCGCCGAGGTCGGCCGTACTGAATTCTTTGTCGTTGCAGATCATCTGGTATTCGTAGCGCCCCCGGTTGTTCTTATCCATCACCGCCTGCAAGTTGATGAATCGGCCCTCCTGCATCAATCCGGTAAGCCGGGCCCGGTTCAAACGCGGCTCCCCCGCGCCTTTGCTGACCAGTTCGTAACAATTCACGGTGCGTTGGTGCAGGTGGATGGCGTCCTCCTCGCTTCGTTGCCGGTGTTCGGTAATCCTCAAAAACCGGATCAAGGGCGCAAGCAGAGTCGGAAGGTTGTAGTAGGGTTGGCGAAACTTCAGAACCGAACCCTGTTCATCGATTAAATAGAGCGTGGCCTGCCGCTCGGTGAGTCGATAGACGAGGGTGATGGATGCATCCGTCGGTTGTTCCATCAATACCGCTTTTAAATGGTTGCGCGGCGTTTCGAACAAACGGTCCGGGCGAATATAGCTGTGGCCTGGTTGTTCAGAACCCAGCCATTCCACCAATTCCACTTCAGAGTCGAATTGCAGCGGATGAATTTGTTTTCCGGTAAAAAACAGAGCTCGATATTGAGGGCCGAGATTGTAGAGAAACCGGACTGGGCGACCCATCTGCGCCTCGAACAGGCTGTCGATGGCATCGTTCAACAGATCCTGTAGCCGTTTGGCAATGGCGTGAGGGCGGGTTTGATTATGACAATAGGCTTCCAGCATTGGCCGGGCGCGCCCGCCCTGTTTGCTGAGTCTCGACAACAGGAACTGTAACGTCTGAGGGAGGGCTTCCTGATCGGCGAATCGCTCAACCATGACCTCGCCCCAGGAATTAATGATCACCATATCGATGGTGCCCACCAGATTTTCGCGCATCGCGCTGAAATCCAGGCTGTTACTGCGTGCGGAAATTTTCTGCAGGCCTCGGTCGGTCAGGTGTTTCAGAGGATCGTATCCAAGGTTGACGAACAACAGGACCCGTTCAATCAGCGCTGGTTGAAAATAATTGGTCTCGGCGACGGTGGGTATATCTGTCGGAAGGGCTTGTCGCAGTGTGGCCAGTGTCTTGCGGATTTCAAATTCGCTGAGATCGTCCTGTCGACTGAATACCGGGATATGAAAATGCGCCGCCAGCAGCCCATTGAGATGACACCACAGTAAGGCTTCGAGCAACCCCGGCGTTTTTTTCAATGCGGTGGGTTCATCGCCACCGGCTTGAGTCTGGCTGTAGGCGGCCCAATAGGTTTGGCCTTTTTGTTGGCGATCCTCTTCCTCGTGAATGCGGACCTTCTCATGGCTGAGATCGACATCCTGACCGAAACGGACAAAGTCGATTTTGCCGCGTTTTCGGTCGAAGGCGGCATGGAGTTTTCGACTTAGGATCAACAAATCCTGCTGGCTCATTAAATGGTTGCTTTGGTGTTCGGCCGCAAACTGTGTCAGGAAGCGGTAACCATGGGTGAGTTCATTGATAAGCAGCTTGCGTTCACGCATGACATCCTGAACAGGCCAGTTCCGATAGCTGTCCAAGTATTGCAGGTGGCCTTCGCTCCAGTTCCAGTCATCCACCATTTGCTGCATCAGCCTGCGGCGCCAACCCACACTGCGGATGTTCCGGCTCATCGGAATGCCGACCTTGAAGTAAAAACAGCGTCGTACCAGTTCCAACCGATCGCTTTCGCCCCGTTCTTTTAAATAGGCCTCGATGCGATGGTAGAGCATGGCGTAGGGGTCGAGGTCGTTCAGGGTCAGGTAGTTGCTGTGGATGGCGTCCTTGAAGCGCCGCGCCAGACTCGTGACCTCGGGAAATTCTCGCGCATAGACTTCCAACAACAGTAATTTGAGCACCGATTTATGGGGGGAGTCGATGCCCTTATAGAGCTGCCAGAGCCCAGCGCCGATGAATTCGCCGGGCGGAAGTTGGGGTAAGGGGCCAAAATCGATGCATTGGTCTTTATTCAGCAGGCCCCGATTGTGGTAGTCGTCGATGACAGCCTGATAGTTTTCCTCCTGTTCGGAAGGAATCAGCCACCAGGCGGGGCTCGAACCGGCGAGTAGCTGGCCGGTGCGGTAGAACTCGTCCAGGAGTAGAAAGTGTTGGGTGGAACCACAATTCTCGCCGGTAAGTGAACGTTGATCACCGCCCTGGAACCGGTGGCCGTCCATCAGAAAAAAATGCACTTCGAGATTGAACCCTTCCGCCCAGCGTGTCAGTGCCTGAGCTTTAAAGTCCAGCAGGCGAATTTGCTCACCGGTCAAATCGCTGCTGTAGCATACCCAGATGTCCAGGTCCGAGGTGGTGGACTGGGCTATGCTGCCGCTGGAACCCATTAGATAGAGACTGAGCAGCTTGGGAAAAGGGGGGCGCAAGTCGGCCGCGTTGATCGAGCGGTGATAACCGCGCAACATCTGCACCGTGCCCGCCGCCGGGGTGTAGTTGACCAGACCGACCGGCATTTCCGGCTCATCCACAAAACCGGGCGCCTGGGACAGGTTGGTATGAAACAGCAGCGGTATCAGGTCGAGACACTGCCGTTGCTTGGTCTGTAGACCGTCTCGCAGACGCGCAAGCCGGCCTTCGTTGACCGTGAGAAAACGTTCCCGACGATCTTGGAGGAGCTGCCAACTGGGGGCTTTATCGGGTGCTAGGGATGCCTCTTCCGCCACTGGGCTATATCCTGATGATTCGGTAGATGGAAAGGTGAAGTGTGACTGATGTCCCAAGTGTAGTCGAAATAGGTGGCTGCAAGGCAATTCATCCGAGGCTCCAGGAAAGTCGTCAGTGCTCTTGTCTCTTCGTATGGTCTCCCCAACGTAAAGATGGCATGCAAATATTGGGGGCGCTTTCATGGTTGTTATACTTTGTTACAAAGCCAGCCGTTGCCCCAGGGTACACTCTGCGGGTGTTGGCTGGCCTGTCCAGCAACCTGAAGTACAACAGACAGTGGATCAGTGATGCAGACAGAACAACAAAAGCGCATCCTGGTTGTGGATGACGATGAAGACATCCGTGACCTTTTGAAAGAATACCTTGAGAAAAACGGCTTCGCCGTTTCAACCGCCGCCGATGGTCAGGAGATGCGCCAGTATTGGCCGGGGCAGCGGCTGGACTTGATCGTTTTGGACATCATGATGCCCGGGGATGATGGTTTTACCCTGTGTAAGGAGGTCCGTGCCAAGTCCAATGTTCCCATCATCATGCTGACTGCGGGATCCGATGAAACAGACCGTATTATAGGGCTGGAATTGGGAGCGGATGATTATGTGGGCAAACCCTTCAACCCGAGGGAGCTGCTCGCTCGTATCAAAGCCGTGCTTCGCCGTTATGAAGATGGCGGCGAGCGGCATGGTACTGAGAGTGCCCAGCGCATTCGTTTTGGCGATTGGCTGCTGGATATGACCAACCGTGAACTGACCAACCCAAACGGTCAGGCACAATCCCTCAATGGCGCGGATTTCAATTTACTGCAGCTGTTCCTGTCGCGCCCGGGCGAAGTGCTCAGCCGGGACGATCTCAGCCACCATCTGCGTGGTCGGGATTCCTCGCCGTTCGACCGCTCCATTGATGTCCAGATCAGTCGCTTGCGCAGCCGGTTGCAGGACGATGGGAAGTCGCCGCAGTTAATCAAGACGGTGCGGGGTGCCGGTTATATCCTGACGGTTCCGGTGGTCGCTGAATAAGCATGACTTTCCGCTTCTCTTCACTGTACAGCCGATTGCTGGTGTTGATGGTGCTGGGCCTGATCAGCGCCTTCTCCATCAGTAACTACGTGTGGTTGTATTTCCTGGAGCTGAAGCGGGAACAGCAGGGGGAGGCCATGGCACGGGATCTGGCGTTTTCCATGGGATCGACCATGGAATTCATTCGCGCCTACCCGAGAGATTATCGCCATATCATCATTAACCAGTTAAGGGATATGGGCGGCTCCCGCTTTCTGGTGTCGATAAACGATGAATTTATTGGTGTCGACCCCATCCGGGCCACCTCGGCCAAGCAACGTTTCCTCGCCGACTTTCATCAGGCCATTGAAGAAAAACTGGGCCAACGCCTGGCCGACCTGCATGTTGAATTCGCCGATCCGCGTTTTCTGAAGGTGTATAAAAACGACATCCGCCTGGTCGACCTGCCACCACGCTGGGCGCAAAACACCCTGATTCTGGAGCCTGACCCTCCACCGGTAATCGTCGCTCAGGTACCGGTGGGCGAGACCGAGTGGCTCTATCTGGCCGGTTTACTGCCCGATCCCTACTTCCTCAGCGAAACCCAGTACCTCGACCAGGGGCAATTGCTGTTTCTGGGCACGCTGATGATCATACTGGTGGCCATTCTTTGGGTGGTGGTGCGCTGGCTGACCCGGCCGCTCAGCAACCTGGCCTCGGCCGCTCGACACCTTGGCACCGATATCCATTTGGCCCCACTGGATGAAACCGGCACCCGGGAAGTGAAAGAAACCGCCCGTGCGTTTAACCTGATGCAGGAAAGGGTGTTGCGTTTTGTCGACGACCGGGAGCGATTGTTCTCCGCCATCTCACATGACTTGAAAACGCCCATTACACGGCTTCGCCTGAGGGCGGAGATGATGGACGAAAGCCAGGTCAAAACCAAAATGATCAAGGATCTGGAAGAACTCGAAGGCATGGTCAAGGGCGCGCTGGACCTGGGCCGAAGCACCGATGTCCACGAGGCCACCCATCCCATCGACATCAACCAGATGGTACGCACCCTTCAGGATGATCTGGACCTGCTCGGCTTCGATCTGACCATTCAAGGCCAGGCGCACAGACCCTTCTACGGTAAACCTCTGGCGCTGAAACGCTGCTTGTCGAATCTGGTTCATAATGCCGCTTTCTATGGCACTCAGGTTCGGCTAGATATCGTCGATAGTCGTCAGGAATTGAAGATTTATGTAGTTGATAATGGCCCCGGGATACCCGAAAACCAACTCAATAAGGTTTTCGAACCCTATGTGAGGCTGGAGACCTCCCGTAACCGCAACACCGGCGGTGCCGGACTGGGGCTGAGTATTGCCCGGAACATCGCTCATGCTCATGGTGGGCAGCTCAGGCTTCGAAATCGCGTCGGCGGCGGACTGGAAGCCGCGGTACTGCTCCCCCGGCGGTGAATCTCCTCCCATCCTGTCACCAGTAACGCCATCCGGGTATCCTGCTCCGGTTGTTGGACGTGCTTGGCTTGGCGGAACAGATTCGCTATAGTGCCAAAACTTGAACGAATGGTCAGAAAATAAGAGGTGCTCATGCCCACTCCCCACATTAATGCTCAGGCGGGTGATTTCGCCAAAACGGTTCTGATGCCGGGCGATCCTTTGCGTGCTCAGTTTATTGCCGAAACCTTCCTGGAAGAGGCTCGCCGGGTAACGGATGTGCGCAATATGTTTGGTTTTACCGGCCGTTATAAAGGCAAGCCGATTTCCATTATGGGCTCCGGCATGGGTGTACCTTCCATGTCGATCTATGCGAAAGAACTGATCACCGATTATGGCGTCCGCAACCTGATTCGGGTGGGCACCTGCGGTGCTATTTCCCAGGACATTAAACTGCGTGACGTCATCATCGCCATGGGCGCCAGTACGGATTCCGGCGTGAACCGTTTGCGCCTGAACGGCTACGACTTCGCGGCACTGGCTGATTTCAGCCTGTTGGAGAAAGCCGTCGCTTCGGCTCGGAACGCGAATATCGATGTTCGGGTCGGCAATGTCTTCACCTCCGACCTGTTTTACTCACCGGATACGACACTGATGTCCACACTCGAGAAAATGGGTGTGTTGGCGGTGGATATGGAAGCGGCCGGTCTGTACGGCGTAGCGGCTGAATTCGGTGCCCGTGCACTGACGGTACTGACCGTCAGCGATCACATTACCCGCGGTGAAGCGACCACGTCTGACGAGCGCCAGACCACCTTTAACGACATGATTCGCCTCACGCTGGATTCAACTTTGGAACTGGAAGAATGACCAAGCCAGACCCAAAACTGAAGGCTGCGGCTCAGTCCGTAGCCGGCCACGCCTACGTTCCCTACAGTAAGTTCCCGGTAGGGGCTGCCTTAAAGACGGAAGACGGCCGGGTCTTCAGTGGATGCAACGTGGAAAACCGCTCCTACCCCTTGGGTATGTGCGGCGAACGCAACGCCATAAGTGCAGCGGCAGCAGCCGGGGTTCGTCCGGGTGAGATCAGCGAGTTGGTGATCTATATGCCAGGTGAACGCTTGTATTCACCCTGTGGTGGCTGTCGCCAGGTCATAGCTGAGTTTTTGCCTGCCGGTGCCAAAATCTGGGCTACCAACGACGGTGACACCTTCAAGGAATGGACCGCCGAGGACTTGTTGCCCGACGGGTTTAGCTTCGAGGGTTTAGGCCGCTAGAAAAAGAAACCCAAGCCTACAAGGTCTCCCATAGAGTATTGAAGATAACCTGCTGGGTATTGGCAATGGTAGGGGAGTTGATCACGACAGCGGTAGGCAGATCGCCATGGCTGAGGGAGATCATGGCCAGCTTGGGTGGGTAGATGGCAATGTAGCTACCGGCACGGTCACTGGACTTTTCGTTGATCCATTTACGATCCGCCAGGGGCGCTTCCTCACCACCCTCGCCGATGGCGATTACCCGCACATTAATGCCCATTTTGACCCGCTGGCGAGTGTAGTTCGGGAACGGGCGATAGAGGTATTTACGGATCGCCTTGGCCGAATAAATGCAGTAACTGCGACTTTCCTGCTCGCTGACGGTCGACAGGATATCTTTCAACACTAATTCAATGCCGTCATCGCCCTCATAATAATGCACATCCGCATTACCGGTCGCCGGTCGCAGGTGGCTGAGTTCGGGAATCACTTTATCGTCCAGCAGCTCCATCGCCTCCGATACCTGTTGCTGATGGTTCAGCGCCAGCTCTTTCAGTCGTTGCGGTGGTTCGGCGCTGAAGTGCCTGCGCTTGCCTTTCGGAAAGTAACTGACCACTCCTTTTTGCTGCATGCGTTTCAGCAGTTCATGCGTTGTACCCCGGTTTATGCCCGCCCGGTCGGCAATGTCGCGGATCGACGCCGGGCCGGATTGCAACAAAGCCAGATAGATACGGGTCTCACGGGGTTCCAGGCCGAAAATCTTCAGCACTTCCGCTGTGTTCATGGTTAAGCACCTTTTTGAGCGTTGGCGGCGTTGGGTCTCGGAGCGAACATAAAAACATCACTGAGCATGGCGGTCGGTCTGAAGCCTTCGGCGCAGAGCGCATCGTAGACGGTATAAACCATGGCCGGGGAGCCGCAGCAAATCGCCTGACACTGATCAAGGTCGCTGTGGTCGCCCAAAATGCCATGGACCAGCATCTGGTGTTTGTCTTCCCAATGACTGTGTTCGGAAATCAGGGCAGACATATGGATGTTGTCATTCTGATCGGCCCAGGCCTCTGCTTTTTGCAGCATGTACAGTTGGCTCAGCCGGTAACCTGACCAATAGATGCACAGTTGACGCTGACTGCCCCGAGCCAGTAGATCTTCAACGATGGATTTAACCTGGCTGAACCCGGTGCCGGAGGCAATGAGCAATAAAGGGCCGGTTTCTTCCGGCAGAGATGCCAGGCGGGTCGAGCCGGCCGCAGGGGCCATTTGGACAGAGTCGGCATTTTTCAGCCAATCCACCAAGGCGTCGGCCTGAGGCGTACCCGCCTGTATATGAAGTTCGATGCAGGGGCTGCTCGGGGCGGAGGCGATGGTGTAGTAGAGGTCGCTGAAGCCGGGAATCTTGAGTTCCGTGTGTTGTCCGGCGTCGAAAGGGTAGGGGTCGAGGGGTTTCAGTTGGACCAGCCAGACACCACCGCTCAGCTTTTTCAGATCGTGGAGGGTGGCGGTGGTCAGGGTCTCTTCGGTCACGGAAACTCTCCGGTTGGCTAATGTCAATGGACATTATACACATCGAGTTTCCGTCTGTGCCACGGTCGGGTCACATTCTGGCGTATTCGCGTGGTTTAACGTCGCGTCTCGGGCAATGAGCCTCAAGCAGCCAGTTTTTCTTCCGACTTGTAATAGTCCGTTTGATCCGCCGTCAACTCGAATCCCACCGGTTGAGTGCCTTTGAAGCTGACTCGAATCCGTTGATGTCCTTCCAGGCTGTCCACCTGAGGCAGGCTGGCCGCCAGGACGTTCTGCACATAGTCGTCGCTGACCTGGAAGATCACATCGGCCCGGGCGGCGGGTTTGCGGTAAAGCTGCCAAAGATGAACGATGTCGATCAGCACGATAAAACCGTTCAGGATGGCCACAGGCCAGGAGCCGATCAAGAGCCCATAGCTGGAAAAGGCTCCGGCACCCACCAGGTTAATCCACCTCAGCTTGTAGATATCGGCCATCATCAGAGAGACGGCGATCAGTACAGAGCCCAGGTAACCGTATAGTTCCAACCCGTTCATATTGCAAAGCTTCCCAATAAAGTTGACTATTTGGTCAAGATTATAGGGGCGGGCTGGGGATTATTCCAGGGGGCGACCCAAAAAGGCTGGGACTTAAAGCCCCAGTTCGATCATCAGGCTGTCAACCCGGGCAGACACATCCGGGTCTTTGACGATGGGTCGACCCCATTCGCGATCGGTTTCTCCGGGCCACTTGTTGGTGGCGTCCAGCCCCATTTTCGAGCCAAGCCCGGGTACGGGGCTGGCGAAATCGAGGTAGTCGATGGGGGTGTTGTCGACGAGTACGGTATCCCGCACCGGGTCCATTCGGGTGGTGATGGCCCAGATGACATCGTTCCAGTCCCTCGGATTAACGTCGTCGTCCACGACGATCACGTACTTGGTGTACATGAACTGTCGCAGAAACGACCACACCCCCATCATCACACGTTTGGCGTGACCGGCGTAACGCTTCTTCATGCTGACCACGGCCATGCGGTAAGAGCAGCCTTCCGGTGGTAGATAGAAGTCGATAATTTCCGGGAACTGCTTTTGCAGAATGGGCACGAAGACTTCGTTCAGCGCTACGCCCAGAACTGCAGGCTCGTCGGGTGGTCGACCGGTGTAGGTGGAGTGGTAGATGGGATTTTCCCGGTGAGTGATACGCTCGACTGTGAAGACGGGGAAGGTTTCGGTCTCGTTGTAGTAACCGGTATGGTCGCCGTAGGGGCCTTCTTCGGCGGTCTCGCCGGGGTACAGATACCCTTCGAGTACGATTTCCGCGCTGGCGGGCACCATCAGGTCGTGGGTTTTGCATTTGACGAGTTCGGTGCGGCTGTCGCGTAACAGTCCGGCGAAGGCGTATTCGGAGAGGGTGTCAGGCACCGGGGTAACCGCACCGAGTATGGTGGCCGGGTCGGCGCCCAGTGCCACCGCTATCGGGAAGGGTTCGCCAGGCTTTTCCTGTTGCCAGGCCTGGAAGTCCAGTGCGCCGCCCCGATGCGCCAGCCAGCGCATAATGAGTTTGTTTTTGCCGATGACCTGCTGGCGATAAATGCCCAGGTTGGTGCGGCCTCCTTTGGGGCCTTGAGTGATGACTAATGGCCAGGTGACCAGCGGTGCGGCGTCGCCGGGCCAGCAGGTCCACACCGGGAGTTTTCCCAGGTCCACATCCGGGCCTTCAAAGATTACTTCCTGGCAGGCCGCTTTTTTAACGGTTTTGGGCGCCATGGACATGACTTTTTTGACCAGAGGCAGTTTGTCCCAGGCGTCTCTCAAGCCCTTGGGCGGATCTGGTTCTTTCAGATAGGCCAGTACGCGGCCAATTTCGCGCAAGTCGTTTAGCGATTCCGCGCCCATGCCCTGAGCTACCCGTTCCGGGGTGCCGAAGAGGTTGCCCAGTACGGGCATGTTGTATCCGGTCGGGTTTTCGAAGAGGAGGGCGGGGCCGTTTTGCCTGAGCACCCGATCACAGAGATCGGTCATTTCAAGGTGGGGATCAACGGCCTGTTGAATGCGCTTGAGTTGCCCGCGCTGTTCCAGTCCATCAAGAAAGTCACGTAGGTCTCGGTATTTCATTATCCGCGGAACCGGGGTTGAGAAGACTGGGCAATGCTAAAGCATCCGGGGGTAAACCCCAAGCCGGTGGTGTGTTCCGCATTGGGCGTTCATGGCCTGAGGCCGCGAACCGGAGCACCCAACCCTGTAGGAGCGCAGTCCTCTGCGCGATAGGGAGGATACCTAGCTGACAATAGTGCCACCGGTACCTCCTTCAAACGGTTGTTACAACATCAGCACAGTTTGACCCGGTCGCGCAGGGGGCTGCGCTCCTACAAAGCCTGGTGCGAGGAGCTACTCTATTTGACCTACAACTGACGAGCCTTGATAAACAAAGGCTCTCGACTCTGACCGGCTTCTTCCAGTCTGGATAGGTAGCGTTGCCAATAAGCCTCTTTCTCATTTCCGAGCGTTCTCAGGTAGCCCCAGTCGTACAGACCGGAATCGTGGCCGTCGTCAAAGACGATTTTCAGGGCGTAACGACCGACCGGTTCGAGCTGCGCGATGGCAACATCTTTCTTGCCGGTCTGTAATACTTCCTGGCCGATTCCATGGCCCCGCACTTCGGCGGAGGGCGAGTGAACGCGGAGGAATTCCGCGCTGAGCCGGTGCTCGGTGCCATCCGCCCAGATCAATTCCAACTCCGCCGATTCACGACGGTACTTAATGGACTTTGGTGCCTGGGCCATGAGATATCTTCCGTATCGGTTAAAGAATGAAGCGGCTGAGGTCTTCGTTTTGAGCCAGCTCACCGAGGAAACGATTGACGTAGTCGGCGTCGATCACCTGTGTTTCCCCGCTCAGTTCGCTGGCGCGGAAGGAGATGTCTTCGAACAGTCGTTCCATGATGGTGTGCAGACGACGGGCGCCGATGTTCTCGGTGCTTTCGTTGACCTGGTAGGCTGTTTTGGCGATGGCGTCGATGGCGTCTTCGCTGAATTCGACGGTCATGCCTTCAGCGCCCATCAGGGCTTTGTACTGCTCGGTGATGCAGTAGTCCGGCTCGGTGAGGATGCGTTTGAAGTCGTCGGGTGTCAGGGCGTCCAATTCCACGCGAATGGGGAGTCGGCCCTGCAGTTCCGGAATCAGGTCGCTGGGTTTGGAGAAATGGAAGGCGCCGCTGCCGATGAACAAAATATGATCGGTGCGGACCATGCCGTACTTGGTGCTGACGGTGCTGCCTTCGATTAACGGAAGCAGGTCGCGCTGTACGCCTTCGCGGCTGACTTCACCACCGCTGCGTTGGTCGCTTTTGGCGATTTTGTCGATCTCGTCGAGGAAGACGATGCCGTTCTGTTCGACGGTTTTCAGGGCTTTTTGTTTCAACTCTTCTTCGTTGACGAGTTTGGCGGCTTCTTCGTCGACCAGTTGCTTGTAGGCTTCTTTGACTTTCAGTTTGCGCTTTTTGGTTTTGCGCTGGTTGCCGAGGTTGGAGAACATGTTCTGCAGCTGGCTGGTCATCTCCTCCATGCCTGGAGGTGCCATGATTTCGACGCCCATGCTGGGTTCAGCGATTTCGATTTCGATTTCTTTGTCGTCGAGTTCACCTTCGCGCAGTTTCTTGCGGAAGATCTGGCGTGTGCTGCTGTCGGTTTTGGGTTTTTCGTCGCTTCCGCCGTAGTAGTTGTCGCGTGCGGGGGGCAGTAGGATATCGAGAATTCGGTCCTCGGCGGCATCTTCCGCACGGGGGCGGGCACGCAGCATTTCCTGCTCGCGCAGCATTTTGATGCCGGTTTCGACCAGATCGCGGACGATGCTTTCAACGTCCCGTCCGACGTAGCCGACCTCGGTGAATTTGGTGGCTTCGATTTTGATGAAGGGGGCGTTGGCCAGTTTGGCGAGACGACGGGCGATTTCGGTTTTGCCGACGCCGGTGGGGCCGATCATCAGGATGTTCTTGGGGGTGATTTCGTCGCGCAGTGTTTCATCGAGTTGCATGCGGCGCCAGCGGTTGCGCAGGGCGATGGCGACGGCGCGCTTTGCTTTGTCCTGGCCGATGATGAATTTGTCCAGTTCGTGGACGATTTCGCGGGGTGTCATGGTCGACATCAGAGACCTCTCACAGGGATTCGTATACGGCGTTGTGGTTTGTGAAGACGCAGATGTCGGCCGCGATATCCAGGGCTCGACGGGTGATGTCTTCGGCGCTCATGTCGGTATTTTCGTGCAGGGCGCGGGCGGCGGCGAGGGCGAAGTTGCCGCCGGAGCCGATGGCGACGATGCCGTGTTCGGGTTCGACGACGTCGCCGGTGCCGGAGATGACGAGGGTGGTGTCTTTGTCGGCGACGATGAGCATGGCTTCGAGGCGGCGCAGTGCGCGGTCGCTGCGCCATTCTTTGGCGAGTTCGACGGCGGCGCGGGTGAGGTGGCCGCTGTGTTGCTGGAGGTGGCCTTCGAATTTTTCGAAGAGGGTGAATGCGTCCGCGGTGCCTCCTGCGAATCCGGCGATGACATTGTCGTGATAGAGCCGGCGTACTTTGCGGGCATTGCCTTTCATGACGGTGTTACCGAGGGAGACTTGACCGTCGCCGCCGACTACTACGGTGTCGTTTCGGCGCACTGATACGATGGTTGTCATGTACTTTCTGTTCCATTAAGGCTTCAGACGCCTAGATGGGGACGGGCAGAAGAATTCAAAGCCAAAATGGCTTCTGGGGTTACTTTTGTCACAGTGGTCCGTGCCCGAAGGGGATGCTGTTATTCGGGGTCGTCGTGAATCCATCCATGGAGACTAGGCCGCAGCATCCTTGCTGCGGACTCCCCCGAATAACAACACCCCCTCCGGGCACTCGCATCAGAAACAATGCTTAATCCAGCGTTCTCACCATGACTTCATGTCTCAGCCCGACCAAGATGTCCTGTGCTTTGTTCAAGCGGGAGCGATTATCGAAGGGGCCGACCATCACCCGGTGGTAGGTGCCTTTATCGCCTAGGTCGACGGTGTTCAGGTGTGCTTCGGTCAAACCGTTGATGATCAGCTCGGCGCGCAGGCGGTCGGCGTCTTCCACCCGGCTGAAGGAGGCGACTTGAATCATCCAGCGTTTGCCCGCCGTCGTTGGAGCCGGTGTTGAAGGCGTGATGGTTCCACCAGGTTGAGTGGTGGTGGGTGCCTTGGGTTCGGGCAGCAGGACGGGAACTTCGTCGTCTTTTAACAGTTTGTAGAACTCGAAGGCTTGCTCGAGGCTGGGTGCTTTGGTGTCTTCCTTGGGTGCTTGGGGTTCGGCTTTGGGCTGTGTGTCTGTTTTGGGTTGGTTGGCGAGGTTTTGGACTTCCTTGCGCACGGCTTCGGCTCCGCCGCTTTCGGCGGGGAGCTGGCTTAGGTAGTAGAGGAAGCCGACGAAGGCGATGGCTGTGACGGTTGTGAACATCCAAACCCAGCCGGGAACCCGGCTGCGGGCCGGTTCCGGTGGTGGTTTGCTGGCGAAATCCCGTGCCATTTACATTTGCTCCGGTGCGCTGACGCCGAGTAGGTCGAGGCCGTTGGCGAGCACCTGTTTGATGGCGGTGGAGAGGGCGAGTCGGCCCATGAGGACGGTTTTGTCGTCCACCAGGATACGGTTGTTGTTGTAGTAACCGTGGAAGATGGAGGCGAGGTCCTTGAGATAGGTGGCGATGATGGCCGGTTCGAGGCTGTCGCCAGCGCTTTGGATGACTTCGGGGTAGCGGCGCAGTTGGGTCATCAGTTCGCGCTCGTCGTCCAGGTCCAGTTCGCCCAGGGCGGCGACGCCGTCGCTGGTGATGGTGGCGAGGTCTTCCTGGGCTACTTTGCCAAGTACGGCGCAGATCCGGGCGTGGGCGTACTGGATGTAGTAGACCGGGTTGTCGTTGCTCTGGCTGCGGGCGAGGTCGATGTCGAATGTCAGTTGTGAATCGGCCCGGCGTGAGACGAGGAAGTAACGGGTGGCGTCGCGGCCGACTTCGTCGATGAGGTCGCGCAGGGTGACGTAGCTGCCAGCCCGTTTGGAGAGTTTAACTTCTTCGCCGCCTTTGGTGACCATCACCATTTGATGCAGCACGTAGTCGGGGTAACCTTCCGGAATGCCTTCCTGGAGTGCTTGGATACCGGCGCGAACGCGGGTGACGGTGCTGTGGTGGTCGGCGCCCTGTTCGTTGATCACGCGTTTGAAGCCGCGTTCGAATTTGTCTTTGTGGTAGGCGACATCGGGTAGGAAGTAGGTGTAGCCGCCATCCTTTTTGCGCATGACGCGGTCTTTGTCGTCGCCGAATTCGGTGGTTTTCAGCCAGAGGGCGCCGTCTTTTTCGTAGGTGTAGCCGTTGTCGATGAGCTGTTTGACGGTGGCTTCGACTTTGCCATCGGAATACAGCGAGGATTCGAGGAAGAATACGTCGAATTCAACACCGAAGGCTTTGAGGTCGAGGTCCTGTTCGCGGCGCAGGTAGGCGACGGCGAAGTGACGGATGGCGTCGAGGTCGTCGGGGTTGCCGGTGCCTATTACGTGTTGGTCGTCGGCGTCGATGGTGTCTTTGGCGAGGTAGCTGTTGGCGACGTCGATGATGTACTCGCCCCGGTAGCCGTCTTCGGGCCAGCTTGGGTCTTCGGGTGTGAGGCCTTTGGCGCGGGCCTGGACGGAGAGGGCGAGGTTGTTGATCTGTGCTCCGGCGTCGTTGTAGTAGAACTCGCGGGTGATGTCCCAACCATTGGCGGTCAGTACGCGACATAAGGAATCGCCTACGGCGGCGCCCCGTCCGTGGCCGACGTGCAGTGGGCCTGTGGGGTTGGCGGAGACGAATTCGACCTGGGCTTTTTCGCCCTGGCCACGGGTATTGCGACCGAAGTCGGTGCCTTTTTCCAGAATTTCCCGAACGATTTCGGCGTTTGAGTCGCTGGCGAGGAAGAAGTTGATAAAGCCGGGGCCTGCAATTTCAATTTTGCTGACCAGGGGGCTTTCCGGCAGTGCTTCGATGATGGCTTCGGCGACGGCGCGGGGCGGTTTGCCGCAGGGTTTGGCCAGGGTGAGCGCGAGGTTGCTGGCCAGGTCGCCATGGGATTTGTCTCGGGTGTTGTCGACCATGATGCGCACTGGGACGTCGTTCGGCACGGTACCCTTGGCTTTCAATTGATCGACGGCTTGACCCAATAAATCGGCAACCTGTTGTTTCATCGGTTCTGGAACTCCGTTGGTGAATGCTTACCGACCGGTCGGTCGATGAGATAAAACAGTGAGCTGCGCATTATCCATGAATCATGCTCCTGTCTCCACCGCTTGGCGACCTCTAGTGCGATGGTTCTTTGCCAAAACCCGCACCGGAGGACAGGTAGGCTTCTCCAAGGTCGGCGTGAACCCATCCATGGGGCCTGGACCGCAGCATCCCTGCTGCGAACCACCTTGGAGAAGCCTACCTGTCCTCCGGCGCTAGCCGTCGGAGGTTGTTGGTGATGTTTTACATCAGATCGATGGGGTCGATATCCAAGTGCCAGCTGACATGGCGGCTTTGTCTTGGATAGTCCCGAACCAGGGGCTCCAATACGGCGTGCAACCGGCTGCGGCTTTGGCTTTGCACCAGCAGAATGAAGCGGTGCTTTCCTGCCCGGCGGGAGAGGATGGCGGGTAGAGGGCCGAAAACGCGGACTTCTCCGGTTGCCAGCAGCCGTTGCGCCATCTCGGCCAGCCATTCTTCGGCACGTTTGGGGAAGGCGCTGTCTGAGCGTAGGCAGGCTAGGTAGCCGAAGGGTGGGAGGCCGGAGCGTTCGCGTTCCGAGAGCAGTTGGTCCGCGAACCGGGTGTAGTCCTGGTTGAGCAGGGGTTCGAAGAAGGGGTGGTCGGGGTGCCAGCTTTGCAGCATGACTTCTCCGGCCTGGGTGCCGCGCCCGGCTCGGCCTGCGACCTGTATCAGCAGTTGCCCCATGCGTTCCCGGGCGCGGAAGTCGGCGCTGAACAGGCCAGCGTCCATGTCGAGAATCCCGACCAGGGTGACTCGTTCGAAGTGATGGCCTTTTGCCAGCATTTGAGTGCCCACGAGAATGGCGGGGCCGTCCTGGTGAGCTCGGGCGAGTTGTTCGTCCAGCGTTTTGGCTGAGGTGATGGCGTCCCGGTCGAAGCGGATAATGGGGGTGTTGGCGAAGTGGCTTTGCAGGGCTTCTTCGGCGCGTTCGGTGCCTGCGCCTATGGGCATCAGTTCGTGCGATCCACAGTCGGGGCAGGAGGTGGGTGGCCGGTCCTGGTAGCCGCAGTGGTGGCAGATGGTCATGTGGCGGCTGCGATGATAGGTGAGGCGGGCGTCGCAGAAGGGGCAGTCGGCCATCCAGCCGCAGGTGCTGCAGAACCAGGAAGGTGCATAACCGCGGCGGTTCAGGAACAGCAGGACCTGGTTGCCGCTGGCGAGGTGTTGGTGCACTCGGTGCAGGAGTCGCTCCGATAGGCCGTCCTGGTGTTGTTGACGCCGCATGTCGATGGTTTCGAGGCGGCCTATATGCTGACCCTGAGCTCGGTGGTGCAGTTGGGCGTAGCGATAGCGGCCGTTGCGGGCATTGTGCAGCGATTCGAGCGAGGGTGTGGCGGAGCCGAGAAGGATGGGGATTCCCAGTTGCCGGGCTCGGTAAATGGCGACGTCCCGTGCGTGATAGCGCAGCGTATCCTGTTGTTTGAAGGAGGCGTCGTGTTCTTCGTCGACTACGATGAGTCCCAGGTCGGGGATCGGGGTCATCACGGCGGAGCGTGTGCCGAGAATGATGGCGGCTTCACCGCTTTGCGCTCTTAGCCAGGCGTTATGGCGTTGTCGGTCGTTCAGGCCACTGTGAAGTGCGACCAGGGAATCAGCGAAGCGCTGTTGAAATCGCGCCAGTGTCTGAGGGGTGAGACCGATTTCCGGCACCAGTACGAGCACCCGTTTCCCTGCTTTCAGGACGGCTTCCATGGCCTGGAGGTAGACTTCTGTTTTGCCGCTGCCGGTCACGCCTTCCAGTAATAAGGCGTTGAATTGATCGTAGGCGATGGAGGTCAGGGCCTTGTTTTGGTCTTCATTCAGTGTGATTGAGGTTTGTTTGAGTTCGCCACTGGGAGTGGTGGCGCAGGCAGTGACCGCTCTGGTTTTTGCCAGGCGCTTTTTGACCAGGCCCTGCCAGTGCGGTCTTTGAATGTGGTGGACTCGAAGCTCGGTCGGGGTGGCCGGGCCGTTTTTTTGAAGCCAATCCAGGGCTTGTTGCTGGCGTTCGCCCTTGAGTTGGGTCGGTTCCAGGTGCTTGCCGGCGACGGTCAGTTCTATTCGCTCTTCCTCGTTCAGGCTTGCGGCTTCGCCGCTGCGAAGCGTCGCGGGCAGGGTCAGCAGATAGGCGTTGTGAGCGTCATATAAATAGTAGCGGCTGATCCATTCCGCTATCGCCAGCAAGTGAGAGGGGATAAGGGGTGATTCGTCCAATAACTGCTCGATAGGCTTGAGTCGCTTTGCCTCCTCTTCAGGAACCTGTCGTATATTGGTAATCATTCCCACTACGGATCGACTGCGCAGGGGCACCCGTACGCGCATGCCCGGTTGGGCGTCATCGGCATTTGGCAAAAGGTAGCTGAGCGGCGCCTGAAACGGGCCGGGCACTACGATGTCGGCAATGGTAATCTGGCTGGTGAGAGTGGTTGTCAATCGATCAGACTCTGGTATGATTGCGCTCCCTTTTTTGGGGCCGCGGTCGAATAGGCCATGCATTGTGCCCCGAAGCTGTTTCTTACGTCAAAGTGCGGTGCCCGGCAGGACCGGGTAGCGGCACAGCAGAGGTGACCCATGAAAGCTGATATCCATCCCAAGTACCAGGAACTGACGGCGACCTGCTCCTGCGGCAACGTCATTAAAACCCATTCCACTCGCGGCGGTGAAATGCATCTGGACGTTTGCTCCGCTTGCCACCCTTTCTACACCGGCAAGCAGAAGATCGTTGACTCCGGCGGCCGTATCGATCGCTTCAAGTCACGTTTCGGTGCTCGTAAAATCGGTAAGTAATCTCTGCCAATCCGTCAGCAACGAGACAGAAAAGCCCGGCATGCCGGGCTTTTTCCGTTATTGGGTCGCCGAAACCGGGCGTTTTGCCCTGAAACCCCTTCTCTCTTGCGCAGCGCTCAACACTGTCGTGCACTTTCCTCTCCATCCTTCGCTTGAGCCGGTTCAAGCCCATGGTTTATGCTTGCGGCGCTACCTACTACCTCTCTTGATAACAACAAGTGGAATCAGACCATGTCAGATGATTTGAAGCGCGATGCGCTCGAATACCACGCTTTGCCACGTCCTGGCAAACTCAGTATCGAAATCACCACACCGGCGGAAACTTCCCGTCACCTGTCGCTGGCTTACAGCCCGGGTGTGGCTGAGCCGGTGCGTGCCATTGCCGAAGATCCGGAAAATGCCTTCAAATACACCATGAAAGGCAATCTGGTCGCCGTGATTTCCAATGGGACTGCGATTCTGGGCCTGGGTAACCTGGGTGCGTTGGCCAGTAAGCCGGTGATGGAAGGCAAGGCTCTGTTATTCAAGCGGTTTGCGAATATTGATTCCATCGATATCGAAATCGATAGTGAAGACGTAGACGATATCGTCAGAACGGTGTCGTTGATTGCCGAATCCTTTGGCGGCGTGAACCTCGAAGACATCAAGGCTCCAGAGTGCTTTGAAGTCGAGCGCCGTCTGATCGAGATGTGCAAAGTCCCGATTTTTCACGACGATCAGCATGGCACGGCCATTGTGACCGTCGCTGGCATGCTCAACGCCTTGGAAGTGCAGGGTAAATCCATCAAGGAAGCCAAGCTGGTCTGCCTGGGTGCCGGTGCGGCGGCGATTTCCTGTAGCCGTTTGCTGGTATCCGCCGGTATGCGAAAAGAAAATATCCTGATGTTGGATCGCAAAGGGGTGATTCACAGCGGTCGTGACGATCTGAACAAGTACAAGGAAGAGTTCGCCAACAACTCAACCGATGCTCGCACGCTCGATGACGCCATTGACGGCGCCGACATTTTCCTCGGTCTTTCCGGCCCTGATATGTTGAGTGCCGAGCAGCTTAAAAAGATGGCTCCCAACCCAATCGTATTCGCTTGCGCGAACCCCGATCCGGAAATTCGCCCTGAGCTCGCTTTGGCCACTCGTGATGATTTGATCATGGCTACGGGCCGTTCCGATTATCCGAACCAGGTCAACAACGTACTGGGTTTCCCCTTTATCTTCCGGGGTGCCCTGGATGTGCGGGCCACGGCCATTAACGAAGAAATGAAGCTGGCGGCCGCCTATGCGATTAAAGACCTCGCCAAGGAGGAGGTTTTGCCTGAGGTGGTTGCCGCCTACGGTGGTGAACAGTGGGAGTTCGGTCGCAACTACATCATCCCGAAACCCATGGATGCGCGGTTGTTGAATCGCGTTGCAGGAGCCGTTGCACGTGCGGCCGTTGAGACCGGTGTCGCTCGGGCGCCGCTGCCGGAGCAATATAAAGCCTGATTTTTGGGGCTATAAAAAAGGGGGGCGGTTGCTGAGCAATCGCCCCTTTTTTTTTGTTGATTGGGTCAGAACAATTGGGCGGGTGAGACTGACTCGCCGGAGTTCGATTCGCCACCGCCTGAGAAATCTATGGTGACATCCTCCCGGCTGTACTCATTGGGGGCGCTGTCTTCTCGGAAAATCTCGAAGATGGCGTTGTTCTGACCCGGTCTTGCCAGCAGGCCGGTTTTCGGATCAATTCTCATGCGCACAATCCCAACCGGCTGAGGCAGGTTGTTGCTGGGCTCGCCTTTCAGTGCGGTTTGCATGTACTCGATCCATCCAGGCAGGGCGGCTTTCCCGCCGAACTCGGATCGACCCAGGCCTACCGGTTGGTCGTAACCGACCCAGGTGGAGGTGACATAGTCGCCATTGTAGCCCGTGAACCAGGCATCGACGGCATCGTTGGTGGTCCCGGTTTTTCCTGCCAGGTCGTCACGGCCCATGGTCTGGTACGCCACCCGGCCTGTGCCTCTGCGAACGACATCTTTCAGCATCGAGTCCACCAGGTAGATGGTTTGTTCGGAAATCACCTGGGGGGCATACTGTTTCTGATTGCGCACGGTCGGTGCGCTGGTCTGGGTGTTGCCCTCTTCCAGGTTCAATTGAATAGGTTCGATATTCAACGCCGTGGCGGCCGTGTCTTCGCTGACAGGCTCGGATTCCTCCTGCCAGTAAGGCGTTGGGGTCTCGGGGCAGTTGCGACAGACGATGGCCGGGTTGGCGTCATAAATAATGTTGCCGTTCACATCTTCGATGCTTTCTATGAAATAAGGTTCGACAAGGTAACCGCCATTGGCGAAGACGGCATAACCTCTAGCGATTTCCAGCGGTGACATGACCGTACTGCCCAGTACCAGCGTCATATCATTCGCTAGGTTGGACTTGTTGAAGCCGAAGCGTTCCACGTAGTTCCGGGCGTAGTCGATCCCGATGTCTTCCAGGATGCGAATGCTGGAAAGGTTGCGCGACTGGTAAAGCGCCTGCCTCATGGGAATAGGGCCCAGGTAGCGATCTCCCGAGTTCCGGGGCCGCCAGACATCCTCTAAAGTGGCGTCGGCTCGCACAATGGGGGCGTCATTGACAATGGTGGCCGGGGTATAGCCCTTATCCAGCGCGGCAGCGTAGATAAAGGGCTTGAAGTTGGAGCCGGGTTGGCGATTCGCTTGCACGGCGCGGTTGTATTTGGACAGAAGAAAGTCAAAACCGCCCGTCAGCGCTTTAATGGCACCATCTTGCGGGTCTAGCGAGACCAGAGCGCCCTGGGCATTGGGGATCTGGGTCAGTTGCCAGCGCCCCTCGTGCTGCGTGACCCTTATCAGGTCTCCGGGAACAGCCACCTGCATGGGGATCTTTATTTCCGGGCCGAATCGATCGACCGTTATGCGCTCCCGGGCCCATTTCATATCAGCCAGGGCCAGCTTACCCAGTGGCTGGCCTTTGGGCAGAATCCATAGAAATTCGTTGTCCGCACGTACCACGATCGCTGGTCGCAAACCGCCGAATGACGGTTCCGCCTCCACTGCTTCCCGCCAATGCTGATAGGCTTCCGGCGGGGTATGGCCCTGGGCGGGAATGTGCTTTTCAGGCCCCAGGTAGCCGTGACGCTTGGAGTAATCGATCAGAGCGTTGCGCATGCCTCGGTTGGCCGCCTGCTGCAATGTGCCGTTAATAGTGGTATGAACAGAATAGCCATCGGTATAAGCACCTTCGCCATAGTGTTCTATCATATAGTCTCTGACCATTTCGGCGACGTAGTTGGCCTCGACGCCCGGGTTATTGCCCCGGTAGCTGGCGGTAAGCGGGGCGGCGATGGCCCGCTGGTAGGTCGCGTCGCTGATGTAACCCAGTTCATGCATGCGGCTCAGTACGGTGTTGCGACGACGCTGGGCCCGTTCAGGATTGGCCAGGGGGTTGGCGGTTGACGGGGCCTGGTGCAGGCCAGCGATCATGGCCAGTTCCGGCAGCGTCAGGTCACTGATGTCGCGGCCGTAATAAACGGCGGCGGCAGCCTGAATACCATAAGCCCTATAGCCCAGGAAGTGTTTGTTCACGTACAGCTCGAAGATTTCTTTCTTGGTGAGCTCGCGTTCCATCTGAAAAGCGAGCAGGATCTCAGTGAACTTTCGGGTAATGGTTTTTTCCCGGGTCAGGAAGAAGTTCCGCGCCACCTGCTGAGTGAGGGTCGACCCGCCTGGGCCGTCCGTCTCGCCGGTGGCCAGCACCGTGAGTACGGCCCGTGTGAAGCCAAGGGGGTCCACGCCGAAGTGCTCCTCGAAACGGCTGTCCTCGACGGCGATCAATGCCTGGACGAACTGAGTCGGAACTTCATTGAAAGTAAGAGGGGCCCGGCGCTGTTCGCCGAACTCCGCGATTAGCTGGTTGTCCGCACTCAGGACTCTCATCGGGGTCTGCAGGCGGATATCCTTCAGGGTCTCCACCTCCGGCAGCGTGGGCACCAGGTACAGATAAACGCTGGCTGAAATGAGAACCAGGGCACAAATTAAAGAGAATGCGGTCCAGAGGACGAATTTCGTTGTATTGACCAGAAACTTCATGTTTTCCCAATTAAATGAAGGGGTTAGCAGGAAAATGCCTCGAAAGCGCGTCATTATAGGCAGAATTGAGGCTTTTTATACATTGCGGATTGGTCTATTGTGTTATGTAATACTTAATGTAAAAACCTATAAAACGTTCGTAAGTACGTGTCGTTGAAGGGAAACATCTGTGGCCTCGCTATTCAAAAAAAAGCAAAAACGGCTTCTGGGGATCGACATCAGCTCTACATCGGTGAAGTTGATGGAGCTCAATCAGACATCTGATGGCTACCGTGTTGAAGCATACGCGGTGGAACCCTTGCCTGAAAATGCTGTCGTCGAAAAAAACATCAACGATGTCGAGGGTGTTGGTGAGGCTATTTCAAAATTGGTGGCCAAATCCAGAACCCGCCTGAAACAGGCCGCCGTTGCTGTGTCCGGATCCTCCGTGATCACGAAGACCATCGAAATGACCGCCGGACTTTCCGACGAAGAGATGGAAAGTCAGATCCAGGTGGAAGCCGACCAATACATCCCGTACCCGCTGGACGAGGTGGCGATTGACTTCGACGTCATCGGCCCCTCGGGCAAGAGCGATACCCTGGTCGACGTACTGCTGGCGGCCTGCCGGCGTGAAAACGTTGAACTTCGGGAGGATGCTCTGCAGATCGGCGGATTGGAATCCAAGGCGGTCGACGTTGAAGCCTTCGCGCTTGAACGGGCGTTTCAGCTTCTATTGCCTGACCTCGAAGCCCCCGGCGAGGAAGGCCTCACGGTGGCATTGGTTGATGTCGGTCACACTATGACCACTCTCAGTGTTTTGAACGATGGCAAAACCATCTACACTCGAGAGCAGTTGTTTGGTGGTAAGCAGTTGACCGAAGAAATTATGCGCCGTTATGGCATGACTCAAGCCGAAGCCGGGCTCGCCAAGAAGCAGGGCGGGCTGCCGGACGATTATACCAGTGAAGTGCTGGAGCCTTTTAAAGAGGCCGTGGTGCAGCAGGTCAGCCGCTCGTTGCAGTTCTTCTTTGCCGCGTCCCCGTTTAACGATGTTGATTACATTGTGCTTGCGGGCGGGACTTCCTCAATTCCCGGCTTGGCGCAAATGGTGAAAGAAAAGATCGGTACCAACACCGTCATCGCCAACCCTTTCGCCAATATGACCCTCTCCAACAAGGTCAATGCCAGCAACCTTACCAATGATGCCCCTGCATTAATGATCGCCTGTGGCCTGGCGCTTAGGAGTTTCGAACGTGGCAAACATTGATTTAAGGCCTTGGCGTGAAGAGCGCCGAAAGGAGCGACAACAGCAGTTTCTGCTGATTCTGGTTCTGGTGGTCGTCGCCGCCGCTGCCGCAGGCTGGTTTTGGAATCAAACCGTGAAGGGGCAGATTCGGTATCAGGAGACTCGGAACTCCTTTCTTCAACAGCGAATCTCCGATCTTGATAAGAAGATTGTTGAGATTCAGACGCTCAGAGAACAGCGTGAAAAGTTGGTCGAGCGTATGCAGGTGATTCAGAGTCTGCAGGGAGATCGACCCATTATTGTTCATATATTTGAGGAATTGGTAAAGGCAACCCCAGAGGGGGTTTATTTTACTTCTGTGAGTAATAAGGAAGGTACAATACTCATTAATGGCCGTGCTGATCGTCCGCTAAGTATTTCTGATTTCTTGAGGAATTTAGACAGGTCTCCCTGGTTTTACAGCGCATTTCTGATAAATGTAGAGTCAATAACAGAAGGTCAAGAAGTTATTGGGAATCAGTTCAGTGTGAGAGTGCAAAGGGCAGACCCAAATAAAGAGGGGCCTCAGTTATGACCTTTCATGAATTTATTGATGGCTTTCGTCGTTTTGATTATAACAATCCAGATTTTGAGAACATGGGGTCATGGCCATTCGGAGTAAAGCTAGTTACTTTGGTGCTTCTGGCCGTGGTGCTCGTAGGAGGATTTTATTGGTTCGCAATAAGAGGGTCCTACGAACAGTTGGATCGGCAGGCTTCGAAAGAGTCAACATTGAAGGACGAATATCAAAATAAAGCGTTTCGGGTTGCAAACCTGGACGCCTTTAAAGAACAACTGTCCAGTATGCAGGAAACATTTGGTGCGCTTCTAAGTCAATTGCCTGATGACACTGAGATGCCTGGGTTATTAGATGATATTAGTACTACAGGAACGCAGAGTGGTTTGGAAATTGACCGGATTACCCCTAATGAAGATGTGGTGAAGGAGTTTTACATTGAAACACCCATTGAGATATCTGTTAGAGGTTCTTATCACGAAATGGGGAATTTCGTCAGTGCAATGTCTGCTATCCCTCGTATCGTCACGCTCCATGATTTCGTTATAGAGGTGGAACGTCAGGCGGCTAATGCAGATGCCTCAGAGCCTCTTACTGCCCCATTAGGTATGACCATTCAGGCTCGGACCTACAGGTATAATCCAGGAGGGGAGGAATGAGGCTATATGCTTGCATATTGTTGACCGTGTTGCCTGCGCTTACTGGGTGTATTCAGAATGACCCACTTGAGGATTTAAGAGGTTTTGTATCTGAAATCGATGCTCGACCTTCTGGGAGTATACCACCGCCACCGGAGTACGCATCCTTTGAGGTTGTGTCGTACACAGCCAGCGATAAACGGTCTCCCTTTGAAGCTCCTCGACCTCTGGAGGTTGAATCTGAACAGGTGGCTTCTCCTAAAAGCAATGTTCGGCCTGATCCAAATCGGGTGCCTGAATATCTGGAGTCATTCAGGGTGGAAAGCCTTGAAATGGTGGGGATCCTGAAGAAGGAAGATTCGGAAGTGCTGTGGGCGCTGATTAAGGACGGAAATGGTGAGGTTCACCGAGTGAAGGAGGGGAATTATTTGGGACGTAACTATGGAAGGATCATAAGTATTTCAGAAACCCAGGTTGAATTGATTGAAATTGTACCGTCAGGCCAAAACAATTGGGTCGAGCGCCCCAGAGCAATCGTCCTCTCGGTCCTTCAGAAATGAGTAGAGGGGGCAAAAAGGTGAGACATATGAATTTTACATCCGCCATCACATGCAAGGTTGTTGCAGCTTTTTTGTTGTTCGCGAGTTCGAAAGCTCTTGCGGTGTCGTTGACTGACTTTAGCGTATTGACGTTATCTGGTGATCGCACTCAATTAGAGTTCACATTCGATGGGCCAGCCCCAACTCCCATAGGCTATAGTATTGAGCAACCAGCCCGCATTTCGTTGGATTTCAGGAGCACCACAAGTTTACTGGATACTAAATACTTTCCTATCGGTAACGGCAATGCGAGAAATGCTGCGGTGGTTTCAGCCGATAATCGCACTCGCATAGTCATTAGTTTGACCAGTCTTGTGCCCTATGCCTCGAAAGTAAGTGGGAATAAAGTAATAGTCCTTGTAGGGGAAAACGCAAGTTCACTTGTTCAAGATTCTCCTGAAATTTCTGATCAGCAGGAGGCTAGTGGTAGTAATTCTGTTGTGAGTTCCTCGTCAATGGTGGAGCCCGATACCGCCCCAAAATCTGATGTCGAGAACGCAATCGCGATGGCTGATGATCAGCAGGGTTTGGTTAATGTTGATTTTCGGCGTTCAAAAACTGGCAGTGGTCAAGTAATGCTGGAGTTTTCCGATGACTCAAGTTTAGTGAATGTCTCCGATCAGGGCGGAAAAATTGTTATTGAATTGGAAGGCCATGAGATTCCCAATGAGTTGCGGAGGCGGTTGGATGTGGTTGATTTCGCCACTTCCGTTCATTACATCAATGTGTACAAGCAAGAAAACGATGCAATCGTGGAGCTTGAGCTTGACGGGGCGTATGAATATCTAGCGTACCAAACTGATAACCACTTGACAGTAGATGTGAAGACTGTGTCTCAGGAGCAGGTAGAGGCTCGTTTGAAAGAAAAGTTCCCATATAGCGGGGAAAGACTGTCTTTAAGTTTTCAGGATATCGAAGTTAGGAATGTGCTGCAGTTGATTGCGGATTATGTAGGCTTGAACTTGGTGGCTTCAGATACGATTGACGGTAACATTACTCTTCGGCTGCAAAATGTCCCATGGGACCAAGCGCTTGATTTGGTTCTGAAAACTAAGGGTTTGGATAAACGCCAGAATGGAAATGTTTTACTTGTTGCACCAGCGGAAGAAATTGCTGAAAGGGAAAGGCTGGAGCTGGAGTCACAACAGCAGGTTGAGCAGTTGGCTCCCCTGGTAACTGAGTTTATCCAGATTAATTATGCAAAAGCGGAAGACATTTTGGCGGTATTGCAGCAAGGTCCTGGAGGCTCCAAAAAAGGCACGGAATCATCTTCCTCAGCTGGAGAGGGGGGGAGTGGGTCTATGCTTGAAACTATTAGTTTTTCATTAAGAAATGTGGGGGCTGACCAGGCTCAGCAAACATCGAATGGGTCTGGAAATTCTGGTTCAGGCTTTTTATCTCCTCGTGGTTCTGCTTCAGTGGATAGCCGAACAAATACTTTGATTATCCGTGATACCGCGAGTTCTATAGAAGAAATTCGCAGGGCGATTCAGATATTTGATGTTCCCGTCAAGCAGGTACTTATTGAGGCGCGTGTGGTATCCGCTACGGCAACTGTAGGCCGGGAGCTTGGGATTCGTTGGGGGGGGAATATTAACTCAGGAAGTAGCTACCCTCCCATTGTGGCCTCAGGAAGCCTGGAGTCCACTCAGTCTATTGGTAGTGCGCTGAATCAGTCTGCCGGGACTGAGTATGAAATGTCTTACCCTAATGCATTGGCTGTAAATTTGCCTACATCGAACCCGAATGCCGGATCTTTTGCTATTGGTGTTGCAGCGTTTAACTATGCATTGGATTTGGAATTGTCTGCACTCGAATCCAGTGGGAAAGCCGAGGTCATTTCTCAACCTAAAGTTTTAACCTCGGATGGGAAACAGGCGACTATTGGTTCGGGGAAGGAAATCCCGATCATTAAAACACAAAGAAATGCAGAAGGTATTGAAGAAGAAACGGTTGAGTACAAGCAGGTACTGCTTTCGTTGGAGGCTACACCTCAGATTACTCCAGATAATAAAGTGATTCTCGACTTGGCTGTTGTTCAGGATCAATTGTCAGCAGAGGGTCCTGCTGGAGCAGTTGATACGAACCGGTTGAGTACACAGGTTTTAGTTGAAAGTGGGCAGACACTTGTGCTGGGGGGGGTCTTCCAGAAAGCGACAATAACGAATGTAACTAAAACGCCGATATTGGGAGATTTGCCTCTACTTGGTCGGCTATTTAAAAGAAATACCTATTCTGAAGATAAGACGGAGTTGCTCATTTTTATTACGCCTAAAATTGTATCAGGGGATTTGGTTGCCAACTAAACTGTATTGTAGATGAAGTCAAACAATCTAATCCTAATCGGGCCGATGGGTGCTGGAAAAAGCACCATCGGCCGTTTGCTGTCTGATGAACTGGGCCGCGAGTTTATTGACTCCGACAAGGTCATCGAAGAGCGTTCCGGCGCCAACATTCCCTGGATTTTCGATCTTGAAGGAGAGGCAGGTTTTCGCGAACGTGAGACTCAAGTCATCGAAGATTTACTCATGGAGAGTGAACCCAAGGTTCTGGCCACGGGCGGAGGGGCGGTTCTGAAGCCCGAGAATCGGGAGCTTCTGGTCTCTTCTGGCGTTGTGTTCTATCTACAGACGTCGGTGGAGCAGCAATTGATTCGAACCGCCAAGGACAAGGGGCGCCCTTTGCTGCAGGGAGACAATCCGGAAGCCATATTGCGGACATTGGCAGAGCATCGAAATCCCTTGTACCAGCAGACCGCTCATTTCACCGTCGATACCAACGGCTTGTCTCCAAAAGCTGTTGTGCGAGACATTCTCCGACTATTGAAACAGGTTGAATAACATGAAGCTAATGGTCGATTTGGGTGCGCGCAGTTACCCCATATTGATTGAATCCGGCTGCTTGAGCAGGGTTGATGCCTGGAATGAGTTGGTGCCACACGCAGAAGTCGTGGTAGTTACCAATAAGACGGTTGGCCCTCTTTATGTTCAAGCCCTCCGTGGAGCGCTGGAACGAGACGGACGTCGGTTATTGGTGCTGACGTTGCCCGACGGTGAAGCCTATAAGTCCTCGGAGACACTGGGGCGCATCTATGACTTTCTGCTGGAGCACAATATCAGTCGTAAGGCCGTGCTGGTTGCCTTAGGGGGCGGAGTAATCGGTGATTTAACCGGATATGCCGCGGCTACTTATCAACGGGGGGTGGATTTCGTTCAAGTACCTACCACACTGCTGTCTCAAGTGGATTCCTCTGTGGGTGGGAAGACGGGAATTAACCATCCGCTCGGAAAAAATATGATAGGGGCTTTCAAGCAACCGTTGGGCGTGCTTATTGATCCCTCCGTTCTGCAGACGCTTCCGGATAGGGAGTTGGCTGCAGGTTTGGCCGAGGTGATCAAGTACGGACTTATTCGGGATGCCGGTTTTTTTGAATGGTTGGAGCTGAATATTGAGGTCCTCAATGCGAAAGAGCCTGAGGCTCTGGTAGAAGCGATAGCCCGCTCCTGTCAATTGAAAGCCGATGTTGTAGCCGCCGACGAAACAGAGCAGGGAGTACGGGCTATTTTGAATCTGGGTCATACCTTTGGTCATGCCATCGAAGCCGAGCTTGGGTATGGCCGGTGGTTACATGGTGAAGCCGTGGCTGCCGGTATGGTGATGGCGTGTGATTTGTCTCAGCGGTTAGGCTGGCTGGACGAGAGGGTCACCGAGCGCGCCAAAAATCTTCTACTACAAGCGCACCTGCCTGTCCATGCGCCTGAAGCGATGACTCCGGAAGCTTTCATCGGACATATGGCCAGAGACAAAAAGGTTGAGTCGGGTAAGCTGCGCTTGGTATTGCTCGAAGGGTTGGGTCACGCGGTTGTTACGGCGGACTTTGAGCTTTCCCAACTGGAGGCCTGCCTGGAGGCCTTTTGTAATTCCTGACTTTTTTGTGGGTACGCTACGGAAGCAAGGTACGCGAGGTGGTTGGTCTCGCATGGATTAAAACTCTCCCGTGCCAGCGTGGCGGATTGGTGATTCAACTGCGCCTGTTAGGGTACTGGACAGAACCAGGCGGTGTGGGTTTAATGGTCCAAACACGCTAGAGATCTGTCTATGCAGGATATGCCGGACCAAATCCAGCGCATGCTTGACTTTTATGGTCTCGCCAAGGACCCTTTTGGCGAGCAGGTAGACGCCACGGTTTTCAGTAACGCTGGTGAAAGATCTGACATCGCTGAGCAGCTCAAGCATATACTGACCTTCAGCCCCCAGGATTGTCTCTTGATGGCTCCGGCCGGAGGGGGGAAAAGTGCCCTGGCCCACCAGTTGATTAAGCGGTTGGATGACGAATGGCGCGTAGCTTGGTTGAACGTTGCCGACGCTCCTCAATTGGATACCTTGATTCGTGAACTGATTGGTCAGTTGGGGTTGGGGCTGAGAGTGGATGGAGACCTCGCCAGCCTGTTCCGAACGGTTGCCGATGTTATCCGCCAACGCACCGAGGACGGTGAATACTTTCTGTTGATCGTGCAGCATGCAGACCAGTTGCCCTTCGATGTTCAGCAATGGCTTCAGTCCTTGCGCACGCTCAGTCCCAAACCTGACAGTCGCTTAAGGCAGCTCTGGATGGCGGGGTCTGCAACAGCCATCGAGCAGGCCGACAACGATGATGTCTGGTATGGCCTTGTTCTCGAGCCTTTTAATGCAGCCGACGCGTTTACCTATCTGAAAGATCGTTTTGCCGGAGCAGGGCAATTGGAAGGGGTGCCGATAGAGGCGAAAGATGTTGCCCGCCTGAACGATCTCGCTCGTGGCCTTCCTGGAGAGCTTAACCAGGTGGTTAAGGACTACCTGATCGCAGGCACATTCAAAACCACAGAACGACGCCAGGGCTTCCCGCTTACTCATGTCCTGGCCGGTGCCGGAGTGGTGACCCTGATTGTTGTGGCGGTATTGTATGGCCGCCAGACGGAACCCGAATACGTGTCGATAGCGACCAATTCTCCCGTTAGCTCGGAACCTTCGGAACCTTTGGCTGAGAATTCCGAGGTGCAGCAGAGGCTGGCGGAAGCGGCTGCTCGCATAGAAGCACGGCGCCAGGAAACGGAGGAGCAGGATACGGCGACTTTGGTTCCTCCGACTGAAACCGAAAGCAAACCGGCCCGACAAGCCCCGGTCAGCCCGATTGTCCAGGCAGAAGAGCAAACCCCTTCCTCCGAAGGTGAGCCTGTTCCGCTTGAACCTGAGCTGGAGGGGGAGGTCGCCATCACTCCCGCGTCGGCAAGCCCTGCTTCTTCTTCCAGCCCGGGTGAGGCGACCCTTTCCGGAATGATGGCTACAGCGGCGGATACCGAATATACCCTTCAGTTGTTAGGCGTTAGAGAACGTTCGGCCATCGAAGCGCTTGTTTCCACTCTGTCCAGTCGCGACCGCTACGAAATTGTTGACTCAACCTATCAGGGTAAACCTTGGTACGTGTTGATTTATGGTCGGTATAAAGACTCGGCAGCGGCCAGGGCTGATATCAAAAACCTTCCTGAGGCATTTGCCGACCAATCTCCTTGGCCTCGGACCTTTGCTAACTTGAGGGCGTCCAGCCCGGCCAAGTAGTTCGTTTCTTTTAACAAATTCCCCTTTATTTGCACCGTTGCGACCGATTTAACCGCTTATTATACCGTTATTATTTGTTTGGGTGTTGCGGCTCAGTAGACTCATCGGCTGTTCACAGTGTTTTTTGGGGGCGTGTCTCGAATCTTTCAGATACGTGGAACCCTGGAAGTCGCCGGTTTCGTGAAGACTGAACACATACTCAAGTCCCGCGATTCGATTCGGCTTCCCGCCAACAAAAAAGAGAGTCACTATGATTCAAGGTCTCTATAACCCGGCTGAATTTCGCGATAACTGTGGTTTTGGTCTAATCGCCCATATGGAAGGCAAGGCCAGCCACAACCTGCTGAAAACTGCGATCGAATCCTTAACCTGCATGACCCATCGCGGTGGGATTGCAGCGGACGGTAAAACCGGTGACGGCTGCGGCCTGTTATTACAGATGCCGGACGCCTTCGTACGCCAGGAAGCTCAGAACCTGTTCAATGCGGACCTGGGTGAGGCTTATGCCGTCGGGATGATCTTCCTGAGCGAGGAGGAAAGCCGGGCTCAAGAGGGTCGTCAGGCGTTGGAAACCGCGCTTTCCGAACAGGGGTTGGAAGTGCTGGGTTGGCGTGAGGTTCCTACCGATACCCAATACTGCGGGCCCATGGCCTTGGACTGCCTGCCCATCATCGAGCAGGTCTTCATCCGTGCCGAGCGCCAGGATGATCTGGCTGTAAAACTGTACACAGCCCGTCGCATAGCCGAGAAGCAAATGACACAGGATGAGGAGTTTTACATTTGCTCCCTGTCCGACAAGGTCCTTTCCTATAAAGGCTTGGTCATGCCCGTGGATTTACCGCGCTTCTATAAAGACCTGGCCAGTGACGCGATGGAAACCGCCATCTGTGTATTCCATCAGCGCTTCTCCACCAACACCATGCCCAAGTGGCCTTTAGCGCAGCCTTTCCGTTTGCTGGCACACAATGGTGAAATCAACACCATTGAAGGTAACCGTAACTGGGCTCGTGCCCGCGCCAGTAAGTTTGCAACCGACGCTATCCCTCATCTGGAAAAACTGCAGCCGGTGGTCAATACGACCGGTTCGGATTCCTCCAGCATGGACAATATGCTGGAGCTGATGCTGTTGGGCGGCATGGACCTGTTCCGCGCCTGTCGGACCATGATCCCGCCCGCCTGGCACAACGTGGAAAACATGGATGCCGAACTGAAGGCGTTCTATGAATTCAACTCCATGCATATGGAGCCTTGGGATGGTCCTGCCGGTATCGTGTTAACCGATGGTCGTTATGCCGTCTGTATGCTGGACCGTAACGGCTTGCGTCCCGCTCGCTGGGTGATCACTAAAAATGGTTACATCACCCTGGCCTCGGAAGTGGGCACCTTCCCCTATCAACCCGAAGATGTGGTGGCGAAGGGGCGTGTTGGGCCCGGCCGTATTGTGGCGGTCGACACTCATACCGGGGAGTTCCTGCAGACGGAGGAAATCGATAACCGCCTGAAGAAGACCCACCCCTACAAAGATTGGCTCAAGAACAACGCCGTTCGTTTGCGCAGCAAGCTGGAGCTGGCGGAAGAGGTGGATGGCGCATCGCTCGCACCGGAGCAGTTATTGGCCCACCAGAAAATGTTCCAGGTTTCCTTCGAAGAGCGCGATCAGGTATTGCGTCCCTTGGCCGAAAGTGGCCAGGAAGCCGTAGGCTCCATGGGGGATGACACCCCGATGGCGGTTCTGTCTCAGCGCATCCGCCCTGTTACCGACTACTTCCGTCAGCAGTTCGCTCAGGTGACCAACCCCCCGATTGACCCCTTGCGGGAGTCGGTGGTCATGTCCCTCGAAACCTGCCTTGGACCTGAGCGTAACCTGTTTGAACCCAGTGCCGACCACGCCAAGCGTCTTATCCTGACGTCCCCCGTGTTGTCGCCGTTGAAGTATCAGAATTTTCTGCACCAGGAAGCGCCTGAGTTCCGACATCAGGTGTTGCCGTTGGCCTACCCGGCTGACGGGGACTTGCGGCAGGCGATAGAGTCTTTGTGTGACGCGGCCGAAGCGGCCAGCCGGGACGAAGTGAAAATCGTTGTCCTCTCGGATCGGGATCTTAAAGCCGGGCAGTTGGCGATCCCGGCGGTTATGGCCACCGGTGCGGTGCATCACCGCCTGGTGGATCGCGGTCTGCGTTGCGACACCAACATCGTACTGGACACCGGAGCCATACGGGATCCGCACCAATTTGCCGTGGCCATTGGTTTTGGGGCCACCGCCGTATATCCCTATCTCGCCTATGAAGTGTTGGACGACATGATTCGTACCAACGAGCTCCAGGGTGACCCACGTCAATTGCATAAGAACTACCGTAAAGGCATTAACAAAGGCCTGTTCAAAATCATGTCCAAAATGGGCATTTCCACCATTGCCTCCTATCGTGGCGCGCAATTGTTCGAAGCGGTTGGTTTATCCAGCGATGTGGTCGGGCTGTGTTTTAAAGGAGTTAAAAGTCGTATAGAAGGCGCTCGTTTCGAGCACTTCCATGCGGAATTCCAAGAATTGGCCAAGGTTGCCTGGAAACCCCGCAAGCCACTGCAACAGGGTGGCTACCTGAAGTACGTCCACGGTGGTGAATACCACGGTTATAACCCGGATGTGGTCACTGCCCTGCAGGATGCCGTTCAGAATGGCGATAATGCGCGGTATCGTGACTACGCCAATTTCGTAAACAGTCGCCCGGTCGCCACCATTCGTGACCTTTTCGAGCTGACTTCCGAAAACAAGGCGATTCCCGTTTCCGAGGTCGAGCCGATCGAGAAGCTGTTCCCTCGTTTTGACTCGGCGGCCATGTCCCTGGGGGCCTTGTCTCCAGAGGCACACGAGGCTCTGGCCATTGCGATGAATGAGTTGGGCGGTCGCTCCAACTCAGGCGAAGGCGGTGAGGACCCCAAGCGTTACGGCACCAACCGCCGTTCCAAAATCAAGCAGGTGGCTTCCGGCCGCTTTGGTGTGACGCCGGCTTATCTGATGAGTGCGGATGTCATCCAGATCAAGGTCGCCCAGGGGGCCAAGCCGGGCGAAGGCGGACAGTTGCCGGGCGGCAAGGTCAACAAACTGATTGCTGAGCTGCGCTATTCGGTTCCAGGCGTTACCCTGATTTCGCCTCCGCCTCATCACGACATTTATTCCATTGAAGATCTGGCCCAGTTGATTTTCGATTTGAAGGAAATCAATCCCGATGCTCTGGTCTCGGTAAAACTGGTGTCCGAACCCGGTGTAGGCACTATCGCCGCTGGTGTGGCCAAAGCCTATGCGGACCTGATTACCGTATCTGGGTACGACGGTGGTACAGCTGCCAGCCCGCTTACTTCCATCAAGCATGCAGGCTCACCTTGGGAATTGGGCCTGGCTGAAGTACAGCAGACGTTGCGCGGGAATGACCTGCGGGACAAGGTGCGGTTGCAGACGGATGGCGGCCTGAAAACCGGCCTGGATGTCATCAAGGCTGCGATCCTGGGGGCGGAAAGCTACGGCTTTGGTACGGCACCCATGGTTGCACTGGGCTGTAAATACCTGCGAATCTGCCATTTGAACAACTGTGCGACCGGTGTAGCGACCCAGGACGACCTGCTGCGTGACCAACATTTCCGCGGCACGGTGGAAATGGTGAAGAACTATTTCCGTTTCGTGGCGGAGGAAGTGCGCGAAGTACTGGCACAACTGGGCTTCCGTAGCCTGGGTGAAATCATTGGTCGTACCGACTTGATCACCGTCAAGCCCGGCCTGACCGATAAGCAGAAATGCCTGGACCTGTCGCCCATCCTGTTCAGTGACCAGGTTCCCGAGGATAAGCCCCAGCAATGTCTCGTCGACCGTAACCGGCCTTTCGACAAGGGCGAAAAACAACGGCATATCTTCGAAGCCATCCTCCCGGCCATTGAGAACAAAACTGGCGGACGGTTCGAATTCACCATTGGCAACTGTGACCGTTCCATCGGTGCCCGTGCTTCCGGTGAGATCGCCAAACGATATGGTAACCAGGGCATGAGTGACCGGCCGATCACCCTGAACCTTTCCGGTGTGGCAGGTCAGAGTTTCGGCGTATGGAACGCCGGTGGTTTGAATCTGATTCTGGATGGGGACGCCAACGATTACGTCGGCAAAGGCATGACCGGAGGTAAGATTGTGATTCGGCCGCCCAAAGGCAGTGCCTTTGAGACGCAAAAAACCTCAATCATGGGTAACACCTGCCTGTATGGTGCCACCGGAGGAACGCTTTTTGCGGCGGGTGCGGCAGGCGAGCGGTTTGGTGTTCGTAACTCGGGCTGTGTCGCCGTGATTGAAGGCGCCGGTGACCACTGCTGTGAATACATGACCGGCGGTATGGTTGCTGTGCTGGGTCACGTCGGTGGTAACTTCGGTGCCGGTATGACCGGGGGCTTTGCCTACGTATTGGATCTGGAAAACACCTTCCCGGACAAATACAACCGTGAGCTGGTCGATATCCACCGCATTGGTACCGAAAGCATGGAGACCTACCGTGACCACCTCCATGGCGTCATCGGCCGGTTCGTGGAAGACACCAAGAGTGCCTGGGGTGCGGAACTGCTGGATAACTTCGATGACTATGTCGGTCGTTTCTGGCTGGTGAAACCGAAAGCGGCCAGCCTGTCCGATTTGTTGTCCAACACCCGCGCGCGGCCTGAGTAATCCGACGGAGGAATGAGCATGACACAGCGTTTGAACAACGATTTTCAGTTCCTGGACGTCGGACGCCGGGAACCGGCTAAAAAAGACATACACACTCGCAAACACGAGTTTGTGGAAATCTATGAGCCATTCGCTCAGAAACAGGCTGCCGAGCAATCCCACCGGTGTTTGCATTGCGGCAACCCCTATTGCGAATGGAAATGCCCGGTGCACAACTACATTCCCAACTGGTTGAAGCTGGTCAGCGAAGGCAATGTGCTTGAGGCGGTGGAGTTGAGCCATCAGACCAACTCCCTGCCCGAGGTGTGTGGCCGGGTATGCCCGCAGGACCGCCTCTGCGAGGGTGCCTGCACCCTGAACGATGGTTTTGGGGCCGTCACCATCGGTAATGCGGAGAAATACATTACCGATACCGCTTTTGCCATGGGCTGGAAGCCGGACCTGTCAAAAGTCACCTGGACCGACAAGAAAGTAGCCGTCATAGGCGCTGGCCCGGCCGGATTGGGGTGCGCGGATGTGTTGGTTCGTAATGGTGTGAAGCCGGTGGTATTCGACCGTTACCCGGAAATCGGCGGCCTGCTTACCTTTGGTATTCCCGAATTCAAGCTCGAAAAGTCCATCATGACCAAGCGTCGTGAAGTGTTCGAAGAGATGGGCGTGGAATTCCGCTTGAACACCGACATCGGCACCGACATTGACTTCCAGGACATCTACGATGAGTACGATGCTGTCTTCATGGGCATGGGTACCTATACTTCTATGCGCGGCGGTTTGCCTGGCGAGGACCTGGAAGGGGTTCACGAGGCATTGCCCTTCCTGATCTCCAACGTTAACCACTGTCGGGGTTGGGAAAAAGACGAAGCAGACTACGTGAACCTGGAAGGTAAGCGGGTCGTGGTTCTGGGCGGTGGCGACACCGCGATGGACTGCAACCGAACCTCCATTCGCCAACAGGCCGCCAGTGTGACCTGTGCTTATCGTCGGGACGAAGCCAATATGCCCGGTTCCCGTCGTGAAGTGGCCAATGCCAAAGAAGAAGGGGTGCAGTTTCTGTTTAACCGCCAGCCGGTCGAAATCATTGGCGACGGCAGAGTGGAAGGCATCAAACTGATCACCACCAAGCTTGGCGAGCCAGATGAGAACGGTCGCCGCCGCCCCGAGCCAGTTCCAGGCTCTGAAGAGGTATTGCCCGCCGATGCCGTTATCATCGCCTTCGGCTTCCAGCCCAGCCCTGCGGACTGGTTTGGCGACCACCGAATCGATCTGGATGACTGGAAACGGGTTAAGGCTCCCGAAAAACAGGAATTTGCCTTCCAGACCAGCAACGAGAAGATTTTCGCAGGGGGTGATATGGTGAGAGGCTCCGATTTGGTTGTTACGGCTATATATGAAGGACGACAAGCGGCTGAAGGTATTTTGGACTACCTTGAAGTGTGACAGGTGTCAAAGTATTGAAAAACGGCGCTAGGCGCCGTTTTTTTTTGCTTGATACTAGCTAAAGACATATCTTATCAATGTAGATTAGAAATAACTCCCTTAATGGAGCGAAGTCGATGTTAAAAAAGAAGAGCTGGGCCGTGGTGTTGGCTGTGTTGGCCTTGACAGCCTGCGAAGGGGAATTTCAAAATTCAAGCGAGGCGGACGAGGGCAGTGGTACTGGCGGTGATGCAACTACAGATGAAGGTGTTGTATTGGCCCTGGGGTCGGGTTCTGGGGGGAGTTTTCAAAGTGGGAAATTAACCCTGGCTGCGAGTAATCTATCTGCAGGAGGGGAGACCCAGGTTACTGTTAATTTGGTTGATACTGAACAGAACAATGCCCTTTATCAAGGTGTGCCGCTTGAGGTTGAGTTCAACTCCGGATGTGTGGCGGATGAAAAAGCCGAGTTTAGCTCTCCATCCATCATTACATCTGGAGGAGTGGCTCAAACTACGTTCAGGGCCATGGGGTGTGTTGGTGAAGATACGATTACCGCGCGGGTTGATACTGCCATTGCATCAGCCCAAGTCACGGTCGCTCCTGCTGACGTAGGTGCTATTGGGTTTGAGAGTGTATCGGATCCATCTATCTCCTATAACGGGTTCTGGGTAGAGGGCCTGCCTAGTGTGGCTTCGGTCACCTTCGTCTTACGGGATGGGTCTGGCAATGTCGTTGTAGGCCAAAGTGCTAGTTTCTCACTGACGTCGAGCATCCAAGGTAGTGGTCAGCCGCAATTGGTAAATACTACGGCCACATCGGATGACCAGGGCAGAGTGATTGCCCGAGTACGAGCAGGGACATTGGGCACTAGCGTCAGGGTCATAGCCAGGCACACAACCTCCGGCGGTCAGACGATTGAGACAACTTCTTCACCAATCGCCGTTAATACCGGACCTCCTGACTATGAGAGCTTTTCCATTCACTCTGACAACTTCGCTCCAGAAGCTTATAATCGGGTTGAGCCCATAAGTGTCACTGTGCATGCATCGGATAAGAATAAAAACCCGGTTGCCGATGGGACTCCTATCAGTTTTTGGACTGAGTATGGGCAAATTGACGCCAGCTGTTTGACGTCCGAAGGACGCTGTACAGTGGAATGGAACAGTTCTGGCAAACGTCCAGATAGTGGACCCGCTCAATTGCCTTCCGATGGTTTAACAACGATCCACGCGTGGACCGCAGGTGAAGATACATTTCATGATTCCGAGACAATCGGTATAGATGGGCTCTATGATTCAACTGACACGCTGGTATCTACGCCGGAAAGGTTTTATGATCGAAATTTTGACCTGGCTTACAACAATGACGGTTCGGAAGAGTATGTAGACTACGATGGTAGTGGTGACTACACTGCGAGTTCGACGATGTTCCGAGGATATTCATGTTCGAGTGGGGCAATTGGAGTTGGACATTGTGCCCAAGGCGTTGAGGTTTGGGACCAAATGCAGGTAGTAATGGCGACTTCAGGGCTGACCATTACTCCTTTGGCTTCGGCTAACTTGAATGACCCCCTGACAGAAATAAACGGGGGCGGGGTCTATTACTTTTCACTCCAAGATAGCTTTGGCCATCAAGCGCCTACAGGAACCAGCATCGAGGTTACTGCTAACAACGGGGAGGTGGATTCAAGTGTTAGCTTAGTGAGTGATGGCGGCAGGTTAACACCTGATATCTTCTCATTTGTATATGAAGAGGGTGATGAAGGTCCTATCGTGGGGTTGCTCACAATAAAAGCAACCACCCCGAGTGGTCTTGTTAATGCCTATAGTATGGTCGCTCGCTACTTCACCGACCCTATTACTATTACTACGAGCTCGACTTCTATAGTCGGCGGCGCGGGTTCGGTGGACATTGAATTAAGTCGAGCTAGTGGAAATCCTATAGCTGATAATACCAGCTTGACTGTGGCTACGACTAAAGGGACTGCAACCTTTGACGGTGGAGTTGAAACAGACTATGTCATAAATGGAGACTTAACTTTTACAGTGAACTACACATCCAACAATGCTGCCCCGACGCGTGGCTTTATTACAGTAGTGGTTACATCACCTGACGGGGAAGGTGGCACTGTTCGAATTGAAGTGAGGGACTAAGGCACGATTTGGTTTAGGAGAAGGAGCCTATTGGCTGGCCCTTCTCCGGCCTGTTCTTGATATATCTTTATTATCCCAGGAACAAGAGTCGGTTCTTAAACAAACATTACTATGACTTTTCCAAAACAGTCTTCATGTTTACGCCTTAGGTTTAAATACGGGCACAGGCTCGAGAGTCCAGTAACAAGGACCGAGGGGCTCTTCGGGATGGACCTTCGACTATCCAGAGGATCTACTGCGTATCACCACCATCATCCATTTTCTTCAGGTACGTCGAAGAACTAAAACTTTTCACGTAATTGAGATACCTGCCTAACCAACTTAACTACAAATTCATTAATATCACCAGAATATAAAACCTCCTGAAGTACTGCCCACTCCGCCTTTTCCGCCATCGGGTTATCCTTTCGTAGCCTATGTGACATACCAATTAAAGATCGCTGAACAACGCCTTCAAATCGATAGTTGCAGAGCCAGTCTTGGGTGGACATAAGGTGTAGTGTCTTTTCCAGCCGTGAAGGCACTATTGAGGGGTTAAATGCCTGTGCCAGGCGGTAACGCTCTTGAGTGAAAGCCCTCAAACTCTCGGGATGATAATCCCCCCAATGCTTCGCCAAGTGATGATCAATCAACATATCCACCACCACGGGCGTCGTTTTCCTCAACTTCGGCCTAAGCGCCTGCCGCAATGGTTCCAATATTGGGGTGGTATCCGTCTCCCTATCCAGCCACTGGTGCCGGTCGAAATGTACCAAAAATTCCTCTGAAACCTCGTCAGGCGATGGGCGTTTTGCGAAATCCGGCCAGAGGCTGCCCATGAGGGCGTCAGGGGTTGGGTCTGAGAACAGCCAGTGGCCAAGAAAATTCACGGCTAGCCTCCGGGTAGGGCGGGGAAGAATGACATGGGTCAGTCTATCACAGTGCCGGGTTCGTCAGTGGCGGTCTGGCTGCGTATAATGCGGGCACTTTCTTTTTTGGGGTACCGATGTTGTGGCTGAACTGAAAAATGACCGATTTCTGCGTGCGCTTATGCGTGAATCCGTGGACCGTACGCCGGTTTGGATGATGCGGCAAGCAGGGCGCTACCTGCCCGAGTACCGGGAAAGCCGGGCCCGGGCGGGGGATTTTCTGAGCCTGTGCAAGAACGCGGACTTTGCCTGTGAGGTCACGCTGCAGCCGCTGGATCGGTATCCGTTGGATGCGGCCATTCTATTTTCAGACATTCTGACCATCCCGGATGCCATGGGCCTGGGGCTCTATTTTGAAACAGGGGAAGGCCCTCGATTCGAAAAAACGGTTCGCTCCATGGCCGATGTGGAGGCACTGCACCAGCCGGATGCCAATACTGACCTTGGCTACGTTATGAAGGCCGTATCCACCATTCGCCGGGCTTTGAATGGCCGGGTGCCGTTAATCGGTTTTTCAGGCAGCCCCTGGACGTTGGCTACCTATATGATCGAGGGTGGCGGCTCCAAGGATTTCCGGTTCGCCAAGGCGATGCTCTATGAGCAGCCAGAGGTTCTACACGCTTTATTGGGTAAATTGGCGGATGCGGTAACGGACTATCTGAATGCCCAGATTGACGCAGGTGCCCAAGCGGTGCAGATCTTTGACACCTGGGGCGGGGTGCTCAGCCACACCGTTTACCCTGAATTCTCTTTGGCCTATATGAGCCGCATTGTGAAGGGGCTGAAGCGGAGTCATGACGGGCGAACCATCCCAGTGATCCTCTTTACCAAAGGCGGTGGTCAGTGGCTGGAATCGATGGCGGACAGCGGTGCGGACGCCTTGGGTCTGGACTGGACCACTTCGCTCGCCGATGCACGCCGTCGGGTGGGCCAGCGTGTGGCGTTGCAGGGCAATATGGACCCTTCCGTTCTCTATGCCTCGCCGGACCGTATTCGAGAAGAGGTGGAGCGCATTCTCGCGGAGTTCGGCAAGGGAAGTGGCCATGTGTTCAACCTTGGACATGGCATTCATCAGTTTGTCGACCCCGACCACGCCGGGGCCTTTGTTGAAGCCGTGGTGGAGTTAAGCCCCAAGTATCATCGCTGAATAAACGGGCTGCGGTGGTGACGCTGACCCTTCGATCAACGAGGGGTCAGGTGCAGAGTCCATTCGGTTGGCCCCGGTAGGAAGCTGCTGGGCCGACCCTCCACCCAGTCCCTATGCCCCAAATCAAAATAGGGTGACATGGGGTGGCCGCTTTGGCCGGTCGCCATATGGAAAATTCCGTTTTCTTCATGCCCGGGGGCAACCACCATTCTCTCTGACGCTCCACTCGAGGGCGCCTGGACCAATGGCATATAGGTGTCACCATCCATGGGTTCCGCCGGCATGTCCAGCCATTGGGCGAGAAAGGGTACCGCTTGGCTGAGCGGGTGGGTGATATTCAGAGTGTTGGCTTTGCCCCAGGTCTGTTGGGATAGAGGGGTGCCGTCCTCGGTCAACTCGGCGTACACCCTGTCCGCCATGTCGACTAGAAAGGCTTCCCAGCTTTCAAACCCGGCCGGTACATGGCGTTCCGGTTGTTGGTTGACCAGTGCCCAAACGGGGTATTCCAGAAAACTGTCAACACGCCAGGGCCAGAAATCGCTACCGGCGTTGCCTAAATAGTCGTAAACCCGGCCAATGGTATGGTCGATCACTTCCTCTCTGTACCGTTTTACGATGAGGTACCCGACGGATGTTTTACTGGCGCGGCCCTGCCACCCCTCGATTTGCTTTCTTAGTTGGGCCAGTGCGGGGGATTCGCTGACGACAGTATCATCGAGCACGGTCAAAAGAAGTTGCTGCCATCGTGTCAGGAATATCGCTCGGTTATCCATTTGGATATTAAGGAAATCCTCTTCTGAAAAACGTTCTTTCGCCATCAGGCTGTCACGAATTTGTTGCTGGCGCGCGCCCAGGGCGTAATCCCCCCAACCCAGACGGTTAAGCTGTTCACCGGCGATTCTGGCATTGGCCGTCCAGATGCGGCCGTGCTCTGGATTGATGATTTGCGGGTATTCGGAGGCGGTTAAATAACCGCTCCAGCCATGTGTGCCTGTGGACCAGTCACTTGGCAGCTCAGCTGAAAGCCCAGACTCTTCAAAACCAAAACGTCGGGGGATACGCCCCATGATTGACCACGCCTGGTTACCGCGATTGTCGACCACATTAAGGTTCTGGCCCGGTACTCCCGCCGTGGCGGCGATGTTTAGAGCATCGTAGACCGTGTTGGCCTTTTCCATGTTGACCAGGTTCAGGTTAGCGCCTTCAACATCGTGAGCCACCCAGCGAAGCGCTGTCAGGTTGCCGAGATGATCCTCACCAATGACCGGCCCCCAGCGGGTCAGGCGAACGGTCAGTTCTCTCGGCTCCTCATCCTTGACCGTGATCTTTTCGCGTTCCATGCGGAAGGCCTCCCAACCATCGGGAGTCAGGTACTCGGTATTCTCAGCGTTGGTTTGTAGCGTGATGCTGTCATGGTAATCACCATTGGAGTTGGTGAAACCCCAGGCGATGTGCTCGTTGGAGCCCACTACCATAGTGGGGGCACCGGGCAGCGTCGCCCCGGTGACGCGTCGTTTGTCGCCTCCCGGGAGGTACCAGGAGGCGCGATACCAGATATTAGGTACACTCAGGCTCAGATGCATATCGTTGGCGACCATGCCGGTTCCGTATTCGGTTCTGGAGCCGGCTACCGACCAGTTGTTGGAGCCCATCTCAATCGAGTCGCTGTAGCGCCAGTCCAACGTTGCGGTTGCCTGACTCTGCAGCTGAGCCAGAGGTGTTTGTGGAAATACGGCGTCCCATTGGTAAGGCTCGCCTTCCATGGGGGCATCCCATTCGCCGCCTTTGGGGGTGAGAAAGTCATACCAGTCCGCGGGCAGGCTGTCTTTCATTACCGCCAGAGAACGTTCGCGTTCATTCCATTCCGGTTGTAGGTCAAGGTACATGCTGTACAGCGTGAGCAGGCTGTCTTCCGGCCGCCAGGGGCTCGGAGTGGTGTTCAGCAGCCGATATTCGAAAGGTGGGCTGGATAAATGGTTCAGCCCGGCATTGACGCCTTGGGTATAGGCTTCCAGCAGACGGCGGGAAGAATCCTCCATAGCCGCAGCGGCTTGTTGGGCTCGCTTACGGAATTGATGAACGCGGATTCGGGTATCGTAACGAGTGGCAGCGGGCCCCACCAGAGCCGCCAGTTCACCAGCAGAATTACGGCGCAGCAGGTCCATTTGGAAGAACCGTTCTTGGGCGTGCAGTACGCCGAGAGCAAAAGCGATGTCCGGCCGGTTGCTGGCCGTGATGGTGGGAATACCCTGAGCATCCCGTTCCACCACCACCCGATCATTGAGGCCGTTAAGTGCCAGGTCGCCCTCCAGCTGTGCCAAGCTGCCATCCAACTGCCACCAAATCCAGGCGACACCGCCACAGCTCAGAACCAATAGAAACAGAAAGGTACGCAGAACCCATCGGATCGGGCGTGACAGCGCCATGATAAACTCCTTCAATGTCTTTTTTGGCGTGGAAGGCACAGTGACAAGTTAACCTCCCAGCGTTTAGCGAGGGCCAGTCTTGCACAGTTTATTAGGCGCCACCAAGCCTGGCGGGGTCACTCAGACAGGTTTCTTCAATAATAAGGCCGTCATTGTCCGATCCTCGCCGGATTGTCATAAGCTGTTGAAATTGCGACACTTGCGCGCTTACTAATGCCATTTTTGTCCGGGCGACACAGCGCATGAGCGATCAATCCAGCGAATACACCGAAACGGTTTCCCTGAGCCAATTCACCGAGAAGGCCTATCTGGAATATTCCATGTACGTCATTCTCGACCGGGCCCTGCCGAATCTGGGCGACGGCCTGAAACCCGTTCAGCGACGCATCATCTATGCGATGAGCGAACTGGGCCTTAAGAACACGGCCAAGTATAAGAAGTCCGCCCGTACCGTGGGCGATGTCCTGGGTAAATACCATCCCCATGGCGACAGCGCCTGCTACGAGGCCATGGTGTTGATGGCCCAGTCATTTTCCTATCGTTATCCGTTGGTGGACGGGCAGGGCAACTGGGGCTCCCCGGACGATCCCAAATCGTTCGCAGCCATGCGTTATACCGAATCCCGGCTGCATGCCAACGCGGCCATGTTGCTGGAGGAATTGGGTCAGGGCACGGTGGATTGGGCGCCCAATTTCGATGGCACGATGGAAGAGCCGACGGTCCTTCCCGCCCGGCTGCCGCATATTCTGCTGAACGGCACCACCGGTATCGCCGTCGGTATGGCTACCGATATTCCGCCTCACAATGTAAAGGAAGTGGCCGCCGCCTGTGTGCATCTGCTCGACTCTCCGGATGCCGGTGTGCGTGACTTGATGATGCACATCAAAGGGCCGGATTTCCCCACTGGGGGCGAGTTGATCAGCCCGCGCGATGATGTCCAGAAAATCTACGAAAGCGGTCGGGGTACGGTAAAAGTGCGGGCCACCTATGAGGTGGAAAGCGGCGATATCGTTATTCGCGAACTGCCCTATCAGGTGTCCGGTTCCAAGGTGCTGGAGCAAATTGCCCAGCAGATGCAGGCCAAGAAACTGCCCATGGTCAGTGATCTGCGTGATGAGTCGGACCATGAAAACCCAACCCGCCTGGTGATCGAACCCCGCAGCAACCGGATCGATGTCGAGGCGTTGATGAACCATCTGTTCGCCACGACAGACCTGGAAAAGACCATCCGCATCAACCTCAATATGATCGGTATCGACGGTCGTCCCCAGGTCAAGCCGTTGAACCGCATCCTGACGGAGTGGCTGGATTTCCGCACCACCACCGTTCGCCGCCGCTTGCAGCATAGGCTCGACAAGGTCATTGCCCGGCTGCACATTCTGGATGGTTTACTCATCGCCTATCTGAACATCGATGAGGTGATCCACATCATCCGCACCGAGGAAAAGCCGAAACAGGAGCTGATGAGCCGCTTCAACCTCAGTGATGTTCAGGCGGAGGCCATCCTCGAACTGAAATTGCGGCAGTTGGCGAAACTGGAAGAGATAAAGATTCGCGGCGAGCAGGATGATCTGTCCGCCGAGCGCGACAAACTCGAAAAAACGCTCGGCTCACCGGCCCGGATGCGCACCCTGATTAAGAAAGAGATCATGGCCGATGCCGACACCTACGGGGATGAGCGCCGCACCCGCCTGGTCGTGCGCGAGGAAGCCCAGGCCTTTAGTGAAACTGAAATTCTGCCTTCTGAAGCCGTAACGGTGGTGTTGTCCAAAAAGGGTTGGATACGAGCCGCCAAAGGGCACGATATCGACCCGACCGGCCTCAGTTACAAAGCGGGCGATGCTTTCGCTTTCGCAGGCCCCGGTAAAAGCAACCAGCCGACTGTTTTGCTCGACTCCACCGGCCGAACCTACACTCTGGCAACGCACAGCCTGCCCTCCGCACGAGGTCAGGGCGAGCCGATTTCCGGTCGTGTGAATCCGCCTCCGGGCGCTGAAATGTGCGGCCTGATGATTGGTGAACCCGGCGAGCAGTTCCTGTTGGCTTCGGATGCCGGTTACGGCTTTATCGCCAAGTTCGAGGATATGGTCGGCAAGAACAAAGCCGGTAAAACAGTGCTCTCGTTGCCCAAGAACGCTCTGGTTCTGCCTCCGGCCCAAGTTCATCAGTTGCAAACCGATTATCTGGCCGCTGTCAGTAACGAAGGCCGTTTGCTGGTCTTTCCCGTTCGGGATCTGCCCGAATTGGCCAAGGGCAAAGGCAACAAAATCATCAATATCCCATCGGCCAGGGCGGCCGAGCATGAAGAGTACATGGTGGGTGCCGTGGTTCTCGGCGCGGACGACACTCTGGTGGTCTACGCCGGTAAACGGAAGCTGAAGCTCAAAGGCGCCGATTTGGAGCACTATCTGGGCGAGCGCGGCCGTCGCGGCAACAAACTGCCCCGAGGCTTCCAAAATGTTGCGGGGATCGATATCGAGCGATGAATGACCGGCACTCCGCTGTTTTTGGGCTAACCTTTAGAAACGAAAAAATGGACGGAGTGCAGTCATGACCATCGATACCCAGATCACCAACTACTACGAAAAACTGGTTGTGGAAGACCTGAAAGCCAGGGATGAGGCCCAGAAAAAGGATGAGAACGAACTGGCGGACATCGCCTGTGTCGCACTCAACCGGCTACCGGCCCGTTACTATCGGTTCTCCGTCGATATGGCGTTCTATTTATCGGTGCAGGAACAGCAACAGATGGATGCCGCGGTGCGGGATGCCGTCACCCATGCTCTAACCTTTGTGAAAGAGCACGGGCGGGGCGGAGAGTAGCTTACTTGATGACGTATTGTCCGTAGCGAATGGCCTTGGCCAATGCTCTGGCTGAATCTTCCGGTGACTGAGGATTTGCGGTCAGCTCGCCGATCTTCTCGTAGAAATACCCTTGAACCGTGCCGGTTGTCGCCATTCCGTGGGCGATACTCGGCAGCAGTGCGTCGTTTTCAGCCGAGGCTATGAACTCTGACATCGAGATATTCGCGCACAGATCGAAACCCGCCATCGACATGTCTGTGCGAGCCGGGATCGAGCCTTTGTTCTGGTTGAAGGTCTTCTGGAAGTTGTCGTCCATGATGTTCAATACCAGGTCGTCTTGAGCCCGCAGGTCGGCGGGATTGGCATTGCGCAGTTCGAAAATCGCGAAACTGTCGATATTGAACAGGAATTGATTAGTGGTGCCGGGGACCGGAGCGCAGAGATAATCCTGCCCCGGAATTTTGTTTTCAGCAGCAAACTCACCCTTGGCCCAGTCACCCATGAATTGGAAAGCCGCTTCGCCCTGAATAACCTGAGACGTTGCCTGGTTCCATTCGGTCAGGTCATCACTCAGGTTCATTTCCGCGACCAGACGGTAATATTCTTCAAATACCGCCTCCATGGTCTCGTTCTTCATGGTGCCGAAATCATGCTGGACGAGTGCTTCCTGATAAAACTCAGGCCCCCCTACCGACAGTGCCACCGCCTCGAACAGAGTGGCGTGTTGCCACTCCTGGTTGCCCTGGGCGATCACCTGGTAGCCTGCCTGGCGGATGCGTTCAGCGGTTTGATGAAACTCTTCCCAGGTACGCGGAACCGTCACCCCCACCGTATCGAGAATGCGCTTGTTGGCCCACAGCCAGTTGGTGCGGTGTACGTTCACCGGCACGGCAACATAGTTGCCGTTGTATTGCATTGCCTGAGCTACCACCGGGGGTAGACGGTCGTCCCAGTTTTGTTCGTCGGCCAGGGAATTGATATTGCGTAGAAAGCCGAGGCGAGCCCAACGTTGGATGTCGAGCCCTTTTATCTGGGCGGCCGTAGGCGGGTCGCCACGCAGCACCCGGTCCTGTAGCCGGGCCATGGCATTGCCGCCACCGCCGCCTTCCACCACGAAGTCGACCCAATCGTGGCCAGCGGCGTCCATCTGGTCTTTTAGAACCTGTACCGAACGGGCTTCCCCACCGCTGGTCCAATAATGCAATACCTCTACGCTGCCTGCGTGGAGACTCAGAGGAATAAGAGCCATAGCCGTTGCAATAGCTGCGGATTTGATGGTTGGGTTCATACCGTACTCCAGCCCGTTGTTGTCATTATTGGCGCTGCGCGTTATCGAGCGAACGGCCGACAGAGACCATCCGTTGCCAAGAGGGTACTGGAGGTTAATGTAACAAACCGTATCAAAGCGTTTGTTCAGCGGGTCCGCATCCGTTCGCAGCCGGAGTGTGTGCGACTGTTTTTTGTTACACTCCCACTTCATCCGCATTCAATCATGATGGAACACCATGTCCGAAACGCTTCGAATCGCCACCCGTAAAAGCCCCTTGGCCCTATGGCAGGCCCACTATGTGCGTTCCGCTCTGGAGGCCTTGCATCCGGACCTGACTATTGAACTGGTGGAGTTGTCCACCCAGGGTGACAAAATCCTGGATCTGCCGCTGTCCAAAGTCGGTGGCAAAGGACTGTTCATCAAGGAATTGGAGCGCGCCATCTCCGACGGGGAAGCGGACATTGCCGTTCATTCCATGAAAGACGTACCCATGGAAATGCCCGAGGGCTTTGAACTCGCTGTGATTTGTGAGCGGGAAGACCCGACAGACGCCTTCGTTTCCAACCATTACGCCCATGTCTCCGAACTGCCTCAAGGGGCCATCGTGGGTACCTCATCCCTGCGCCGTCAGGCTCAGTTGCTGGCGGCCCGCCCGGATCTGGAGATCCGGTTTCTGCGCGGTAATGTCGGCACTCGTCTCGGTAAACTCGATGCGGGTGAGTACGATGCCATTGTTCTGGCATCCGCCGGCTTGAAGCGGCTGGAATTGCATGACCGCATTCGTCACACCCTGGATGTCGACCTCAGCCTGCCAGCTGTGGGGCAGGGCGCGGTGGGTATTGAAATTCGCGCCGGAGACGAGACCACTCGTCAGCGTTTGCTGCCGTTGATGCATCAGGAAACCCTGATCCGGGTGACTGCGGAGCGTGCCATGAACCGGCGCCTGGAAGGCAGCTGTCAGGTTCCCATCGCCGGTTTCGCCGTTTTGGATGGGGATCGGCTACGAATGGAAGGCCGGGTTGGCGAGCCGGATGGGTCCCGCCTGCTGAAAACCCAAGGGGAAGCCGAGTTGGCGGGGAGCCCGGAAGACCGTCTGGCCGCCGCTCACCGTCTGGGCCTTTCTCTGGCCGAAGATCTGCTCGCCCAGGGTGCCAACGCCATTCTCAAAAAGCTGGAAGACTGATGCGCCTGCTGCTGCCCAAACCCCGTCGGGACTGGGAACGGTGGCAGACGGGTCTCAAAGCTGCCGGTGTTCGGCTCGAACTGGTCGACCCCTGGCAGTTCGAGTGGCTGCCTGAAACGCCCTGGCAAAGAACCCAATGGCTCAATCTGGACGAATTCCAGGGTGTTGTCTGCGTCAGCGCGCGGGCAGCGGAGGGGTTGGTCCATGCCTTGGACCGATACTGGCCCATGCCACCGGTCAGGGTCGGTTGGCTATGCAATGGCAGCGGTACCGCCCAATTGTTACAGGAAGCGGAGCTGAATGTCGGTTTCCCTGAGCGGGACAACACGGCTGAGGCCGTCCTCCAATTGCCTGAAACCCTGGATGTCGCCGACCAGAAATGGATGGTGATCAAAGGCGAAGGCGGACGTGATACCTTTGCGCAAACCCTGGGTCAACGCGGTGCGGTCGTTACGGAAATGGTGCTCTACCGCCGTGCGCTCGACCCCCAGGCATTGGAAAGTCTGCGTAATTGCAGCGAAGAAGCCGACGCCCTTCTGGTCAGTTCGCAAACGTTGGCTGAAGGGTTGTGGCGTCATGCCCCGGCTCATTGGCGACAGTGGCCGGGTGAGTGGCTGGTGAGTTCCGACCGCTTATTGGCTTGGGCGCAAAGCCAAGGCGTTCCACATTGTCGGTCGACCAACGGCGCTGCTTTGGAAAACGTGCGCCGAACCTTGCTTGAAATGACTCAAGGCGGATGACGTCAACCGAATTTCCATCTTACACTGTGCCCCCATCGACAGGCCCGAGAAAGGACGACGATGACACACCCAGACGATAAAAAGCCGGACCTACCCAAAGACACCTCCGGGGATGAACCGCCCACAATGGATCGGGCCCTGACGGAAGAATCCGCGACCACCGAAGAAAAGCCGGACACCGGGGCCGATTCAACGCCAAAAAAAGAGGAAACCAGGGACGCCAAACCGAAAAACACCCCGCCGCCGCCACCCAAGCGACCAAAAAGCGCCGCACCCTCGCGTCGCCGACCCTGGATATGGCCGTTAATCAGCCTGTGTCTGCTCGCTCTGGTGGTTGTGGGTGGTTACTGGGGCTATCAGCAATGGCAGGCGTTGAACCAGGGTTGGCAGCAACTGTCTTCAAGCCAGCAACAACTGTCCCGACAGGTCGATACCCTACAAACCCAGTTAAACCAATCCCAGCAGGCTCGCACCGCCTTACAGGAACGGATGCAGGCTGAATTGGCAGCGCAGGAAAACCTCCTGGTCGACACCGCCCAACGGCTGAGCCGCCGTCAGGATCTGGAAGCCGACCGTTGGCCGTTGGAAGAAGCTCTGGCTCTGCTCCGACTCGCCGAGCGCCGCTTACAGCTGGACCAAAACGCCACAGTGGCACTGCAGCTACTGAATGCCGCCGACCAGGTACTGGCCGATCTGACCAACGCCGCTGTCCTGCCGGTGCGCAAACAAATCGCCCAGGACCGTCTGGCCCTGCAAAGCGTTGATTATCCTGACACTAACGGCCTTTATTTCCGATTGGAAGCCGTGGATGACGCCCTGGCCGCCCTCGACTGGACCCCGGAAGACAGAGTCAAACCCGAACCCCAGCCGGAAACCGGTACCCCCTGGCAAGCCTTTGTCGACAGCCTATCCAGCCTCGTTACCGTAACGCGACTGGATACTCCCTACGAAGCGCCGCCCCTGCTGGACGACTTCTCCCGCTGGCAGCAGCACGGCCGATTGCTGACCGAACAGGTGCAGCTGGCCTTGCTGGCCGGTAACCAGCCCCTGTTCGATGCAGCCTTGGAGCAGTTGATCCAGCATCTTCAACCCATGCAGGAAACCCTGAAGCTCAACGCTTCCTTGACCGAGCTGCGTGAAATCCAAGGCGCTCAACTGAACCCGGATTGGCCGGACATCCACAGCAGCGTTCGCGCCCTTGAAGATTACATGGCCCGCGCCGAGACCTCCTCACCCAACACCGAAGAAAGCACCACCGAAACGCAAGGGGAGGACGCTGAATGACGCGGATGATCTTCAGAATCCTGATCTGGTTCCTGCTGTTGCTCGCTGCGGGCGTATTGGCCCACTTCATGGTGCGGGAACCGGGCTACGTCATGATTACCTGGGGTCGGTGGAAGGTCGAAACCACCCTCTGGACCGCCGCAGGCACATTGATTGTTCTAGCGCTGGTCGCGTGGCTTCTCTGGTGGTTGATCCGTCGTACCAACCCCATCGCATTGGTGCGCCGCTACCGCGACAGCCGTGACCGCAAACTCGCCCGGGTGGAAACTGAGAAAGCGGTCAAATCCTGGTTGCAGGGCGACGAAAACGCAGCGCTCGCCGCACTGGATAAAGTGGTTAAAGCCGGAGGCTCCGAACGCCTCCCCCGCGCACTCAGCCTCATCCCCGCCCAACACAGTGGCGACTGGGAATCCAGAGTGGCGCGCTTCAATGAAACCGACCCCGGCCTCGCCATCGTGGCCCAGGTGCTCGAAGCTGAACAACGCTGGCAGGCCGGTGACAAAGCCTCCTTTCTCGCCTGGATGGACCGACACCCCGAACTCATCTCGGTCAAACACCTGCAACACCGATACTGGCAAGCCCTATTGACGGAAGGCCGGGCGGAAGAAGTGTACAAAGGGCTGAGCAATCTCCCTCATCTCAATCCATCGGATCGGGAACGCTGGCAGCAGCATGTCGGACTGGCACTGTTGCAACAGTGCCAGCAGGAAGACACATTCGAACCGACCAAGCTCAAAACCATTCCACGGAAAGTGCGTCAACAACCGGAACTGGTCGCGGCCGAAGTTCGTTGCCTGGTCAAACACCAGCGCGTTGACGAGGCATTCCGGTTATTAAAGAAACACCTGGAACGCGAAGCGAACGACACCCTGGTCGCTCTACTGGTGGAAGAACCCTTCGACACCGCTCAAGCGCTTAAGTTGGCGGAGCAGATTGAAAGCCGCCAGAAGGACCGCTCAGCGACACTGTCCTGGGTATTGGGGGTATTGTGCGAGCGCGAAGCCCTGTGGGGAAAAGCCGAAGATTACCTCAACGACGCCTGGCGGCAGGAAACCAAGCCGACCATTGGCCTGGCGCTCGCCAACCTATATGAAACCAGGGGGCAGACAGACAAAGCCCGGGCAATATACAAAACCCTGGCCCAACGAACCGAAGAAGGAGCCATCTCTCTTGGCTGAAACACTGACTATTGATACCCAGACGGACCGCCGTCAGCAATACAGCGAGCTGCTCCCCCAACTGAAAGGCCTCGTCTCCGGCGAGCCGGACCGAATAGCCAACTTGGCAAACCTCGCCGCAGCACTACGCCAGGCATTCGGCTACTTTTGGGTGGGTTTTTACCAGGTCCAGGGTGATGAACTGGTACTAGGCCCTTTCCAAGGCGACATCGCCTGTACCCGCATCGGCTACGGCCAGGGTGTCTGCGGAGCGGCCTGGGCGGAAGCCACCACTCAATGGGTACCGGATGTGGACGCCTACCCAGGCCACATCGCCTGCAGCAGCCAGTCCCGCTCCGAAGTGGTGGTCCCCATCCTCGTCGACGATGAAGTCGTCGCTGTACTGGACGTCGACAGCGACAAGCTGGACGACTTCACCGAAGCCGATATCGAAGGCCTCCAGGCCGTCGCCCAACTTTGTGTATCATTCTGGTCGTAGTCCATCGCCAATGTAACACTCTTGTTACATTGGCTTCTTTTTGTTCTGTGCTTGTGGTGTTACCTGTTACCTCTTTTTGCCAGTGGTTTCCTATTGTGCCTTTCGCACCTTCGGCTCCGTTCTATATCGTGCCTGTGGTCCGTGCCCGGTGCCGGGTAAGACCCTCTGGGGCCGCCGTGAATACATCCATGTAGGCTAGGCCGCAGCATCCTTGCTGCGGACTGCCCCTGAGTGTCTTACCCGGCACCTGGCACTTTCTGAGGTGCCTCCTGCAACTACGTTTCCTACAGACCTTTCTTTTTTGAGGGTTGGTGAGTGTGTTTGCTGTGTTGGTAAGCCACCGAAGTAAGTGCAGGATGCAGGGGTAGGCTTCCACGGGGGTATCTGAGGCATGGATGCCGAAGCTAAGCCTACATGGATGTATTCACGGCGCCCCCGTGGAAGCCTACCCCTGTAGCCTGCACGGACCATTGCTGCCTTGGTAGTATCCGTAGCCCCTAATTGGACCACAGCCCCAAAACGTCACCGGAAGTAACACCCCAAAGCCACCACAGAAAACGAGCCTTGTTAGGCTTTGTTACGTTAGGTTTCCCTTCGAGACGTGCCTCTATCGGTCCTCCTGACTAGAGTGGAAAGCGTTGGAATTGATGTGTTCCACATAACGCACTCTCCAAACGGGATTCCGTACTACGATTCGGAATTCAGTCTAATTAAGACTCTGTCACAACAACAAAAGAAGGACTGAGCAATGATGTTTAAAAAGACTCTGATGGCAATGGCTTTGGGTGGCACCGTCGCAGCGGCAGCACAGGCAGGCGAAGTAGAAGTACTGCACTGGTGGACCTCTGGTGGTGAAGCCCGTTCCATCGCCGTGCTCAAAGAAATGGTCGAAGACGCCGGTCACTCCTGGAAAGACTTCGCAGTCGCCGGTGGTGGTGGTGAAAACGCCTACACCGTACTGCGTTCACGCGCCGTATCCGGCAACCCGCCGGCCGCCGCCCAGATCAAAGGTCTGGAAATTCAAGAGTGGGGCGACCTCGGCTTCCTGCAAAGCCTGGAAGACGTCGCTGACGAAAACAACTGGGATCAGGTACTGCCAAGCGTCGTCGCAGACGTCATGAAACATGACGGCGACTACGTAGCCGCACCCGTAAACGTACACCGCGTAAACTGGATGTGGGCCAACCCAGCCGTATTCGACAAAGCCGGCGTTGAAATCCCCACCACCCTGAACGAACTGTGGGCCGCTGCCGACGAGCTGAAAGCCGCTGGCGTAACCCCCATCGCTCATGGCGGACAGCCATGGCAGGACGCCACCACCTTCGAAAGCATCGTACTGGCTGTCGGTGGCGCGGACTTCTTCTCCAAAGTCTTCGTTGAACACGACCCCGAAGCACTGCAAAGCGACACCATGACTCAGGCCTTCCGTGAATTCCGCAAGGTCAAAGACTACATCGACCGTGGTGCCGCCGGCCGTGACTGGAACGTTGCCACCTCCATGGTGATCCGTGGCGAAGCCGCCATGCAGTTCATGGGTGACTGGGCCAAAGGTGAATTCACCGCCGCCAACATGACCCCGGGTGAAGACTACGTCTGCATGCCGTTCCCAGGTACCGAAGGCGAATTCACGTTCAACATCGACTCACTGGCCATGTTCAAACAGCGCAGCTCTTCAAACAGCGAAGCGCAAATGAAAATGGCCGAGTTGGTGCTGTCTCCTGAATTCCAGGAAACCTTCAACCTGAACAAGGGCTCCATTCCGGCCCGCACTGACATGGACATGAGCAGCTTCGACAGCTGTGCCCTGGCCTCTATGGACACCTTCAAAAAGACAGCCGCCTCTGGCGAAGGTCTGGTGCCCTCCATGGCTCACGGCATGTCCACCACCTCAACGGTACAGGGTGCCATTTATGACACCGTCACTGAGTTCTTCAACTCAGACATGACCGCCGAAGAGGCTACCACTCGACTGGCTCGCGCAATCCGCGCCGCCCAGTAACGAACCCAGGGTGGCTCATCCGAGCCACTTTCGGATCTACGGCGGTGTGCCATGGTTTTCGTGGCCCACCGCCGCACTCTAGGCAGGCAGCTTGAAAAACAGCTCTTCAGCCTTCGAAACCAGAGCAGGATTTTAATCCTGGTCTAGAGTTTCCCTAAATGAACTGAACTTTTTTTCAATCTGCTTTAATGACGGACGGGAAAAGTATGTCGGTAGCAAGCAAAAAAGGGTTGGATTACTGGCTGCCCAAGCTGGTGGTTTCACCCACGATCGCCATCACGGTGATCTTCTTTTACGGCTTTGTGATTTGGACGACGGTATTGTCGTTCACCAAATCCAGGATTTTGCCGAATTACGAGTTTGCCGGTTTCGAGCAGTATGTCCGCCTCTTTATGAACGAGCGTTGGATGGGTGCCTTAACCAATCTGTTGATCTTCGGCGTACTCTTCATCGCCATCTGTATGGTGGTAGGGCTGGTCATGGCTGTGTTGCTGGACCAGAACATTCGCGCCGAGGGCGCGTTGCGCACCATCTACCTCTATCCCATGGCGCTCTCGTTCATCGTGACGGGTACCGTCTGGAAGTGGTTGCTTAACCCAACCGTGGGGATTGAACGCTTCATACGAAGTCTGGGATGGGAGAGTTTCACCTTCGACTGGATCATTGACCCGGACATGGCCATCTACACCATCGTCATCGCCGGTGTCTGGCAGGCGAGTGGTTTTGTGATGGCGATCTTCCTGGCCGGGTTGAGAGGTATCGATACCTCCATCATCAAAGCCGCCCAGTTGGATGGTGCGAGCCTGTTCGCTGTATACACGCGCATTATTATTCCTTCAATGCGTCCGGTGTTCTTCTCGGCTTTTATTATGCTGGCGCATATCGCGATCAAGAGTTTCGACCTGATCATCGCGCTCACTGGCGGCGGTCCGGGTAACGCCACCGACGTCCCGGCGATCTTCATGTACCAGTTCTCCTTCCAGCGTGGTCAGTTGGGTGTGGGTGCGGCTTCCGCCGTGGTCATGTTGATGACGGTACTCGCCATCCTCGTGCCTTATCTGTATTCCGAATTGAGGACTCCGAAAAATGGCTAAATCAACCGATCCCCGTTATTCGTCCATCAGTGGTCGCGCCATTCTCTACGGAGTACTGGTCATCGTCGCACTGTATTACCTGCTGCCGCTGGTCTTGATGATTCTGACATCGCTGCGTTCCATGGACGAAATTCGTCTTGGTCAACTGATCGAATGGCCGGATGCCTTTACTTTCGAAGCTTGGCATATCGCCTGGAACCAGGCTCAAATCGGTGCTCGTGAAGAGTTGGGGCTGAGACCTTACTTCATCAACTCCATTATCATGGTGATTCCGTCAGTAGCGATCTCCACCTTGCTCGGAGCCTTGAATGGTTATGTCCTGAGTTTCTGGAAATTCCGTGGCAGTGATCTCTTTTTCGCCGCATTGCTGCTCGGTTGCTTCCTGCCTTTCCAGGCCATTTTGCTGCCGCAGTCGCAAATGTTGGGTTGGCTGGGCCTTACCGGAACCATCACCGGTCTGGTGTTGACGCACGTCGTGTACGGTGTGAGTTTCACGACGCTGTTTTTCCGGAACTATTACATCAATCTGCCGCATGAATTGATCAAGGCCGCGAAGTTGGACGGTGCCAGTTTCTGGACCATCTTCTTCCGAATCATTCTGCCGCTGTCCGCTCCGATTCTTGTGGTCTCCGTTATCTGGCAGTTCACCCAGATCTGGAACGACTTCCTGTTTGGTGTCGTGTTCTCCGACCCGGACTCCCAGCCGGTGACGGTGGGCTTGAACAACCTGGTCAACAGTGCCACGGGTGAGAAGCGGTATAACGTCGATATGGCGGGTGCCATCATCGCAGCGCTACCCACCATCCTGGTCTATGTCGTGGCAGGAAAATATTTCGTACGCGGTCTGACGGCCGGTTCCGTTAAAGGTTAATTGGAGTTCGCAACATGGCTGAACTGAAGATAGATAACGTCTACAAAAGTTTTGGTGAAACCCACATTCTGAAGGGTATTAACCTGGATATCACCGACGGTGAGTTCATCATTCTGGTGGGTCCTTCCGGTTGCGGTAAATCCACCCTTTTGAACTGCATCGCGGGGTTGGAAGATGTCACCAACGGTCATATCGTTCTCGGCAAAGACGACGTGACTCATGCGGCGCCGAAAGATCGCGACATTGCCATGGTGTTCCAGAGCTATGCGCTTTATCCGAACATGAACGTGCGCAAGAACATCGCGTTCGGTCTGGAAATTCGCAAGATGCCCAAAGACGAAATCGAGGCCGAAGTAAACCGGGTCGCCAAGCTGCTGCAGATCGAACCGCTGCTGGACCGTAAGCCTTCGCAACTTTCCGGCGGTCAGCGTCAGCGTGTGGCGATGGGGCGTGCTTTGGCGCGTCGTCCGAAGATTTATCTGTTCGATGAACCACTCTCGAACCTGGATGCCAAGCTGCGTGTGGAAATGCGCACCGAAATGAAAAAGCTGCATCAGCGTTTGGGTACCACCATCGTGTATGTAACGCACGATCAGATCGAAGCCATGACGCTGGCTGATCGTATTGCCGTGATGAAGGGCGGTGTGGTTCAGCAGTTTGGTACCCCACAAGAAGTATATGATGACCCGGCCAATATGTTCGTCGCCGGTTTCATGGGCTCGCCGTCCATGAACTTCCTGCGCTGTGAAGTGACCCAAAACGGCAGCGACTATGCGGTGCAGATCGACTCCGAAGGTCGCATATTCCAACTGCCGGTCGACCCGAAACAAGCGGACCTGAGCCAGTACCTTGGCAAGACCGTTATTCTGGGTATTCGTCCAGAACAGATCACTCATGTGATGCCGCACGTCGAAGCGGAGCCTTACGTCACCAAGGTGCCGGTCAAGATTGAAGTGACCGAGCCCACCGGTGCCGACACCCTGGTATTGGCCCGCATTAACGATCAGGAATGCGAATGCCGGGTGCATCCGTCCGAAGCCGGTCAGCCCGGTGAGATGATGGAGATGTTGTTCAACATGAGTAAAGCCGTTTTCTTCGATCCTGAAACCGAAGCACGGCTGTAACGAATTGGCCTGCCATAACTGGTGGGCCGACCCGCCTGTTTTAACAGGCAACTTGAATACCGGGGAGCTGTTTCCCCGGCGTACGACCCTAGCTCATTTGCTCGTTTGGTAGGCAACCTTTTGGCGCGGTCCCTTGGGCCGCGCTTTTTTTTGTTCAGGTTAAAAATGGTTTTGGCCTGACATTCCCGCCGACACTGACTAAACTTCAGGCAGATTTCCATAACCGATGAGCCGGATGTCCGATTTCCCCAAGGCGACCGAGACAGATGAGCCCCTCTCTTCCGGTCTACCGCATTTCCCTAAAAGCGATCTACTCCACCGGCTACCCATGGCGGTGTTCGAGGCCGTGCCTTCAAGGGGTAATGCCGACCTCTGGTCGTTGCTCTACTGCAACGAGGCGCTTGGTCAGCTTACCGGATACCCCAGTCGTGATTTCGTGGGCGAAAAACCCAAACGTTACCTCTTTGAAATGATCCACCCCGAGGACCGGGTCAGAGCCGGCGCGGAATACGACCGGTGCCGTACCACTCAATCCATGGTGTCTCTTCGTTACCGTCTGTTACATGCTTCCGGCGACTATCGAATGGTGGAAGAGCGTACTGTGTTTGAACGGGATTCCGAGGGGAAATTACACAGTTTTGGGTGTTTACTCGATTCGCAAGCCCCGGAACGTCAAGCCCGGTATCTGTCCGATCTGGATTCCCGTCTTGCCCGCCTCAATGCGGACGTCGCCATCGCCACCGGGCAGGAGTTTCTGGTACACCTCTGCCGTCGGATGGCGCTGTTGACCGGTGTACGACAAGTGGGAATCTTCCGCGTCGATCGGGAAAAATATCTGGAATGTCTGGCTGTAGTTCGGGATGGAATGCTGCTGCCCCGCTACGGAATCAGGGTGGATCAAAGTATTTTTCGGCCACTGGTCAACCACGACAGCATTGAATTTGAATTGCGCCCCGAAGAGCAGACCTGGTCGATGCTCGAACAGATTAATCATGTGCTGGCGATTCGGCTTAAGAATCGCCAGCATGATTGGTTAGGCGTATTGGCGCTTGGGCACCATGACCCGCTGCATCGGGATGAAACACTGGAACGGGTGTTGGAGCTCTACTCGGACCGGGCCGTCACCGAAATAGAACGGCTGGGTCTGGAAGGTCGTCTACAGGACAGCGAGAGCCGTTATCGTGCCTTTTTTGATACCGCTGTCCAGGCGACGGTAGTGGTCAATGTTCAAGGCCGTGTGCTGAATCTTAATCAGGCGGCTCGAAAGTTGTTTGGATTAAAAGGCGAATCTTCGGAGGAATTGCTTGATCTACAGGATGTGTTTCCCAGGCAGCAACCGGATGGCCGTTTGTCGCTCTATCATTTTCTGCGATTCATACGCCACTCCATCAACCACCGTCTTCCACCTGAGCAGTGGACCATTCACAGCCTGACTGGAGAAGCCCGCATAGTAATGGTCCACGCGGTAACCACGGTATTGAACCTGAGTGAGCGGGTGCAACTGACGTTCGAGGACATCACCGATAAGACCCGTGCCCAACAGGAACTGCAAAGGCAGCACCAGTTGCTTAAGGAACGTCAGGGGCGGCTTAGGGAACTGATCACCCTTGCCACTGAGCTGGAAAGGCAACCCAGCGTAACCGAGTTTCTGCGTGTAGCCTCAGCGCAACTGAAGCGCCAAAAGGATATTGAGCAGGTAGCGTTTTATCAGGTGGATGAAGCCGAATGGCATTGGGCGAATGAAACAGACCTGGGTGGAGTGCAGCCGCATCACGGTACCTCCCTGGCCAAGGCGATGACCACCAATCAGTCCTTTTGGGAACAACATGAAGGGCATTGGTTGTGTTGCCCGCTCTGGGGGCAGGAAGCGCCAATGGCTGTGTTAATGCTCGAGGCGGGGCCGTCGGTTTACGAAGACCAGGAGTTTATTTCTCTGCTGGTGCAGACCATCGGCCTGTCATTCGACAATCTCCTGCAGCGCCTCAACCTGCGTCACCAGGCCATGCGGGACAGCCTTACAGATCTGGGCAATCGAGCTCAATTGCATGACTGGGTCAAACAGTCGCTTTCCGGCAATCCGGATCAAACGGCCAGTCTGTTGCTGTTTGACCTGAATCGCTTCAAGGAAATAAACGACAGTCTGGGTCACCATTTTGGGGATCGGCTGCTGTGTGAAATCGGGCCCAGGGTCCGCCGGGTTTTGGGTCGCAACGGCAATTGGGGTGTTTGTCGTCTGGGTGGCGATGAATTCGCGGTTTTTTTGCCCTCGGTACCGCCCCGGCAGGCCTGCATGCTCGCCGAACAGATCGGAGAGGAGCTGCGTCGTCCCTACGTTATCAATACCTTGAAACTCCAGGTCGAGGCCAGTATCGGCATTGCGCATTATCCGACTCAGGGGGGTGACGGGCATGAACTGCTGCGCTGTGCCGATGTGGCCATGTACGCCGCCAAAGGTGCCGGGCGCTACCTGGTGGAGTACGAACCGGCATTGGATGCCAACACACCGCAACGCATAGCGGTGTTGTCCGAATTGGAGCAGGGGTTGGAGCAGGGCCATTTATGGGTGGCCTATCAGCCGGTGGTCAGCGCCGGTGACGGTAGTACCAAAGGGTTTGAAGCCCTGGTGCGTTGGTCGCACCCGGAACTCGGGCCTTTATCGCCCAGCGAGTTTATTCCCATCGCCGAAATGGGGCAGGGTATCCATCGCATCACCGATTTCGTGTTGCGCAGCGGTTTGGCGGAACTGGCGAACTGGCGACGGAATTTTCCAGACCTTATCTGGCCGTTAATTTATCGTCCCGGGTTTTGTTGGATCAAAATTTCCCCTTGAATGTCAGCCGGTTGTTGCACGAGCATGGCCTGCCGGGAACGGCTTTGGTTTTGGAGCTGACGGAAAGCACGCTACTGTCCGATCCTTTGCGTGCCGTCGATATCATCAACGAACTTGCATCGCTGGGCATTCAGGTGGAGGTCGATGATTTCGGTACCGGTTATTCATCGCTGGCTTACCTGAAATCGCTGCCGATTCAGGCGTTGAAAGTCGACAAGAGTTTTGTCGCCGACCTGTTGGTCGACCCGCATGACCGGATCATTGTCGAGTCGACCATCAACATGGCCCATAACCTTGGGTTGGCCACCATAGCCGAAGGTGTCGAAGATGAAGCCACCCTGATAGAGCTGGTCAAAATGGGGTGTGACGCCATTCAAGGGTATTATTTTTCCCGTCCGGTCCCGGCGAACGACATTCCTGTCTGGTTGGAAAGACAGGGCTGACGTTTTTTACCCGCCGGGTTCGAATACTCCCTTATGATCCTGAAACCATTCCAGAAAGTCGGAGGCCGGTAAGGGACGACTGATCAGATATCCCTGAGCCATGTCGCATTCCATCTCCTGCAGGCATTGGTAAGTGACCACTTCCTCCACGCCTTCGGCGACAATCTTCTTGCCCAACTGGTGCGCCATGAATATCGATGCTTTTACGATATGGGTGGTTTTTGATTGGGGCGACAATGAACGAATAAAAGACTGATCGATCTTGATCGTGGTGACCGGCAGTTCATTCAGATAACGCAATGAAGAATATCCCGTGCCGAAATCATCGATCGATAGGGCGATATTGTGAGCCGCCAGTCGTCGCAGTTTGTCGATGCTCTGTTCGATGTCCATCATGAACGCACCTTCGGTGACCTCCAATTCCAGGTAGGTGCCATCCAATTGATGCTTGTCCAATAACTGCAATACGGTATCGACGAAGGTCGGCTGCATCAGGTTATGAGTGGATATGTTCACTGCGACGCTCAGGTCGATTCCCGCTTTCCTCCATTCCACGCTTTGTCCCAGGGCTGTATCCAACGCCCAGGTGGTGAGACGGTCGATCAGCGTGCTTTGCTCCGCTCGCGGGATGAATTTTCCCGGCGGAATATTGCCACGCTCGGGGTGGTACCAACGCATCAAGGCCTCCACTCCGCATACTTCGCCGGTATCGAGGCGGACTTTGGGTTGATAGTGCAGCTTCAACTGACGGGTAAGCAGCGCCGCCGTCAGGTCGCCCAACAATTCCAGATTCTCTCTGGTGTTAATGGAATCCAGCTCCGGCGTAAAGCATACCCGGTGTTGAGAGTGGCTGGAGGCATTGCGCAATGCCAGTTCGGCGCGTCTTAAGTATTGTTCCGGAGCCACATCCATCTTGGAAATATCGGCGTAACCAATGCGGATATCACCATGAATGCGGATTTTTTCGAATTGAAAGGGTTCTCCGCATTCATCGGTGAACTCAGACAGCATGGCTTCCAATGCGGCCTCGGTGGTAATGGGAACCAACATGGCCACTTGGTGGGTGTTTATCCGGTAACAGCGGGTGCGATGCCCTGATATCGAGCGAATGCGGCAAGCCAATTGCTGAACGATTTCGTCGGTGATTTCCGGCCCGTGCGCCCCCTCCATTTCCGCGACGTTGTCCAGTGAGAAAACGGTCAGAGCCTGAGGCGTCAGGGCACGGCTGGAGCGAAGGTGGGTCAGGTGTTCGATCAAAGCCCGTCGATTGGCCAGGCCGGTGATGGCGTCATGGCGCAATGTCCAATTCAGATGCGCGAGGTAATTCTGCGCGCCATCGCGCGCTCCGCCACTCAGTACACCGGCGAGTGCGAAAAAACCGGTCCGGTAGAGCCAGTTCAGCAGTTGCTGGGGTTCTCCGGTGGCGACATCGATGGGCATCAGCGGCCCCAGGGTCAGGCCGGCGAGCACCCCCACGAGAAGCCCGCCCTTGGTACCCAGAATAAAGCCACCCAGCAGGATCACCAGATACATGGAATGGGAGTAGACGTATTTGATCCCCCCGGTGGAATACACCAGCAGATAGACCATGGCCATCAACAGCATCAACAGAGGTAGGGTCATCCACTGGATCTGTTGCCAATAGGTTTCCAGCCAGCGATACAGTCGTATGGGGTCCAACAGGGAATGAGCGGTACCGCCCGGATAGGTATCGTCCGGTTCGGTGATGGCTCTAAGGCTTACATTATGTCTCATTGTTGTCCTTCCCTCCTTCAGGGTACTGCCATCCGTGTGCATCCTTCACACTGTAGGAAGTCAAAAGTGCTTCCAAATGGTTCAACGGCAATGATGATCAAAACAGTAGAGTCGGGTGACTACCTCGTTAGGGGAAGGCTAGTCAATATTCGCCATATTGCCAGCGGAAAGGGGGGAGCCGGGACAGGATACCGGATGGTTCCGAGCCCGGATACCGGGCCCGGAGAGCGGCAGGGGTCAGCCGCGTTGCTTGACGCGTTCGCGGGCACGACCCGCGGCCGCCCGTACCTGGGCGGGCGCAGTGCCACCCAGGTGATCCCGCGCGGCCACCGAGCCTTCCAGCATGAGTACATCGAACACGTCGTCGGAGATGGTGGCGCTGAATTGTTTCAGTTCGTCCAGTGTCATTTCACTCAGGTCTTTGCCTTGGTTCAGACCATAGGCCACGCTCTTGCCGACCACTTCGTGCGCATCGCGGAAGGCCATGCCCTTTTTCACCAGATAGTCGGCCAGGTCGGTCGCGGTGCTGTAGCCTTTGATCGCCGCGCCCTTCATGACGTCCCGCTTGGCCTGGAGGTGCGGCACCATGTCGGCGAAGGCGCGCAGGCTGCCGGCCAGTGTATCGATGGTGTCGAACAGGGGCTCTTTGTCTTCCTGGTTGTCCTTGTTGTAAGCCAGCGGCTGGCTTTTCATCAGGGTCAACAGGCTGGTCAGGTGACCGTATACGCGACCGGTTTTTCCACGCACCAGTTCGGGCACATCCGGGTTTTTCTTCTGCGGCATGATGCTGGAGCCGGTGCAGAACCGGTCCGGCAGATCGATGAAATCGAACTGGGCCGAGGTCCACAGCACCAGCTCTTCGGACATCCGCGACAGGTGCATCATGACCAGGGCGCCGCAATGAGTGAATTCTATGGCGAAGTCCCGGTCGGATACCGAATCCAGGCTGTTTTCGGTGGGCTTGTCGAAACCCAGCAGTTCCGCCGTGCGTGCGCGGTTGATGGGGTAGGTGGTACCCGCCAGGGCGGCGGCCCCCAGCGGCATCTGGTTAACGCGTTTGCGGCAATCCTGCAGGCGCTCATAGTCGCGTTGCAGCATCTCGTTCCAGGCCAACAGATGGTGGCCGAAGGTGACCGGTTGGGCCGTTTGCAGGTGCGTGAAACCGGGCATGATGGTGTCCGCTTCCTGCTCGGCGAGGCTGATCAGCCCCTGCTGCAGCCGGGTCAGTTCGCCGCTCAAGCCATCGATGGCGTCACGCAGGTAAAGGCGGATGTCGGTCGCGATCTGATCGTTCCGGCTGCGACCGGTATGAAGCTTCTTGCCCACCGGGCCGATTTTCTCGGTCAGCGCGGCTTCAACATTCATGTGTACGTCTTCCAGGGCGACGGACCATTGCTGCCGCCCGGCTTCGATATCGGCCTGGACCTCGCGCAACCCGTCAACAATGGCGGTGCACTCCTCCCCGCTCAACACCCCGACCTCGGCCAGCATGGTGGCATGGGCGATGGAGCCTTGAATGTCGTGGCGATACAGGCGCTGATCGAAGTTGATCGAAGCGGTGAATTCGGCGACGAAGGCGTCGGTCGCTTCGGCGAAGCGCCCGCCCCAGGCGGCGTTGGTGTCGGACATGGCGAGTCGGTTCCTTTTATGGATTCAGGGGCAGGATTATAAGCTTCTGCCGCGCCATGGCTACGCCTCACAAGGCAAAACTGCCTTCGCAGGCGGGCAATGGCTTGATCTACCCTGGGGCTCGCGCCAAACTGAGCCGAACTCAGGAGAGCCCAGCCGTTGAACGCAAACCACAAGAAAACACCGCGACGCCCGCGCCTGCCGCGCAACCAGTCCCTGATTCTGCCGGACCTCTGTGCCACCACGGCGGTTTTCTTTCTGGTCCTGGTCTCGGAACTCCTGGTGCTGGTTTGGGTGTTGCTGCAGTCCGGCATTAATTGGGTTCAGCTCGGCTATATGAGCCTGATTGTGCAATGGATTGTATTGCCATCGGCGGCGATTTTGTGCCGCCTGCGCCCCTGGCTGGCCCGTAGACCCCTGTGGCAGGGGTGGTTGGCGGCTTTCGCTTCGGTGTCTTTGGTGGGGTTGGTCGTCAGCCTTGCGGGCGATTGGATGGTCAAAGGCGATCTGTCCGCCATCAACGGCTGGAAGATCCTACGGCAAACCGCCGCCACGGCTATCATAGCCGCCTTGTTGCTGCGCTATTTCCAATTACAGCAACAGGTGGTGGACCGTTCCCAGGCGGAGCTTTCCGCCCGGGTGGAAGCACTGCAAAATCGGATTCGCCCACATTTTTTATTCAACAGCCTGAACACCATCGCCGAGTTGATCGCCACCCGGCCCGTCGAGGCAGAGCGGGCGGTGGAAGACCTTTCCCGTCTTTTCAGAGCCAGCTTAAAAGAGGCCGGCACCTTTTGGACGCTGGAAGATGAACTGGCTCTGGTGCAGGGCTACCTGTCACTGGAGCAATGGCGCTTGGGCGACCGACTGAAGGTGGTATGGCGGACTCCTCAGCCAACCGCCCGCTGGTCGGTTCCCGTGCTGATCCTGCAGCCTTTGATTGAAAACGCCATTGTCCACGGCATTGCACCCCAGGTGCAGGGCGGTACATTGGTCATCGGTTGCTATCAGCAAGGTCGGCGGCTGGTGATTGATATCGAAAACCCCCTGCCGGAACCGGCTGACGAAACCGACGCGGATAAAGAACCCACACGGGGGAATCAGGTGGCCCTGGCCAACATCCGCCATCGTCTGGCAACGCTTTATGGGGATGGCTCCAAACTCTACGCTGCGCGGGAAGAGCGGTGTTTCCGTGTCCGGCTGACGTTGCCAGCGCGTTTGTACAATAAAAATCAGGCAGGACTCTATGAAAGTATTGGTAGTCGATGATGAGCCCCTGGCGCGCGAGCGCCTGATGCGGTTGTTGGAATCCGAAGACTGCGTTACCCAATGTGTCAGCGCCGCCAACGGCCAGGAAGCATTAAGCCGACTGGCCGCGGTCCCGGTCGACCTGGTGCTGCTGGATATTCGCATGCCGGGCATGAGTGGTCTGGAAGTAGCCGAGCGGCTTGTCTCCCAAACCCACCCACCGGCTGTGGTGTTCTGCACGGCTTATGACGATTACGCCCTTGAGGCTTTCAAGGTACAGGCCGTCTCCTACCTGTTGAAACCCGTTAAGCGCGAAGAGCTGAGTCAGGTACTTGAACGCTCGGCCCAGTTGAACCGGGCTCAATTGAGCGCCCTGAACATTGAAGAGGCCGGACCGGTGCTGACCTTGCAAACAGGACGCGGAAAAGAACGCATTCCGCTGGCGGACGTCTATTATTTCCGTGCGGACCAGAAATATGTCACGGCAGCCTGTCGTCAGGGAGAACGATTGTGCGACCTGAGTTTGAAACAACTTGAGGAACGCTGGCCGGAGCACCTGATCCGCGTGCACCGGAACACCCTGGTACCCAAGCAACGCCTCGAAAAGCTCACCCGGGATAACGAAGGTGGCTATTGGTTGCAACTAAGAGGGCTGGCGGAAGAGTCTTTACCGGTAAGCCGACGCTTCGCCCGCGAACTCAAACCTTTGTTCGACGACCCGCTCATGGGATAAATCGAACGGCTTCCTTTATGCATGGCGTTTTGGTATTAGTGTTAAGGCCCAAAGGAATTGGGACAGCAATCACAACATAAACAATAAAAGCAATAAGAATGAACGCCTACTAACCGAAGGAGTTGTCGATGGACGGTAATGAAGCCGAACGTACGTTGGAAATACCCCCACCCTTGAACCATACCCCCGAGACTCGTAAATCAATGCGAGAGCAGATGGCGAGTGAAGTCGAGGCTTTTCTGAAAGCCGGTGGTCGGGTGCAGGTCGTGGAAGAAGGAGAGCGGGCCGACCCGCCGCGTAAGCCCGACAGCCAGTATGGCAGTCGGCCTATTTAAAGGTCTTTGGACCTAGTCTCTGTCAATGCATTAGCCAGCCTCTGAACAGGGCTGGCGCCGGGGGTGGTTGGTGATGGAATTTCGCGGTCGTCACTGCCACCTCTTTTTCTTGTAAGCCTTTTCATTTTCGGTTCCCGCCCTTCTAAAGACAGTTTTTCAAAAAATACATCAATGAAACCGAATTACGAAAAACCTCTTTTTTGGGGGTAAATCTTGTAACTTAACAACAAATGGCCGATGCGGATTGACAAAAACCACCCTATGGAACAGCCACTTTTCTTCCCCTGCATTCTTACGAGCGGCGCCCCTGGTTTCTCCCGGCAACAGAGGTATGAGGAAAAAAGCCGAGTTTCCTGCCTTATTATCCCGCATCAACAGCGGAGTTTCGTGTTATCAGCGCCAGTGGATCTCACTATTGGCTCAAAAAGCTGAATAATTGGTCAATTGTCGCTTTCTTTCATCGCTACCACCAAGGTATGACGCATGTCAGAAATTATTTGACGATTTAGTGTTTTCCGGACCCCGGTAAGCGCAGTACACTGGCGGCGCCTATCAAGACTCATTATTAAAAAAGCTGTATCACATAAACCCGACTCAGTTACGACGCTGGACAATCCCCCTATTAAGGAGACAACCGCGATGGCCGCTTTTTCACCTCATGCCCATGTGGACCTGAGCACCCCTTTGTTGCTGGAGTTTGCTGTTCGCCGCGAAGAAGGCGAGTTTGCAAGCAACGGCGCATTCGTGGCGCGCACCGGGGTTCGCACTGGCCGGTCCCCTAAAGACCGCTTTATCGTTGAGGAAGCCGGTAGCCGCGACAACATCGATTGGGGTGCGGTTAACCGCCCATTCCCGGCCGATAAGTTCGATGCCCTCTGGCAGCGCGTCTCCGATTATGTGAACGACCGCGAGCATTTTGTCAGCCACCTTGAAGTGGGCGCTTCCGCCCAGCACGCCGTTTCCATCCAGGTAACGACCGAGCTGGCCTGGCATCAGGTGTTTGCCCGCAACCTCTTTATCGTACCCGAACAATGGAACGCCGCCGGTCGCGATACTTGGGAAGTAATGAACGTTCCCAGCTTCGTATGCGACCCGGACCGCGACGGCACCCACAGCGATGGCGCCGTGATCCTGAACTTCGAAAGCCGCCGCGTTCTGATCGCCGGTATGTACTACGCCGGTGAAATGAAAAAAGCCATGTTCTCCGTGCAGAACTACCTGTTGCCCGCCGAAGACGTGCTGCCCATGCACTGTTCCGCCAACGTGGGCGACGACGGCAAAACCACCCTGTTCTTCGGTCTTTCAGGCACCGGTAAAACGACGCTGAGTGCCGACCCGGAGCGTTTCCTGATCGGCGACGACGAGCACGGCTGGGGCCCGGGTGAAGTGTTCAACATCGAAGGCGGTTGCTACGCCAAATGCATCAACCTGTCCCAGAAAAACGAACCGGTCATCTGGAATGCCATTCGTTTTGGCACCATTCTGGAAAACGTCGTTTTGGGCGCGCACCGCACGCCTGATTACGACGACGACAGCCTGACCCAAAACTCCCGCGCGGCCTACCCGCTGGAGCACATCGAAAAGCGTCAGCCAAGCAACACCGGTGAAGAGCCCAGCGCGGTTGTTTTCCTGACCTGCGACCTGAACGGCGTGCTGCCTCCGGTCTCCAAGTTGACCAAGGAAGCCGCCGCCTACCACTTCCTGAGCGGTTACACCGCTTTGGTGGGCTCCACAGAAATGGGCGCAGGCAGCGGTATTAAAACCACCTTTTCCACCTGTTTCGGTGCGCCGTTCTTCCCGCGCCCGGCCGGTGTTTACGCCGAACTCTTGATGAAGCGCATCGAGCAGGCCGGGACTGATGTTTACCTGGTCAATACCGGTTGGACCGGTGGCGCCTACGGTGAAGGCAAGCGTTTCAGCATTCCCGTTACCCGCGCCATTATCAGCGCCATCACCAGTGGTGCTCTGGCCGGTGTCGAGACCAAGCACATCGAAGGCTTGAACCTGGATGTACCGGTCGCGGTCCCGGGTGTGGATTCCCAACTGCTGGAGCCGCGTAACACCTGGAAAGACTCAAGCGACTACGACGAGCGCGCCAAAGCGCTGGTCGAGGAGTTCCAGGCCAACTTCGCCAAATACGATGTTTCCGACGCCATCGTACAGGCCGGACCCCAGCGCTAAGTTGTTACCCCCTCCCGATGAAAGGGAGGGGGTTATTCCCTCCCCATATTGTCTTTTCCTCTCCCTGGCGCGACACTCCCCGCCATGACCGAATTCGAACTCATAGAACGTTGTTTCAGTGGTTGGCGCCTGCACGATTCCGGCCTATTGGTTGGGCAGGGTGACGACTGTCTTGTCTGGCAGGATGATGCCCCCCTGGCGATGTCGATAGACACCGCTGTCGCTGGCCGCCATTTCCCATTGGATGCCACCCCGGCGCAAGTGGCCCAGCGCGCTTTCCTGCCAGCCGTCAGTGACCTGGCCGCTATGGGCGCCACCCCGGCTTTCTTTACTCTGGCGCTGACGCTGCCAACCCCACTGGACGACTCCTGGCTATTGGCTTTCAGCACCCGACTGCGCGAGCTGGCAGAGCAGTACCGCTTGGTACTGGCCGGTGGCGATACCACCTCGGGCCCTTGCACCGTGATATCCATTCAGGTTCACGGCCGGGTACGACAACCCATACTCCGCTCGGGCGCAAGGGAGGGTGACGATGTCTGGGTCTCGGGACAAACCGGCCTGGCCGCCGCCGCTTTGCCAAAGGTGTTGAATCCGGCCTCGGCCGACGTGCCAGAGGCATGGTTGGCCAAATACTGGCAACCGGAACCTCGGTTGGCTTTGGGCGAAGCCCTCGTCAATCTGGCCTCCGCCGCCATCGATGTGTCGGACGGGCTGGTCGCCGACCTGGGTCACATCGCCACGGCCAGTGGTATCACCATTCGGATAGAAACCGAGCACGTGCCCGTCGATAACACCATGATCGAGCGGTACGGTGAGACAGCCTGGCACTATATCCTGGCCGGAGGGGATGACTATGAACTCGCCTTCACCGCACCACCGGAACAACGATCATCCTTGCAGCGTCTGGCTGAGCAGCTAGCCTTGCCACTGACTCGCATTGGCCGGGTGGAGGCGGGCGACGCCAGCGTGCAAATCCGGCATAATGGCCGCCCGGTCAGGTTGGACCAGGCAGGCTTTCAGCACTTCTGAATACAGGATCATTAACGGCATGACTGAACATTCCGCACGTCGCTGGAATAATCATTGGGCCCATTTTCTCGCATTTGGTTTTGGCAGCGGTGCCCTGCCCAAAGCGCCAGGCACCTTCGGCACGATAGCCGCCATCCCGGTGTTTCTTTTATTGTTTCAATTGCCGTTCTGGCTCTACTGCACGGTGATCGTGCTGGCCTTTGTGGCAGGGTGTTACCTGTGTGATCGTGTCTCCCGGGATATGGGCGTACACGACCACGGTGGCATTGTCTGGGATGAGTTCGTCGGGTTCTGGGTCACCATGCTGGCCATGCCGGTAAGCTGGATCACGGTCTTATTGGGCTTCCTGCTTTTCCGGCTGTTCGATGTGCTCAAACCCTGGCCCATCAAGTGGTTCGATCAGAGAGTTCACGGCGGCATCGGCATTATGATCGACGACGTGATCGCCGGTGTGTTTGCCTGGGTGTGTTTGAAGCTGATCGTCGTGTTTCTATTATAAAAAACTCTATTGGCTGACTTGGCTCCCCAAGCGTCGGCTCAATATCATTCCTGTAATTTGGTCGTCGCCTTCGACGACCAGGCTGTCTTCCATAGGTCCAAATCCGGTATTCGCCTGTATTGCGTCGAGCGTTGCCCGCCAATAGTCGACATAAGGCTCCGGCCGTTTCATCCGCAATTGCAATTCGCAAAAGCGGGAGCCGCACTGCAGCACGAGGATTTCAGGTTGGTGGTGATAGCGCTTGTTTAAATCGGCTAACAGCGGTTCCAGCTGGTTATAGAGTTGCTCCTGTTTTGGGTAATCAGGCGCCTGCAAAATAATTTCATAATGGTGCTGTGCCCGCTCCAGATGTTGACGGGGGTTGGTCAGCATCTCTTCCCTCAAGAGATCCGAATCGTTTAACGGGTGAGGGTAGGCCAGCATGGAATCGAGCTGGTAACGGACATCCAAATCCGATAATTGAGCGTTGCGTTCCTCCTGCTCCGTGATCTGTTCTTCAATCGCCCGGTCCAGCTCGGCCAAACGGTTTTCAATATCAGTCTTGCGTTCCTCGTAGGCGGCTAAAAAGGCATCCCGCTCATTCTGGTAGCGCTCCAGTTCGTTTATCAGGCTTTGGGCGCGTGCCTTGGCCAGCCGGTGCAGGGCATCCGTTCTATCCACCTCGGCATCCAGCCGGTCGATATCCTCTATCAGAGCCTTTTGCTGCTGCTTTAACTCGGCTTTGTTCAGGGATTGAGGTGAACGTTCCTCCAGCACCCGTGGCTCGAAGACAGCAGGGCTCGGTGGCTGCAATTGATAGTGCAACGCAACAGTGCCCACCAGACTCAATAGGAACACGACCAAAGTGAACCCAATAACCCTCTTCATGGTGACGCCTCCAGCAACCACACCTGGATTTGCACACCCCCGCCACGGTATTGATGGGCACTCGCCGTACGCGTCAGATCGAACCAGTCTTTTTGTTGCAGCTCCTCATAGATGGCATCAAAGGCCCGATAATAGGTGTCTTCCCACAGTCCCGACAAATGCAACTCGCACAGCTGCCGCCGACATTCAATGATGACGGTATTCAAATCGTAGTCCGCCAGAAAACGGCGTAACGGTGCTTCATATCGTGCCGCGAAGGCCGGGTCGCGCGGCTCCTTCAGAAAACGATTGTGTTCGCGGGCGACCTCTCCACCTTGGCGAAGAATGAGATCACGATAAACGGATGGAAATGCCAGCAGAGATTCGCCCTCTTCCAAAGGCACAAATGTCTCAATACTGTTCAGCGCCCGTTGATAATCCCGATAGCGGCTCACCAGATCGATATAAAGCTGAGTTTGTTCCTCCTGACTCAACTGCACCCGCTCGGTTCGTAGCTTCCGGTAGGTTTGCAAGTCCGCTTCCAGCGGTACCAGGTAGTCGTTAACCGACTCCAACTGAGTGGCGAGTTCGGCCCGCTTGTTTTCGAGAGCCGTTACTCTGGACTGGTAAATCGAATTCTGCAGCGCAAGCGAAGCTTCCGATTCCGGCGTAACCAAAGCCTTGAGAGAGGTTAAAAAATAAGTTCGATCCGGCACCCGGTTTAGCTCAAGCCGATAAACCAAGCTATTCCCGGCCCAAATTCCCAGCACCGTTGCCAGCAGGCCAGTAAATAGAAAGGTGGGGGCTCGACTGTGCCGCATGGGCGGCCTCCGGTGTTGTTTTATCTACAGGGCATTTCAGACTACTGAATCAACGCATTCAACCCCAAATCCTTCAGGTGGTTGTTAATCAACCCGCGCAACTCCGCTTCGGTTTTACAGTCCCGCGATTGGTCCAGCAAGGAAATGCAATCGCCGATGTGCAGGTAACGGATCAACCATTTAATCCGGGGCAGGTGGAAGGCTGAAAGGCTGAGCGTTCTGATGCCCATGCCCAGTAGAAGTACAACAGCGGCGGGGTCGGAGGCCATTTCGCCGCAGATGCTGACCGGTAGGTTCAGGCGATTGCATTCACGTACCAAGCCGCGCAAGGCTTCGAGCACGGCCGGGTGCAGGTGACTGTAGAGTTTGGCTACGCGTGGGTTGTTGCGGTCGACGGCCAGTAAGTATTGCGTCAGGTCGTTCGAGCCGATGGAGACGAAGTCTATGGTGTCTCTCAAGCGCGGCAGCAGCCACAGCACGGCGGGTACTTCCACCATGATGCCGACCGGCGGTTTGCTGACCGGGTGGCCTTCTTCTTTCAACTGCGCAATGGCTTCGTCCACCAGGGCGTGAAAACGTTCCAGTTCGTCTTCACGGCTGAGCATCGGCACCATTAATTGCAGATTCTGCGTTTCGATGTTGGCGATGAGCATGGCCCGGATTTGATCGAGCTGGATGTTGCGGTAATCGAGGGTGAACCGAATGCCGCGCCAGCCGAGGAAGGGGTTTTCCTCTTTGATCGGGAAGTAGGGCAGGGCTTTGTCGCCGCCGATGTCGAGTGTGCGCATCACCACCGGTTTGGGGGCGTAGGCGCTGAGCACGCCCCGGTATATGCGTACCTGTTCTTCTTCCGTGGGGAAGGTGTTGTGCACCATGAAAGGAATTTCGGACCGGTACAGACCGATGCCTTCGGCGCCGCGTTCCAGGCCGGGAGTGATGTCCGCCAGCAGGCCGGTGTTGGTGTAGAGCCGCACGGTGGTGTTGTCTTTGGTTTCGGCGGGCAGTGTTTTTAAATGCGACAGGTCGGCCTGCAGGGCACGTTCCTGTCGGGTGAGCCGTTCGAATTCGTCTCTCAGGCTTTGCGGGGCGTGGGCGATCACCTGGCCGCGATAGCCGTCGAGAATGATCTCGGTGCCGTCGAGGCTGGTCAGGTCTTCGTCGCCAATGCCGACCACGGCAGGTATGCCCAGGGCGTTGGCCAGCACGGCGGTGTGTGACAGCGCGGAGCCTTCCAGGCTGACGATACCGGCCAGTTTGTCCCGGTCGATGCGGGTGAAATGGGAGATGTTGATCGTTCGCCCCATCAATATGACCGGTTGTTCGGGGTTGATCCGCTCGCTCAGTTCTTCGTGCAGGTGGCGGTAGATGCGCACGGCGAGTACGCGAAGATCCTCGGCCCGGGCTTTCAGGTAGGGGTCTTCCATGGCCTCGAATACGGCAATTTGCCGTTGCATGGCCCGTTTCAGGGCGGTGCTGGCGCTGACGCCGCTTTGCAGTTCCTCTTCGATGGCCTGGTTCAGTTCGGGGCTGACCAGCAGCAGTTTGTAGACTTCGAGCAAGGAGTCGAGGGTGTCGCTGCCAGCGCCGAGCTGGTCGAGCCCGGTGTCCAGTTCGTCCTTGGTCTCTTCCAATGCGTCGTTGATGCGGCTTCGTTCGAAGTCGATGCCGCTGCCGTCGCGCTCGGGAATGTCTTCCATGCGGATGTCGTCTTTCACGACCCAGGCGGGGGCGATTTGGATGCCGGGGGCGCCTTTGATGCCCTGAAAACGGAGTATGGGCAATTGGTTGTCGGTGACCGGGCGGGCGGCTTTTTTGAGGTTGCCTGCGAGGCTGCCGGCCAGGTGGGCGGCCATGGTGACTAAGAAGGCTTCTTCTTCTTCGGTGAAGCGGCGGGAGTCCCGGACCTGTACGACGAGTACGCCGAGGGTTTGGCCGAGGTGGATCATGGGGACGCCGAGGAAGCCTTCGAAGCGTTCTTCGCCGGTTTCTTCGAAATAGCGGAACCGGGGGTGTTGGCTGGCGTGGTCGATGTTGAGTGGGTGCTGCCGTTGGGCGATGGTGCCGACGAGGCCGTGGCCGAGGGTCATGCGGGTTTTGCCGATGGCGGTTTCGGCGAGGCCTAGGGTGGCGGTGAGGACGAGTTCGTTTTGTTCGTCCATGACGTAGAGGCTGCAGACGTCGGCCTGGAGGGTGGTGCGGATGCGTTCGACGATTAGCCGGACCAAAGCGCTGCTGTCCGTGACTTGGGCAGCGGCTTGCAGTATGCGTTTGGTGGTAATCAGTGGGTTGAGCATCGGCGGTGGCCTCGGTGGCGATAACAACGGATAACAGCATCTCCTCTATTGTCGCCGGTTTCAACGGGCTGTTCCACTGGCTGTTTTTGGGTTGAACCCGCCACAGGCCCCTGGGTTGCTGTTTAGGGGGCGCCGTGAACCCCTCCATGGGGGCTTAACTTCGGCATCCATGGCTCAGATACCCTTCCGGGGCACCTCAGGGCATCCCCGCTAGCCACGGGTGGCAAAGTCCCAGTTGATCATTCCATGCAATTTGATGAATGAAAGTCGTGGCAAGAAAAAGGGCTCCGAACTAGTGTATTAATCAATCGATTGATTAACTGCTCCGGGACCGACCGATGACTGCTTCCAAACCCGACCCAATCACCCAAGACGAAGAGACCACCGCCCGGGATAAGCTGCTCGAAGCCGGGCGCTATCTGTTTTTGCAGCAGGAGTTCCATCGGGTGTCTATCCGGCGGATTGCGGAGCGGGCGGGGGTGAATTCGGCGATGATTGCTTATTACTTTGGTGATAAGCGGGGTTTGTTTCAGGCGGTGGTGCTGAGCTATGTGTCGCCGGTGAAGGGGGTGTTACTGAATGGTCTGAAGGAGATGCCTCAGCGCGCTTTTTCGTTTACGGAGTTTTTCCGGTTCTTTTTCCGCAATGCGCCTCGCGAGCTGATCCAGATTGTGATCAAGAGTCTGTTGTATGACCCGGGAACCGGGCATTGGTTGGTGGATGATATCTTGCGCCCGCTGGTGGCGGAGGTGGAGCGTCATTTGGGAAGGGCGTTGCCGGCGGGTGAGGGTCATAAACCGGAATTCGCGCGTTTGGTGATTCAGAGTCTGTTGGTGTTTCCGGTGTTGATGAAGCCGGTGTTGGAGACGATGACGGAACGTCCGATGGATGATGCTTATTACGATGAGTTCGCGGAGTACCTGGGCGCTATGTTGGACCGTGCTTTTGCTTTCAATGTTATGGAGAAACCTTAATGAACCATTCCCGTCCCTCTCATCGTTGGTTGGATGGCTACACCGCTGGGGTGATGGCCCGCCCGAAGACGGTTTTGCTGGCTGTGTTGTTGGTGATCGTGGCGTTGGCGACTCAGTTGCGTTCGCTTGAACTGGATACGGATCTGGAAAATTTTATCAGTGATACCACTCCGGCCCGTCAGGCTTATAACCAGGTGAAGGAGCAGTATGGTCGTAACGATGTGATCGTGGTGGGGCTTTCGGCGCGGGATGTGTTGGCGGAGGAGGCGTTGTCCCGTTTGGCGGAGTTGCACGAGCGGGTGGAGAGCGAGGTGCCTTGGGTTAACCGGGTGAACAGTTTGATTGATGCGCCCTATCAGGAGGGGACGGACGATGGCTTGCTGGTGGATGATTTGGTTCCCCGGCCGGTGGGTTCGCTGAGTCGGGCTGAGTTGGAACGGCGTATTGCGTCTATGCCGACTTTGAATGGTCTGGTGATCAATCAGGACCGGACCTTCACTACCTTGGTGATCGAACCCTATACCTACGATTTTGACCCGAATGCGCAAACCGATGATGCGGCGGCGTTTGAGGATGTATTCGGAGACGATTTTGTCGGTCAGGCGGAGCAGCCGGCGACGCCTGCCGATGAGGACTTCCTGCCGATTGAGAAAACCCATGAACTGATCAATGCGCTGGAAAATACCCTGGCGGATTTTGAAGAATTGGACCCTGTGGTGGCGGGGATGCCGGTGATTAATCTGCAATTGGAACACACCATGCAAACGGAGATGTCGAGTTTTATCCGGCTGACGTTGTTGTTGATTGTGGTGGTGCTGGTGTTGTTTTTCCGTCGGGTGTCGGCGGTTGTTGCCCCTATGTCGGCGGTGGTGTTGGCGATTGTGTCGACCTTTTCGATATTGGCGCTGACCGGGCGGCCGATTCAGATGCCGTTGATCATGGTGCCGTCTTTTTTACTCGCCATTACAGTGGGGGATGCGGTTCATCTGCTGACGCATTTCTTCAGTCATCTTAATAAAGGCGATGCCAAGGTTCAGGCGATGCAGACAGCCATTCGGTTAACGGCGGTGCCTATGTTGTTGACGTCTTTGACGACGGCGGCGGGTCTGCTGTCGCTTGCCACGGGCGATATTATTCCTATCTCCATTCTGGGTGTGTTTGCCGCTTTAGGGGTGATGTTGGCCTTTGTGCTGACGGTGACGTTGATTCCGGCACTAATGGCGGTCTGGCCGGTGCGGGCGAAGCCGGTTAAGAATGAAGGGCGGGGTGGTGAACGGTTGATGCAGGGGTTTGCCAATCTGGCCTGGCGTCATGGTTCTTTGATGGCGGCAGCTTGGTTGGTGGTGGTGCTGGTGGCGGTTGTCTTCCTGTTGCAGCTGCGGTTCTCGCACGACCCGATGAACTGGATGCCGGAAAATCTGCCCATTCGTCAAGCCACGGATCGAATCGATGAGCGCCTGAGCGGCACCATCAATATGGATATTATCGTGGATACCGGTGTGGAAAACGGGATTAAAAACCCGGACCTTTTGCAGCGCTTGGATGCTGAACTGAAAGCATTGCAAGGCTCAACTCCCGGCGGTGTTGAAATCGGTCATGTGAATTCGATTCTGGATGTTATCAAAGGCACTCACCAAGCATTGAACGGCGGCGACCCGGATTATTACGTCATTCCGGACAATGCCCGCCTGCTGGCCGAAGAACTCTTGTTGTTTGAAAACAGCGGTGCGGATGAACTGAGCCGTCTGGTCGACCCATCCTTCAGTCAGACCCGGGTCACTCTCATCATGCCCTGGGCCGATGTCCTGGCCTATCAGGATTTTATAGAAGTCACCCAAAACCGTTTGACCGAGGCCCTGGCGCCACAGGCGGAAATCACCATCGCCGGTGTGTTGCCCCTGCTGAGTGCGACTTTGGAAGAAGTGGTGAGCACGACCGCCTGGAGTTACGGCATTGCCGCCATCGCCATCTCGTTAATGATGATGGCGTTGCTTCGCTCGCCCGGCCTCGGGTTGGTGGCCATGTTGCCGAACCTGGCCCCTATTTTGGTGGTCATGGGTTTGATGTATCTCATGAGTATTCCGTTGGATCTGTTCACCATGTTGGTGGCGACCATCGCCATCGGCATCACCGTGGACAACACCGTTCATTTTACCCACCACTTCCGCGAGGCGTTTGCCGCGACCGGCGATGCGCGTCAGGCGATTGATACCGCTTTTCACCATGCTGGAAGAGCGTTGTTGACCACCTCTATAGTGCTGACAGCCGGTTTTTATGTCTTTTTATTCAGCGAAGTACACAGCATTTTCAATTTCGGATTTTTAAGCGGCACAGCCTTCCTGCTGGCCATGCTTTCCAACTTCACACTAACGCCTGTGCTGTTGCGTTGGTACTCCCCCTTACTGCGTCAATCCAAGGAGCAACTGTCATGATGTTTCAAAAGGCGAATCCAGAAACGAAGCGATCTTTTTTAAGCAAGCCCGCCAGCCTGTTGTTGGCCGCATTGGTTTGCCTTTCCTACGGTGCCCGTGCTGAAACCGGGTTGGACATAATGACGAAAGTCGATGCCCAACCCACGCCGCCGGTCATGGCCTCCGACATGACCATGGTGTTGATCGACCGTAATAATCAGCAACGGGTTCGGTCCATCAGTTCGCTGCGCAAAACCTTTGATGATATGGAACGCAGCCTGTTGTTTTTCCTCTCGCCTCAGGATGTTCGCGGCACCGGTTTTCTAGTGTTCGATTACGACGATCCGGCTAAGGGCGACGACCAATGGCTGTTTCTGCCCAGCTTGAACAAATCCAAACGCATTGCCGGCAGCGACCAAAGCGGAAGCTTTATGGGGTCTGATTTATCCTACGCGGATCTGTCCTCGCGCAATCTGAGTGATTGGGAATACACACTGATTCGTGAAGACAAAGTAGGTAACGAACCCGTGTGGTTGATAGAAGCAACGGCCGCCAATAACGAAGTGGTGGATCGCACCGGTTACACCCAGTCGATCCTCTACGTGCAGCAAAGCAACCATCATGTGATTCGCGCCATTCACACGCTGGAAGCCGAAGGCGAACGCAAATTGCTCAACATCCCCGAATGGGAACAACGGGACGGTTATTGGATACCCAAAGTGATGCAGGTGGTCAGCCAGGAAGGCGGTAAAACCGTGCACCGAACCCAGCTCAGTTTCGATAACATCGACCTCAACCTGGATGTCGACGATAACGCCTTTACCGTGCAGCGTCTGGAGCAGGGCTTATGAAACGCATCGCAATTACCCTGACCACAGGCGCCTGCGCCTTAACGCTTGCCGTCACGGCGGCAGCCGAGGATGACCCCTTTGGCGATACCTTCGAAGAAGGCTTCAGCGATGTGGAAGCCCCCGCTAAAAACGACGCCACACAACTTTATGTTTCAACCCGGCTGTTCCAAAATGGCCAGTGGAATACCGCGCACGAAGCCCCTGAGGCGGGTGCCACCGACCACCGGGGTTTATCAAGCCTGGTGCTCGGTATTCAACCCCGTTTTGAATGGCGCCCCAATGAGCGTTTCGAAGCCGTATACGAAGCGGCCGTGATCAGAGACTGGGTGTTTGATCTGAAAGAGGATGCGGAATGGAAAGACCCCTACCGCGATCAGCGTGAGTACCGCCTGGTAATCGATGAGGCCGTGCTTCGGTACCAGACAGCGGACTGGGCGGTGTCCTCCGGTCGGCAGATTCTGACCTGGGGGTTTAACGACATTCTTTCCGTCCAGGAAGTGGTCAACCCTTCCCGCATGACCCAACCGGGCTTATACGAACCCGAGGAAGCGCGACGGGCGAGGTGGATTACCGAAGCCAGAGGGTATTTGGGCGGCTGGACGCTGCAAGGCGTGCTCGCGCACGAAAGCCGGGTCGCCGAACTCCCGGTCTACGGCAGCGACTTCTACCCACTCGCGTTCGAACTGGACGACAACCCGCCGGACCACGGCTGGGATGACCCGGCCGCCCACGCCGGAGGCCTGCGCCTCAGCGGCCTTTGGCACGGTTTCGACCTGGCGACATTCGTTTGGCACGGCTACAACCCAAGCGGACATCTGCTATTCGCGCCCGGCTCGGTAAGCCGCGAATACGAACGCACCACCACCCTGGGCGCTGGGTTGAGCGTACCGGTGAGCGATGCCGTGATAAAAGCGGAAATCGCCTACGAAAACGGCCTGACCTACGCCCCGGTGACGCAGCAGACCGTGAACGGCCAAACCCTACCCGTCAGCGGTGCCGAAAAAGAGACCGACCGCTGGTCCGCCGTGCTCGGGCTGGACATCAGCCTGCCGGAAAGCACCCGTCTGGTGATTGAATACCGCGCCCGCTACCTGCCGGATTACCAAAACGCCATGGCGACCAACCTGGGCGAGGAGACCCAGGTACAGTGGGCTTTCGGCCTGGAACACACCACTTGGCGCGACCAACTGACGCTCAGCGGCGCCGTGCTGGGCTTTGGTGACGACTTCAGCGGCGGCCAGATGACACGGCTAAGCGCCGACTGGGCCATCAACGACCAGTGGCGGACCGAATTGGGATACATCGCCTACGAAGGCGGGGAAGCGACCTTACTGGAAGAGGCCAAAGACAACGACCGGGTATATTGGCGAATCGATTATTTCTTTTAACCACCGCCGACTGACACCTCCAAACGCCGGCCGAAAGCGGAACTGCATCACAGCTTTTTGCACTCCGGCCGGTTCAGTCTGATTGGCTTTTGATCTTCCCCGAATGACTGGGTAAAGTGGCGACGTTGTTCCAAGACGGAACAACGGGCGCTCGCCCAACTATTCTAAAAACCGCAGTAACAAGGAAGATTTATGACCAATCAATCTCCCGCCGGTTCCACGGCAGCCCCATCCTCCACCGCATCCACTCAAACCACTCCGGTCAGCTTTTTAGGCACCGGCGGCGAGTATTTCGGTGTATGGATCGTCAATATCGCACTCACCATTGTCACTCTGGGCATCTATTCTGCCTGGGCCAAGGTTCGTAACAACCGCTATTTTTACGGCCATACCGAGATCGGCGGCTCTTCTTTCGAATACCTCGCCACCGGTGGGCAGATTTTGAAAGGCCGATTGATCGCCCTGGCGGCCTATCTGGTGTTTTACCTGCTAGCCATGTTCGTGCCGCCTGTCGGGTTGCTCCTGGGTTTGCTCTTGATGGTTGCCTCCCCTTGGCTGATCAATTCCGGGTTACGGTTCAATGCCCGTTATTCCGCTTACCGCGGCGTTCGGTTCCGTTTCGAAGGCAGCTATTGGGGCGCCGTTAAAGCCTTTATTCTGTACCCCCTGTTAGGCGTGATCACCCTGGGCATTATGCTGCCCCATGCCGCCCATTACTCCGCGCGCTATATCGTCACCAACCACTCTTACGGCAATAAAAACTTTAAATTCGACGCCACCGCCAAGCAATACCAGTCCGTGATGTACGGCCTGATCATCGGCATGGTCGCCGCCATTGCCCTGGCGGCATACGGCCTCAGCCAAGGCATGGTTGCCCTGGGCGCTATTGCCTACCTGTCTATTTACGCTCTGGCGCTGGCCTTCAAACCGCTGCTGTTCAACGTTTACTGGGCCGGTGTCAACCTGGAAGGCAACCGCTTTCGTGCCAACATGGGCGTGGGCCGCTTCATTTGGGTGTTGCTGAGCAACTCTTTCGTGGTGGCCCTCACCATTGGCCTGGCATACCCCTGGGCCAAGGTTCGCATGGCTCGTTTGAACGCCAACTCCCTTGAGTTCAAAGACGCAGGCAACCTCGGTACCATCGCCGCCAGTGAAGCCAAAGAGCGCAGCGCCTTTGGCGAAGAGCTGGGCGAAATTTATGATGTGGATGTCGGCTTCGGCGTTTAACCAAAGCAGTCCGGGCCTTCGCTTGGTCGAAGGCCCGACGCGATACACTGAGACCAGGCTGTGACAGCAACCTTCAACGCCATTTTCTACCTTCAGGGCTCAGCCGCCGGCACGCCTGTCCTTGTCAATCTGGACGCCTCCGGCTGGCTTACCTTTAGCGGTTTCGACCGCAACTTCCAGTGCCACCTCAACAACGCCCAAGTGAGCGACCGGCTGGGCAGAGCCCCCCGCTTCCTGATATTGCCGGACATGGGCCGCCTGGAAACCCGCGACAACGACACCATAGACGCCGCCCTGCGCCAGTTTGGCCACAAAGGCAAAAACGCCCTCTGGCTTACCCACCTGGAAAAAGCCCCGCTCTGGATATTCGGTTTATTGATTCTGGTGGTCGTCAGCGTTTATGGCGGCTACCGCTACGGCATTCCCGCCGTCGCCCGAACCACCGCCCCGCTGGTGCCCGACGCCGCCCGCCAACTGGCCGGACGTAAAAGCCTGGAATGGATGGAACAAACCTGGCTGGAACCCACCACCCTAACCGAAGCTAGGCAGACCGAACTGCGCCAAGCCATAGAGCAACACTTTCCCGACTACCTCACCAGCGTGAAGGTAAGCGTTCACTTCTACAGCAGCGACTACCTGGGCGCCAACGCCTTCGCCCTGCCGGACGGCACCCTGGTGTTCACCGACCAACTGGTCAACCTGCTCAGCGAGCCCGAGTTCCTCGCCGTCGCCGCCCACGAGATAGGCCACGTGCAATACGACCACGGCATTCGCGGCATTATCGGTTCATCCGTACTCGTCGCCAGCACCCTGTTGATCACCGGCGACAGCGAAGCCCTCTCGGAAATCATCATCACCGCCCCCTACGCCCTGGCCCAGCTTTCCTACTCCCGCAGCATGGAGCAGGAAGCCGATGACGCCGCCAGAACCCTGCTGGAAGCCTCGAACCAGGACCCAAGCGCCTTCGCCGCCGCCCTGCGCAAGATGGTGGACAGCCACGGCGGCGACCTGAACGAGGAAGAGGGCTGGAGCAAGTACCTCTCCAGCCACCCCGCCAGCAGCGAGCGCATCAAGCGGTTTGAATAAAATGCCAAAGGAATCAATAACCTGGGTAGACTTGTAGGCAATGAACGTTATAATGCCGTCTCTTCCAGGGTTGGCGCTCGCCAACCCTCAGTGGGCCCTTAGCTCAGTTGGTTAGAGCATCCGACTCATAATCGGCAGGTCCTGGGTTCAAGTCCCGGAGGGCCCACCATTTTATCTTCAGCGCTTTAAGGGCATCGATTGGCTCACAACGCTCCCCTTCTCTTGATTCTCAACTAATTCTGCATCTTCTGAATCCTTCCTTTTTTATTTATTTAACGAGCACAAAGGGTGAGACAGAACTAGCAATTCGATCGATGCTTTAACCAAGTAATTACCAGAGCGATACTTTTAGATTTACTAATCTGTTAAGGCGTATTCGTTCAGAGTGAGTTTAATAAGATATGCAAATTCGGCGGGAAAAGAGGAAGCCTTGGACGCGGCTTCCCCGAAGTGGATTGCCTCACTCAGTCCGCTGAGTCACTTCCAACAAATGATAACCAAACTGAGTCTTCACCGGGCCCTGCACTTCATTCAGGGGCGCGCTGAACACCACTTTGTCGAATTCCGGCACCATCTGGCCGCGGCCGAAGGTGCCCAGTTCGCCACCGCTGCGGCCGGAAGGGCAGGAGGAGTGCTTTTCGGCCAGGGCGGCGAAGTCTTCACCGGCGGCGATTTTGTCTTTCAACTGCTGGCATTCGGCTTCGGTGCTGACGAGGATGTGGCGGGCGGAAGCTTGAGTCATGGTTTTCTCTCTCTATTTCGTGGCACTGGGTAGGGTAAAGCGGGTAATGATAGCAGAGCCTTGGCGTCGCGTGCTCCCCCAGCTTGGCTTCGGGTGGCTCTGCCACGGCTGTAATTGTTACGGGGTCAGCGGCAAAACTTACCATTGTCGCTCGTGCCCCCACTCGCAAAGCCTCGGTCAGGCCTCTTCCCCGCAGCCTTTCCCGCAACCCGGCATGGGCATGGCGGTTGCAACTCTGTCCCTGTCAGTTACTTGGTCAGCAGGCCTTGCATGAGCGTCAGGGCCTGGGAGATTGCAGGGAACCGCAGCCTGACTTGCAACCCTGTCACATCAACAGGAGGCGTTTATGCGAAACCTACGCCGTCAAAGCCATCACAGCCATCGGAACAATCTTGTGGTCGGAGCATTGGGGGTCATCTCCGCGGGGTTGCTTTACCGCGCCGTGGCGCGTCGCACCCCGGCCGCTGGCCGTTTGCCTTTAACCGGCTCCCGTCCGGGCGCCGTTCATTTACAGGGGTCGGTGAATATCGACCGTTCAGCCGAAACTCTCTACCGGTTCTGGCGCAGCTTTGTCGAGTTGCCCCAGGTGATGACCTTCCTCGACCGGGTCGAGGAACGGGAAAGAGGGCTGACGCATTGGGTGGTTCACAGCCCCCTGGGCGCCACCATCGAATGGGATTCGGAAGTCACCGAGGATATCCCCGGTCAGCGCATTGCCTGGCGCTCCCTGGAAGGGGCCGACATTCACAGTTGGGGCAGTGTTGAATTTTATGAGGACCAACTGGGGCGCAGCACGGATGTAACGCTGAACCTGCATTTCGAGCCCCCGGGAAGAGCGGCGGGCGGTGCCGTGGCGCGCTTCCTCAGCGGGTTGGAAAAGGCCGTGTTGAATCAGAACCTTCGTAATCTGAAGGCTTATATGGAAACCGGAGAAGTGCCCACCGCGGGCGATAGCCTAAGGAGGGGACTATGAAGGCGGCACGCTGGTACGGCAAAGAAGATATCCGCGTTGAGCAGGTGGATGACCCGGAAATCCTCAATCCGAAGGACGCCATTGTCCGGGTGACGTCCACGGCCATTTGCGGGTCGGATCTTCATCTCTACAACGGCGTCGTTCCGATGATGGAGAAGGGCGATATTCTCGGCCACGAGTTCATGGGAGAAATAATGGAGGTGGGCCCCGAGGTGCATAACCTGAAACCGGGGGACCGGGTTGTGGTGCCGTTCACGATCTCCTGCGGTCGTTGTTTTTTCTGTCGGAAAGATCTGTTTTCCCTGTGCGATAACAGTAACCCCAACGTCGCGCTCGCAGAGAAATTCTGGGGCCATTCCCCCTGCGGCATTTATGGGTATTCCCATTTGGTGGGCGGCTATTCCGGCGGGCAAGCGGAATACGCACGCGTTCCCTTTGCCGACATAGGGCCAATGAAGGTGCCAGAGCAGTTGGACGACGACAAAGTCCTGTTCCTGACCGATATTTTCCCCACCGGTTATATGGCCGCCGAAAACTGCGATATCCAACCGGGGGATACCGTCGCCATTTGGGGGTGTGGCCCGGTAGGGCAGTTTTCCATTGCCAGCGCCTGGATGCTGGGCGCGGAACGGGTGATCGCTCTGGATAATGTCCCGGAGCGGCTGGACATGGCCCGCGAACAAAAGGCGGAGGTGGTCAATACCGATGAATACGGCAACAGCCTGCAACTGGTGGATGCACTGAAAACCATGACCAGCAGTCGCGGGCCGGATGCTTGCATCGATGCGGTGGGCATGGAGGCCCACGGTATGGGTATCGAAGGCCTGTACGATACCGCCAAACAAACGCTGAAGCTCGAAACCGACCGGCCCACGGTGCTGCGTCAGGCCATTATGGCGTGCCGCAAGGGCGGGGTGGTGTCGGTTCCGGGAGTTTACGGCGGTATTGCCGACAAGCTGCCGGTCGGATCTATGATGAATAAGGCGCTGACCATCCGCACCGGGCAGACGCATGTGCAGCGTTATCTGCGGCCGCTGCTGAACCGCATCGAACGGGAAGAAATCGACCCGAGCTTTGTGATCAGCCATCGGCTGAACCTGGAAGATGCTCCCCAAGCGTACCGCATGTTCAGCGAGAAGGCGGACCGTTGCACGAAAGTCGTTATGAAGCCTGGGCAATGATCAGGGGGCGGTGGTTCACGCCAGTGGCAGGGGAGGGGCTCCGTTCAAACGCCTGCAGGCTGAGGGGCTGCCGCCAAACTGGCTCGCAGCGACTGTGCATCCTGCCTTGGTGGGGCTCCAAACAGGCGCCGGTAATCCCGACTGAACTGAGACGGGCTTTCATAGCCCACACTGAACCCCACGGCGGCGACGTCGTCCCGGCTGAGCAGTCGTTGCCGTGCTTCCTGCAGGCGCAGCTGTTTCTGGAACTGGACCGGCGTTGCCTGGGTGACGGCTTTGAAATGCCGGTGGAAGGAGGCGACGCTCATGTTGGCCATGGCCGCGAGGTCGTTTACGCGCAGTGGTTGGTCAAAGTGGTTGCGCATCCAGGCGGCGACCTGGCCAATGCGGGCGGTGTGGCTTTCCTTCAGACCAAGGTGGCGTAGCGGTTCGCTCAATTCACTGCCGAGTAAACGCCAGACAATTTCGCGTTGAATCAAGGGGGCGAGCACCGGCAGGTCGGCGGGGTGGTCCAACAGTTTCAGCAGCCGCCTGATAGGATCGAACAAGTCCTCGGGGATGGCCGCCGTTTGCAGCGCGGAGCGTGGCTGAACCCTGGGCAGAGCCTGGGCCTGGTCGATCAATAATTCGCCGACGGTCACGGGGTCTATCGCCAGGCTGAACGCCACATAAGGCCGCTCGGGGGACGCCTCGATGATGCGTGCGCTCACAGGCACGTCCACCGATGCCAGCAGGCATTGACCGGCGGTGTAATGAAATCGCTCTTTTCCCAGTTCACTGATCTTGGCGCCCTGCAATACCACGCAGAGCGAAGGCCGATACACGGCATGGATAATCCCGCTGGGCTGTTCGGTGCGGGTAATCCGCAAGGCGTCCAGCGGCTGGGGTTGGCCATGGGGTTGCCCGTGTCGGGCGGCCAGGCCGAGCAGGGTGTTGAGTGTCGTTGTCATGGGTTCAGAATATCAGCTGTCGTGGAGGGTCGCACCGCTCTTGGGGCTGGCTTGATAGAAATAGGCAAGACCGTGAGAGGAACGGATACCCGGAGCCTACCTCCCGGCTGTTATCGTGCCGTTGCTTTCAACAAGCAATCCATGGCAACAGGAGATTCCCAATGCGTATGCGACAACTCGGCCACAGTGGCCTGTTTGTATCCGAACTCTGCCTCGGCACCATGACATTCGGTGGCGGCGACGATATGTGGGGCCACATCGGCCAATTGGGGCAGGGCGAGGCCGATGCCCTGGTCAAAACCGCGCTGGACGCGGGCATTAACTTTATCGATACCGCCAACATCTACGCCAATGGGGCGAGTGAGCGCATTCTGGGTCAGGCATTGCGCAACCTGGGTGTGCGGCGTGATGATGTGGTGGTCGCCACCAAGGTGTTCGGGCCGATGGGAGAAAGCCCTAATGCGCGGGGCGCGTCCCGGGGGCATATCCTCACCCAGGCGAAAGCCAGCCTGGAACGGTTGGGGTTGGATCACATCGATCTGTACCAAATCCACGGGTTCGACCCGGCCACGCCCATCGTTGAAACTCTGGAGGCATTGAACACTCTGGTTCAACAAGGCCTGGTTCGTTACGTCGGTTTGTTCAATTGGGCGGCGTGGCAGGTGGTCAAGGCGGTGGGCATCGCCGAGGCTCGCCAGCTCGCGCCCATTCTGTCGCTTCAAGCCTATTACACCCTGGCGGGACGGGATCTGGAGCGGGAAGTGATTCCCATGCTGAAGTCCGAAAACATTGGTTTGATGGTGTGGAGCCCGTTGGCCGGTGGTTTTCTTTCCGGTAAATACCATCGTGACCAGGAAGGCGACGAAGGCCGCCGCATCGGGTTCGATTTCCCGCCGGTGAATAAAGAAAGAGGCTTCGCCGCATTGGATGTGATGCACGATATCGCCGCCGAAAAAGAAGTCAGTGTCGCCCAGATCGCGCTGGCCTGGTTGCTGCATCAGGAAGCGGTGACGAGCGTGATTGTCGGTGCCAAACGCGTGGATCAATTGACCGACAATATCCGCTCGACGGAAGTCACCCTCAGCGATACCGACCTCGCCCGGCTGGATGAGGTAACCCGGCTACCGGCGGAATACCCCGGGTGGATGTTTGAGCGGCAGGGGGCTTACCGCCAACAGAGCTGAAACCGGTGAGGGCACCGTCGGTGCCCTCATGACTGACGGTTCTTTCCTTTTTCCCCGACGGATCTTATCGTCTACATCGGGACCTGGATTCGCATTAAAGGCGTTATGATCTCAAAACTTGAAATTCACCACCTGAGAACACTGGACGCGCTATTCAAGTGCGGCAGCCTCTCGGCGGCGGCGGAATTCCTTGGTGTGTCTCAACAGGCGGTCAGTTCCCAGCTCAGAAAAATCCGCGAGATTATGAGTGACCCTTTGTTTATTCGGTCCGGCCATGGCGTAACCCCGACGCTCTACGCGACAGAAATAGAGCCCCATATTCGCGGTGTTCTGACGTTTCTGAATGATATTCCACCACCCAATTCCCTGCACCCGAACACTCTGGAAAGAACCCTGGTCATCTCCGCTACGGACTACACGCAGAACGTAATCGTTGGGGAGTTGATCAACGAGTTGAGGGAATATGCTCCCAAGGTGAAGGTCATGGTGGTGAATATTGAAAGCGCCAACCTGAGCCAAAAAATGCGCCAGGGTGACATTGACCTGGCGTTCACCTCCGAAGGTTATGTACCCGAAGGCCTGGTCAGCGAACTCATATTTGTTGAACAATACCGTTGCGTGGCCGCCAGACCGTTGAATGAAACCAGCGAACCTTTGCCGGTTGAACAACTGGCCCGTTACGATTTTATTATCACCTCGCCCGGCATTGGCAGCTTTAAAGGGTCCGCGGATGCCTGGTTTGAGCAGCAGGGTTACCAACGGAAGGTGTGCGTATCGGTGCCTTCTTTTTATGCCGCGTTGGATTACGTGAAGCAGACCAACCTCGTCGGTTTTATTCCCTCCCGGCTGCTTCCTTACGAAGGGGTGGTCGAGACCCCGCTTGAGAAATATCCGCCCGGCTATCAGGTGGTGGCAGCTTACCACCCCCGCGCGACGGAAGACGCCTTGCTGCGTTGGGTGTTGGAACACGTCAAAAAGCGGTTCGCAAAATAACGCTTACCGCCTTGTAACGGTTACAAGCCCGGCTTGATGGATACCAACCTAGCGGCTTCTTAGTATGGCGATGAACTTATCGAGCCACCAAAGAGGCCATTATGAGCATCATTTCGATTAACCCCGCAGAGCTGTACGACGGCTCGGCTTCCGGCATGTCTCACGCTAAAGTCGATGGAGATACCGGGCTGGTCTTCGTATCCGGCCAGGTGGATTGGGACCCGGAAAACGGCGTGGGCAGCCACTCCATGCAGTCTCAAACCGAGAGTGCCGCCAAAAACCTATTGAAGGTGTTGGCGGAGGCAGGCTCTTCAGTCGAGGATGTGCTGCAATTGCGTGTGTATGTGAGAGGCGAAGTGGGCGAACACATGGAGACGGTCGTGCCCATCATTGCCGAATACCTCGGTAGGAACCGGCCCGCGTTAACCGGCGTCGGCGTCGCCTCTCTGGCCTCGCCGGAGATATTGATCGAGATCGAAGCCGTGGCCAAGGTATCGCGCGAACGGTAGCCGGGCCTGCCGAGCGCCTAGGGTCGTCCCTAGCTGGGGCGACCTCTAATGTTTTGATTTTCCCCTTTGAGGTATACCAAGGAAGCTGTTGAAGCCACCTTATTCTCAAGGGAGAGATCGACATGAGCATACCTTCTATCGGCGCCGGGTCGGCTGGCGGCGCTTCCGCTGTAGCGTCCACGCCACCCCCTTCCACACCCCCGGTGGGCAGTCGGCCCGATCTGGACAACGTACTGCGGGATTACCAGGTGGAAGACGACGCCACCACCACCTGGAGCCCATCCGCGCTCGGCTTTATCCCCGTACCCTTCACCGGTGAGTACAACCTGACTGAAACCGAAGCCGAACTGCTCGATAACTTGAGCGTGCACCGGGGCCTACTCGGCCTGGACCGCTTCAACGACATCAAAGACGAAGCCTTTGGCGAATCGGAAAACCGCTTTCCGGACCCGGCCTCCATTCCCTCCCATGTTCCATCCGGCCGTGAAGCGGAATGGATCGGCAACGATGGCCAGCGCGACGCCTTCCGACACGCTTACTGGAACGCCATGCTGACCAGCGAATTTGGTGCCGAATGGACAGCCCAATTCGCGACCGCCCATGAAGCCCTGCCGGGCAACCCCGCCACGCGGGAAGCGATGGACTTGTACAACAACGAAGTCGGCCGACAGATCGCGTTGGATAACCCCGACGCCACCGATCAGGAACTGGCGGACCTGGTGATGGACGCCGTTCATGATGGCCGCCTGGTGGTGATCGACCAGAAAGGCGATCTGGCCTGGAGCGACAACGTAACCCTGTGGGATCACGGCTTGACGGACGGTGTACCCGGTGTTGGCGGGCAGCCGGTGCCGGATGGGAGTGCATCGGCCGAGTAGTTTTTATGCGGGAGTGGTTCACTGAAGTTGAAAAGTGCGATGCCTGTCCACTCCCGACCAGCCACTTTACCGGTAATATGGCTTATTCATACTTGAGTTGGGCCTAGAATGAACAGACGACTCACTCGATGGTGGGGCCTGCCTGCATTAGCCGTGGTGCTGGTGGTGTCTCTCTTGATCATCAACGAAGGCAGAGTAACGGGGGAGGGAATGATGACTCGACTGTTCGGCACAGGTTTCGACGACGAGTTATGGCGCGCCCAGCACAAGAATACCAGCCACAAAAACCCACGAATCGGCATGGTTTCAGCGTTGGACACAGTGCTTGAAAAAGGCATGACCCGTGATGAAGTGATGGCCCTGCTCGGCCCACCGGAGGCAAAGGCCGACGGCCGGGACCTCTACTCGCTGGGAGCCTCGCCCTACGGTATTGACTTCGAACAACTGGCGGTTGAATACGACGCCGACAATCGGCTCGAACGTTATTACGTGATTCGGGGTTAGGTATTTCAGGATATCGCTTTGCCCCGTCAGGTGTCACAACCACAACACCTTTACTTCTTGCCGTTCTTTAAAAGACCCGATAAATTGCCGCGATTCAAAGAGCACTCAGAGGTGTACCGTGAACATCCTTCGTCGGTGGTTGATTGTGGGTTCGGTTTTGCTTGGTGGTGCGGCGTTTGCCGCTGAAACGGGATTGCCGGGCTGGTACGAGCCGGACCGGGACCCCTTCGCGGATTTGGAATATGCGAAAAACCTGGCGGAGCAGGGCGACAAACATATTCTGTTGGTCGTTGGTGGGGATTGGTGCAGTTGGTGCCACACGCTGGATCGCTTCATCAAACAGAATGAGTCAGTCGAACAGGCTCTCAACGAGACCTTCGTGACCCTCAAAATCAATGTCAGTGAAGACAATTACAACGAGGCTTTTCTGGAAAACCTTCCCTCAGCGGTAGGCTATCCGCATTTTTATGTACTGAGTCACGAAGGTAAGGTTTTGGCCTCGCAGCAAACCGCTGAGTTAGAGTCTTTCTGGGGTTGGGGGTATAGCAAAAGAGCGTTTCGGAAATTCATTGAACAATACTGAGTGTTTGGCGAACAATAACCGAGTTTATCCAAAGGATTGGTTTGAGGGACTGCCTACCTTGAGCGGTCTCTATCCGGCGTGAAATCCAGTTTGCTTCGCAGCCGTTTACGCACACGTTCACGGGAATAAAGCGCCCCTATCAGGAAAAAGCCGCTGCCGAGCAAATAGCCTCCACCCACCCGAATGCCTTCTATCACTTTATAGGCTCCCGTAGTGGCCCTGCACCCGGCCGCCGAAGGGTTTGAAACGCAATCGGGCTGGTAGTCGATCAGCCCGAAAATTATAGCCAGACCCACACCCGCCAATAACAGTGAAGCCAGTATAAAGGCGGCCGCTATAAAGATGTGAACCGCCGCCCCACCATCCACCGGCTGATAGGTCGGCTTTGCCTCTCGAGTACTGTTTGAGAGTTCATCACTTGTCGCAAGGGACTCAACCGCTTTGGTTGCAGTATTGACCCATCGCCGCCACTCACTGGGTCTTGTTTGCTTACCCGCACTGGCGAGATATACATACTGGCTGTCGACCGAGGTATCACAGTCCGAAGGCGACTCAGTTATAAAGCGGCCCTGATTCGACGCCGGTATTTCGACAATAAAAAAGGTGGTATCGGCTGTTAGTCCATCACCACCCATCAGGCCAAATTTTCGATGCCTGATGTTCAGAATGATGAACCGGTAGCCATTCTGCCAGCCTTCTATGGCCGACAGTGGTTTGCAAAACTGAAGGTCCAGTTTTTCCCACAGCGGATCCGGAAAATTTTTTAAATAATCAGCGGTGACTTTCACTTCCTGCGTGCTTGACTTCACTGATTGAAAAACTCCTCGCGATCCCGAGCATCCTCTTGCGCCCGCTTCGAAACAAAGAATGCAAAAACAGCCATAAACCCAATGAAACCCAGAGCAACAGGGTGTGGCGTGCCATTGTTAACCCAATAGAAAAAGACAAGGGAAATACAAACCGAGAGGCGCCCAGGCGTATTCTCCAACCGACAAAACCCCCTGACCAATAAGAACCAGAGAACTCCAAACGTCACAAAAAATGCGATGGGCGAGTAGATCAGAAAGGGGAACCAACCATAGCCTCCGCTGGCATTCCCTACTAGGCTGTCATGCAAGGAAATGCCCGGCCAGAAGCCATAGAGCGTACAGACACCGGTAAGGGCAGCCTGCCAAACGGGATTCAACTGAAGTTCGATAGAGTGGTGGTGTTTTGTCATAGGGGGGGCGCTTGAACATCGCCCTAAGATTAAAAGACATTTAGTTTCGTTACCATTAGGTACAGGGCACTACCACCCGATTTTCGCTCCTACTTTTGGAGGAAACCGAGGCCTGGGCTGACTCATTGAGGACTAAGAAAGATAACCGGCTGTTTGTCGGGAGCGACCCTACAGCGCAGCCGTTTGCTAATGCCCAAGAGCACTCACGTCCGGCTTCGCTAAGCAGGCATTCAGGTGCCTTTTTGCCTGCTTGCAAACAGCGGGGAAGTCATCTAGGGTTTCAAATTCCGGAACATGGAGCTGTTGTTCCTCAATGGAAACCCTCAGTCTATCTCAGGAAAGGAGGTAGCTTATGATGACCAAGAAAGACCCTTCATCACCCCGCTATGTAATAACCAAAATTGCATCGACTGTTCCAAGGTTCGCATTTTCGCTGATCGCTATGGCCACGGCACCGCTGGCACTGGCGATGCCCATCCTGGACCAGTCCGTGATTTACCCAAGCAGTGGCGGCATATCCAGCTACACGATTTATGAAACCCCCACGAATGAATATGTGCTGGCTCAGACCTTCACCGCAGGGCTGACAGGGCGATTAACCGGCGTTGATCTGGCGCTGACCGACAAGGCCACCCAAGACCTGACAGTCAGCATCCTGCACACCAACGCAGGCCTTCCGGATACCAGCGCACCGGCTCTGGCAACGGAAACGCTCACCCCGGGCGATGTCGACCTCGACCCTTTCTCTCTTGAGTCGGTCGATTTCACCTCGACCTGGGTGGATCTGTACGCCGGGAACATGTACACCATCATGCTCTCCAGCACGACGCCCTTTAATGCCGAATACGACTGGACGCGCGGCTCCTTCGACACCTTCACCGGCAACCCACTCTCACCCCAGGACCCCTACGCAGGCGGGGCGGGCTATTACAGCAACGATGGCGGATCATCCTGGTCAGCCCTGTCAGGGTTCAGCGAGGATTTCAGCTTTCAAACCTATATAGACCCGACACTGGTGCCCGAGCCTTCTTCCATTTCGATATTCGCCACTTCGCTTTTCCTGCTTGGGTGGGCGCGGCGAAGGAAGAAAGCGGCTGACGTTGTATAGTCGAAAAGTTCGGACCATTGACATACAGATTGCAATATCTCGGGTTATTAACCCAAACGGGACATCGCCTCAGCGCCAATCTCCAGCGCCCGATAACGGGCCGTTTGGTCGAACAACTGGCAGGTGAAGATGATTTCATCGACACCGGTTCGATCCACAAAACCGGCCAGCCAATGTTCGACCTGCTCGGGTGTGCCCGTCGCGGATTCCACCAGTGTCTGTTCCAACTGCGCACGCTCCAGAGGGCCGCAGACCTGCTCCGGGTCCACGGGCGGTCTCAACGGCCCGGGCGTGCCCCGACGCAACGCCAGAAACTGTTGCTCCACCGAGGTGCGCAGCCGACGCGCCTCGACTTCGGAATCGGCCGCGAACAGGTTCACCGCCGCCATGCTGTAGGGGCGTTCCAAATACACCGAAGGTTGGAATTCCTGACGGTAGAGGGTTAGAGCGCGGCCCAGATAGTCCGGCGCGAAATGCGAGGCAAAAGCAAAGGGCAGCCCCATGTGCGCCGCCAGGCGCGCGCTGAACAGGCTCGACCCCAGCAGCCAGACCGGCACGCGAAGACCGGCCCCCGGAACGGCCTGTACCCGTTGGCCGGGCGAGGCCGGCTCGAAATATTCCAGCAGTTCGAACACATCGTCCGGGAACCGCTCCGCCGCAGCTATCGGGTCGCGTCGCAACGCCTGCACGGTGGCCCCATCCGTTCCCGGCGCGCGCCCCAACCCCAGGTCGACGCGGTCCGGGTACAAGGAAGCCAGGGTTCCGAACTGTTCCGCCACCGTCAGCGGCGCATGGTTCGGTAACATCACCCCACCGGCACCGATACGTATCCGCTCTGTACCTTCCGCCACGAACCCCAGCGCCACGGCGGTTGCCGCGCTGGCAATGCCGGGCATGTTGTGGTGTTCCGCCATCCAGAACCGGGTGAAGCCCAGTTGTTCAGCTTTCTGAGCGAGGGCTCGGGCATTGTGGAGGGCCTCGCGCGGAGAGCTGCCTTCGTTGACAGGGGCGAGGTCGAGTAGGGAGTAATGGGTCATGCAGATCCTGATAGATGTTTTATGGCTCAGAGCCTGAATGGGGGAATAATTGGGTGGATCAAGGTGATGAGCTTTAATCGATCCCCTGCCTGTACTTTCAAAATGAAAAGTGTACACTTTTCAAAAATTCTTGGAGTCCTCCCCTTGTCCGATTCAACCGATAAGTCGGAAGGCTGCTGCGGTCACGGCGGAGCCCGGCCCGGCTGTGGCCGTAAACCCGGCATCAAAACCCGCCCCGTCCGCCTGCCTGTTTGGTTACTCGACGCACTCGAAGACCAGTGCGATGTCCGTCACGCCATTATCCGCGCCTGTCAGAACGAATACGGCATCGAGCCGCCTGCCCATTGCTCTGAACCAGCCGCCCACTGCGACCCCGAGAAGGCCGATGACTAAACGCCAATTCATCCTGCACTATTTTTTGCTGAACAAGTGGTCTTACCTCTTTGCCGTGGCCTGTATTTTCCTGGTCAACTGGTTGCAGGTTGAGATACCGCGTTACATTCAGCAGGCCATCGACCTGCTCGGCAAAGCCGACCCGGCGGCCCGCAGCAATTTGAACGAGTATGTTCTATGGGTGGTGGTGTTTTCGCTGGTCATGGTGGGTGTGCGCATCCTGTCGCGGATGTATGCGCTGAACCCGGGGCGGATTACCGAAGCGCAGCTTAAGAACGATCTTTTCTTTCGGCTGAACCGATTACCCAACACCTATCACCAGCAGTTTCCGTCCGGCAAACTGATTTCGATCATCAACAACGACATGACCGGCATCCGGCTGTTCTATGGCATTGGCTTCCTGCAGACCGTCAATGTGATATTCGCGCTCTCGCTGACACCTATTTGGATGTGGCGTATTTCGCCTTCCCTGACGCTGTATTCGGTTATTCCGGTGGCGCTGGCGTTCATCGCCTTCAACCAGGGCTTTTTGCGGATGCGCAAGTACCAGACCGAACGCATGAAACGGCTGCAACGGCTTTCCGAACAGTTGATGAATTACCTTTCCGGTATCGATCTGATTAAGAACCAGCAAATGGGCCCCTGGGTATCCGCCGAAATTGAGCAGGTGAACAACAGTCTGCTGGATACCATTATGCGGGTGACGCGGATACAAACGTTCATCCTGCCGTTGCTGGACTACGCGAACGACCTGATGAAAGTCGTGATTCTCGGGCTCGGTGGTTACATGATTTTGCAGCAGGGGCTGACGCTCGGGGAAATGACCGCCTTCCTGGCGTATTCCGCGCTGTTGGCATTGCCGTTGGCGCAACTGGGGCGGATTGCCGTGGTCTATCAGATGGGAATGGTCAGCATCGAAAGCGTGCAGTCCATTCTCCACGCCGAGATTCCCGAAACGGACCGCGCGCTGCCCAAGCCAGCGGAGTCGGCACCGGTCGAGCGGACCCTCAGTGTGCGTCATCTGAACTATGCCTACCCGGACCAGGACACACTGACACTGAACGACATCAGCTTCGATATCAAACCCGGCGAAAAGGTTGGCGTACTGGGCAGCATCGGGGCCGGAAAAACGACGCTGGTGAACTGCATCAACCACCATCTCGATGTTCCTGACGGGCATATATTCTGGGGCGAAGACGACATCGCCCGCCTGCCGCGTCGGCAATGGCGGGGCACGGTGCGCACAATCACTCAGGAGCCCTATCTGTTTTCCGACACGGTGGAAGCGAATGTCCGCTTCGGGACCGATGGACAACTCATCGAGAAACACCAGGTCGATGAAGTGTTGGCATTGAGCCAACTGAGCGACGACATCTCACGCTTTCAGGACGGTGACCAGACCCTGGTGGGCGAAAAGGGCATCATGCTCTCCGGCGGCCAGAAGCAACGGCTGAGCATCGCCCGGGCACTGCTCAGCCCGGCCGATCTGATCATCATGGACAATGTGCTCTCCGCCGTGGATTACGAGACCGAGCGAAAAATCCTCAGCGGTTTGTTCAATCGCATCGGGCGGCAGTCGGTATTGGTGGTTTCGCATCGCATCAGCGCACTGGAAAACCTAGATAAGATTCTGGTGCTGCACAACGGCGAGATCATCGCCCGTGGCACCCACGAGCAATTGCTGAACAGCAGCGACTACTACCGGGAAACCTGGGAACTGCAGCAGTTTGAGGTGGAGGAAAGCGCATGATCAAAGGGCTCGACATCGGCTACATCCGCCGCTTTATGCAATTCGCCAAGCCCTATAAAACCTGGGGGCTGATCGGCGTCGCCATGCTGCCGATCTCCATCGCGACCAATCTGCTGTTTCCGTGGCTGACCATCAAGATCATTGACGATTATTTATCGGTCGGCGAATACGACGGCCTGCCCCAGCTGATCGGCCTGATGGTCGCCGTCGTCGTTATCAATTACATCGCGGATTCCTGCTATTCGTTTTTTCTGCGTAAAACCGGGCAGTTCACCCTGTTCGATATCCGCATGCTGCTGTTTCGGCGCATCTTGAAACTGCCCCGAACCTATTTCGACCGGACCCCGACGGGCGTGACTCTCTCGCGTTTGACCAGTGACCTGGAAGCCATTTCCGATTCCTTCGTTATGGGCGTTCTGTCGATGGTACGCGACCTGATCAACACCATCGCCTTGATCATCCTGATGCTCGCCATCGACTGGAAACTGACTTTGATCGTGCTCACTGTCTTCCCGCCGGTGCTCTACATCACCAAGCTGATCCGCAACAAACTGCGCAGCATGTATCAGATCACCCGCAGCGCCCTGGCCAAAGGCACCGGTTATTTGCAGGAGTGTTTGCTCGGCGTAAAAACCGTGCAGTTGTACGGGGCCGAAGAGGAAGTCGAGCGACGCTATGCCGACTACACAGACGAGTTTATGCAGGCTCAATTGAAGTCCAACAAATACGATGCCGTGCTGTTTTCCGTGATTACCGGCGTCACCACCATCACCATCGGCCTGATCATCTGGTACGGCTCCGGCAAAGTGGTGCAGGACGCAGTGACGCTCGGCGTGCTGATCGCCTTCATCAACAACATGGAAAAAGTTTTCGTACCGCTGCGCGACTTCACCGGCCAGATCGCCGCCATTCAGCGGTCGTTCGCCGCCTTCGACCACATCGACGAACTCTTTCAGGAACCGCTGGAAGAAGACGGACGGGAATTGATTAATAAAGACGCCCTGGGCGACCGGCTGCGGACATTCGAATCGCTGGAGTTCCGGGACGTCTCCTTCCGTTACGCGGACGATGCCCCCTGGGTACTGAACAACGTCTCCTTCCGCCTGGAAAAAGGCCACCAGTTGGCATTGGTGGGCACAACCGGCTCCGGCAAATCAACGATCCTGCGGTTGATTTCAAAAGTCTACCAGGACTACGAAGGCAGCATTCTGCTCAACGGCATCGAACTCTCGTCCCTATCGATTGAAGACGCCATGCCTCTGTTCTCACTGATGCAGCAGGACGTATACCTGTTCAATGAAAGCATCGCCTTCAACATCGGCCTCGGTAAACCCTCGGTGGACAGAGAACAGATACAGGAAGCCGCCCGCTACGTGTATGCCGATGGTTTCATCAAAACCCTGCCCGGCGGCTACGACATGGAATTAAGCGGCAATGGCGGCAACCTGAGCGCCGGGCAGACGCAACTGATTTCCTTCGCCCGGGCCGTCGCCCAGGGCGGCCAGGTGATCATGCTCGACGAGGCGACCAGCTCCGTCGATTCCGTAACCGAAAACCTGATTCAACGCGCGATCAGCCGACTGTTCAAAGAGCGGACCGTGATCGCCATTGCGCACCGCCTGAGCACGATCCGCCACAGTGACACCATCCTCGTGCTCGACCAGGGGCGCGTCGTGGAGCAGGGCAACCATGAGCAGTTGTTGGCGCAAAACGGTGTTTATGCCGGGTTGTTGCAGCAGGGTGATGACAAGGGTGAGGCGGGGGAGGGGGTTGTGGTGTCGTGAGTCGGGTAAGAAGTGGTGAGCTTTTCGCCAACCTACTCTTCATTGCAGCTCCACTCAGTTGCTGATATGCGCAATAGGTCGCCAGTATTGAGTTCAAATTCAATCTCGGTTGCTTCTGCGGATTAACTTAAGCCTCGTTTTCAAAAGCTGCCAGTGCTGCCTCTGCCAATGCCCAAGGCAGTCGCCTTCGAGCATTCCGCATTCTCTGATAGGCTGCACGAGCCTCATCAGTCGTAATTAACCCACGATTCACCAGCATTTTTACTAGCCATAAAGTGCCTTGAACCATCACCGCTTCATTTTCTGCGGCATTTCTAAGGGCTTGATCTCCGGTGAGTAAGGGGCATCGCTTTCGTGCAGCCAAAGCAAGGGCAAAGCAGTCGTTTCGGCTTGGCTTGTTATATCTTGTGGTGAGCTCCATGGCATGCAACATGACTTCACTTTCCAGCTCCGCAAGCCTGAGACCCAGGTCCAATAGGTGGTGATGCTGGTCTTCCAGCTCCTCGACAAAAAGAATGTCTGGAATATGGAACTCGAAGGGGAGCTGAAACATCTGTTCCAGCAACTCCCCTTCTTCCATATCAATCAGGATATTGGCATCACTGATGAGTAGTAGCATCCATGCTCCCCATTTTTCGCTCCTTATGGAACAAGCTCAATGACTGGCCCAACAATTCCGCCGCTTTTGACTCGCCGATATAACCCTCGCTCAGTGCCCGGTAAACCAGTTGCGAAAACAGAATGGTCTGTTCCTGAGGGTAGGGGTCGCCAGGCTCGGTGGTGCGCCACCCGGATCCGCTAAACATGATGTAGGTTTGTTTGTACAACCCTTGGGAAATTATGTTGCATTGGCGCAGCCGCATCAGTATGGCGGCCATGCTGATCCCAAATTCATGCTTGAGCATATAAAGTTCACGGGGCTCAATGGCATTTCGATGCGTTCCCAATTGCCGCCGCAACGCTGCCTCAGGCAACAGAAAGGCCCCCGCGAAGCGGTTGCAGGCCTTCTCTTCGTTGATGTCGGCAGGCAACCGTCCATGAAGCACTAAGTGCCCCAGCTCGTGGGCGAGTGTTAGACGTTGCCGGTCTCCGGGGTAATGACTGGAAATAACGATCACAGGGGTAGCGCCAAGGCTACCGGCTAAGCCATCCACTTGTTTATTAGTGGCCACATCGGTGGTAATAACCTGGATGCCTCGCGCCTCCAAGGTATCGACCATGTCCGGTATGGGATTCAGGCCCAGCGCCCAAATGTCACGCATCTGTACCGCTAGCGCTTCAATTTCGGTATCAGAGGTGACTAGCTGAGGCAACCCATCCGGCAGCGCAAACTTCGGCACGGGTTCAACCGAGTCCGGGTAGAGTGCCAGTAGTTCAGCCCAGCGCTCCGCCTGGTCCATCACGTCCCCGGTTACCTGATCCAGCAGGGCTTTGGAGGTGCCAGACCGCTTCCGATATTCCACACCTTGAAGGGTAATATTGACGGGTCGGAAGAAGTACTCGGTACGGACATCCAAAGCCCGAGACAGCTTCAGCAGATTTGTTGAAGTGGGCATATTGATACCATGCTCATACTTCTTGATAGCATTGGCGGAAAGGCCTACCTGCTCTGCAAGCGCCTTCATGGATAACCCCGCAGCCTTGCGGGCACGGAGTAGCCGCTGTCCGAACCGGACAAGAGGTTCTTGGGTGGTCATGGCTGCCTCTGGGTTTATAAAACATTTAAGTATCTATGAACTATAAACCACGCAAGAGCGAATTGTCGAGACCATACACCTTCATCCAGCGAGATATTACCCTAGACTCAGCGGATACCCATCGTAAGGCTTGGTCAGCTCTATCATCCCAGCCAATATCGCGAATACTGATAAGGGTAGGGCGATTAAAGTCTCAAGCCATACTGACAGAGCCCCTCTACCCGCCCACTCTCTGAAGCTCGCCTTAAGGGGCAACACCACCATCGGTAATGGTCCAGCCGAATGAGTCCGTCAACGTGGTCCTTGCCCCTTCATAAACGCTGGAATAGGTGCTACCTCCTGCATCAAACACCACGTCATGCTGTACGTTCTGAACACTCCAGCCTGAAAGCAAAGCACTGTAGTTTTCGACTGAAAGTGTTACTTGATAGAACATGTTTTCCATATCGGTTACCTCAGTGATATTCCAGGTGCTGAGGTCCTGATCAAAAACACTGGCGCGCCAAAACATTCTATACATACTCGTAACGGATGATACATCCCAGCTTCCTATGGGGTGGTTAAATGCGAAGGCATCATAGAACATCCATGTCATGCTGGTTACAGCTGAAACGTCCCAATTGCCGATGGGCTGGTTAAAAGACTTCGCCCGATAGAACATGCCGGACATGCTCTCTACCGAGGATACATCCCAGCTTTCCAAAGGTTGATTAAAAGCGTAAGCATACGCAAATGTTCCGTGCATATCTTCGACAGAAGATACATCCCATTGACTTAGATCCTGGTTGAACAGATGATTTTCTCCGAACAAGAACCCCATATCTTTGACAGAAGAGACATCCCACTGGCCGATATCTTGGTTAAAAGGGGTTCCATAGAAAAGCCCCATCATGTTGCTGACCGAGGACACGTCCCAGCCCGATATATCTTGGTCAAACGCTGTAAAATAGAACATCAGGGACATATTCGTCACCGATGAGACGTCCCAGCTGCTTATATCCTGATTGAATGATACGGAGCAATGAAACAGCTTGCTCATGTCTGTCACGTTAGAGACGTCCCAGTTTGCAAGGCTGTGCCGGAATTCTATGGATACATCCCACTCACTGACATCACTACCGGTATCAGGGTTCATATCAAACATACCATGCATGTCGGTAACCTGACTCAAGTCCGGCGCATCGCTGGCATTCACGATCAAGTGTCTACACCCGCGAAATGCCTGACGCATGGATTGCCACTGAATATCGCCCCATTGCTCGATTGAGGACAGTTTAAGGTTGTCTATACAGGCGAGCACCCTTGGGAACTCCCCCCGAATAGCCACCGTATAAGTTCCGGGCAAGGCATAAGTATGAATGGCGTCACCGGTTATGTCGGTATCGTTTGTGCCATCCCCCCAATCGACACTGTAGTTGTAACCCTCTCCTTCTGTCGGTATGACCAATTGAAGAGAGTTTGCATCACTGGATGCCGGCATATCCCAACGAGTGACAAAGGCTCTTGCCAGGATTTCGATATCGACTGTGGCGCTACTGTTTCCAGCGGCATTAACCGCGGTAATGGTGTGTGTTGTGCGTTCTTGAAGAGAAGCCGGGTAACCCGATATCTCGCAGGTGTTCCCATCGGAAGAAATCGAAAGGCTAAGGCCTTCAGGCAGTGTACTTGACTGGCATGCCGTTAATGAACCTCCACCCAGGTTGGACAGAGCCAAAGCAGATACTGTTTCAGCCCGCTCAAATGTTTGAAGCCCCATATCCTGCAGCTCAGGGGGCATTGGGTATACCGCGATTTCAATAGCTGTGCTGTCGCTACCGCCGTCATTGAACGCTGTTACAGTGTGAACAAGGTTCTCTTCCAACTGCGAGGCTACCCCATACACTTCACAGGATGTGCCGTCTTCGGCAACCCGCACTTCCAGCCCGCCCGGTAAGCTTTCCGCGCTGCACCCCTCTAAATGCCCCCCGCTATTCCCGACGGTCAGGGATACACCTTCACCCAGCGTAAAAACCTGACTGGGAACGGCGGCCAATACCGGGGGCTCGGGGAGAACTTGAATCCTTATTGTCGCATCGTCTCTACCCGCTTCATTGAATACCGTAACAAAGACGTTGCCAAGATGCTCGGCCTCGGGCACACCCGTTATTTCGCAGGTATCTCCGTCCGCTGAGACGCCGATATCCAGCCCAGCTGGGAGACCGAGTGCCGTACAGCTTGTGAGCCTGCCGCCGCCTTGGTTCTCAAACCTTAACTTTACAGGCCCTTCGCCTTGGGCGAGCGTCTGCATCGCCATCGTAATTAAGGAGGGGAGCGGAGGAATAACCTGTATTCCAAACGTAGCAGTGGAACTACCACTTTCGTTCACGGCAGTAACCGGGAAGTGGACCTCACTTTGATAGTGAGAGGGAGTACCACTCAACTCACAGGTTGAGCCATCACTTGAAACAGAAAGGGTTATACCGAAAGGGAGTACCTGGGCTTCACAGCTAATCAGGTGGCCTCCACCAAGGTTGGAAAAGCGAGTGGTTTCGATAGGGGTGTTAATTATATAAGTTTGGAGTTCGAGGTTCTCCAAATCAGGTTTTTGGCGCTCAACGGTAATGGAAACGGTCGCCCTGTTGCTGCCTGTGGTATTTCTGGCAGTTACCTCGTAAGTGGTGGCCGGCTCTGCCAGACTTGGGGTTCCGCTGATAACACAAGTGCTCTGATCTTCGGAGACAGATACAGCCAAGCCTATCGGTAAGGCCTCGGCGGTGCATTGGTTGAGTTTCCCCCCACCCGTATTGTTAAAACCAAACTCCTGAATAGCGACATTTTGAATAAAAGTCTTATTTGGAATATCTACTATTTGGGGGGCCATCAGCTCTGGGCCGCGTCCACTGTTTGAAGTATTCGCGGTATCGCAACCGGTAAGCAAGGCGGTAGAAAGTGCCGTGATCAGTAACCAACGGGTTATGAGAGCACAATTGGAGAGAGTTATCATGGGAATGTCCGGAATCCTTATTAAAGCAATACATCAACAGCCTTGTCCAAACCTGGGTGATGGTTGCATCTTTACGTGATCTGGCCATATCGCTTGCCAGTGGCATTTTGTACTCAAATACTTGCGTCGATAGCACGCTAAGCCTGAATCAGGCCTGGGCTACAGAGTAGCAGCCAGGCCGTTTTCGCCATGAATCAGGTGACATTACTCGTGGTATTTTTACTTAACTCAAACCGGATACCACCGGTAAACTTTGAGACGAAGTTATAAATCCAAGCGCCAATAACAGTCATGATGTAGCCCAGAATCAGATATAGGAAGGGCATGGCCAACATGAACCCCACAGGTATGGCCCCGTTAACGCGGTTTCCATGACCGTCGTACATGGGGGCGTTTAGAAATACCAAGCTCATTGGGATGATAAAAATGAGCGAACTTAATGCCATAACACAGGCAAAAGTAAGGGCTGTTCTGTGTGCTGACAATTTGGTTATTGACCGCATTCGATTTACTCCGTTGGATTACTGGTTCAGATAACTTCAGCACAATGGATTAGCTTGGCGCACCCGCAGATAGCCGACTCCATTGAGCATCTGCACGCGAAGAATGGGATATGAATTGAGCTAATGGGGACTAAGTCATCCATGAAAATTCACCACTCAGCGAGCTTCGCACAATTGAACGATAACCGGTAGCAAATGGCAAGGGCTGAAACGGGGGAGGCTTTGCCCTGGTCGGGCTTCACAGTAACCTTGGGGGATTTGTTTGCCGACCATCCAGTCAACTTCAAGCCCCATGGCCAGCCATCGCAAAGTTAGACCGATTCTAATGCCTCTAACAACAGCACATCCAGCCGTTCAACGTAGCGGCAATGCTGCGTGCCAGCCAGTGTCGCCGCTCCATGGCCTTTTCCAACAAAGCCTTGTACAGTGCTCTCCGCAGCGTCCGCATTCTGCACCCAACCCCCTTCACCCCCAGGACACCTCCCGCTATGGCAAAAATCGGAACCTTCAACTCGATGGAAGTCGTTTCCATTACGGACTTCGGCGCATTTTTGGACGGCGAAAACCTTGGCTCGATACTCTTGCCCAAAAAGCAATGCCCGGAGCCGATTCACGAGGGCGACGTCATCAATGCCTTTATCTACCTCGACTCTGAAGACCGGCTGATCGCAACGCACATTAAACCAAAAGCCGAAGTGGGCCAGTGCGCCCTGCTCGAAGTCAAAGAGCTCACCGCTTATGGTGCTTTTCTGGACTGGGGATTGCCAAAAGATTTGCTCGTGCCGTTCAGCGAGCAACGCAAACCGATGGAAGCCGGGCAAAAGCACGTGGTTTATCTGTTTGTGGATAACCTGACCCATCGGATTACCGGTAGCGCAAAGCTCAGTAACTTTCTGCCCGAGGAAACCGACGCTTACCGGGCGAACGACCCGGTGAACCTGCTCGTCGCCGGGCGTACGGACCTTGGTTATCGGGTCGTGGTTGATCAACGCTGTCTGGGGATGGTGTTCAATGAAGATGTTCTGCAGCCGCTAAGGATCGGCCAGCAAATAAAAGGCTATGTTAAAACCGTGCGCGACGATCACAAGATAGACCTGATGCTACAGCTGCAGGGGCACGAAGCCCGGGTGGATATTGCCGAACGCATTCTGAAGGAGCTGGAAGCCAACAAAGGCGAATTGCGGTTATCGGACCGTTCGAGCCCTGAAGCGATTTATGCCGCCTTTCAGGTGAGCAAGGGTAACTTCAAAAAAGCCATCGGCCGCCTGCTCAAGCAAGGGAAAATTCGCCAGGTAGAAGACCGGATTATGTTGGTGGATGACTGATTTCAATGGCTGCGTTGGGGTGAAACGCTGTATTTAAATTCGCATCGGTGTGATCGATGTAAAGGCCGCTTCAGCGGCCTTTACTCCTTTTTGCCTACGGCCCCTTATATTCAGTATCAATCGGGAAGTACTCCCGAACCACTTCTGCGGGTATCACCTCGTCAGATTCGAGAAGAAGGCGCCCGGAACTATCCAGCAGCAAGACGTGAAAGCCGTTGCTCCGCCCCTGAAATAACCGCTCGGCGGTCTCAACATCCACGTAATACCAGTCCTTTCTTTCGCTCGATAGGTCCGCTATTACCTGTATGTAAGTTCGGGCTTCGGAGTCCACCTTATCCAGTTCCTGATTTTGCAGGCCCTCTTCTGGCATGCCTTTATCTGGAACAAGCACCAGAACCACTTCTGGCGCATAAGGGCCATACGGCGTGTGCTCGGCGAAGTCTTGCCGTAGGTGAGTGGAGCGCAGGGTGGGCTCACCTTCTCGCCAATGGATGTTGAACTCAAGAGGGGCAGGCGGTTTGGGCTGGGGAGTACTGCAAGCGGCCAACATAAATATGGCTGCCAAGACTACCGCCGGGGCGACATACTTCAGATCTGCCATGATAACCTTCCTTTGTGTATTGAGCTGGGAAGTATTATCGAAGACGACTGGGGCGTCAGTGATGTCGATCACAAGCTCACCCCCGGCACGCCACACCAGTTGGCGGCCCCGGAACCTGTCAACCTGATTAAGACAGCTCTTTAAAAATTAATGTCGATTTCCGC
>CBFGUW010000010.1:0-131152 GCA_965652395.1 uncultured Saccharospirillum sp. | reverse complement strand
TACACTACAACTGGCATCGGTACTATGATCCGAGTACCGGAAGATACATCACCAGCGACCCCCTTGGCTTAGCAGCTGGTCTCAGTACCTATGGCTATGCTTATCAGAATCCCACGAATTACATCGATCCCAACGGTTTGGATGGAATAGGGGCATACAACTATTCCATGGTTCAGTATGTGCTTATTCAGGATGGCCTTATTGATGACTATTGGGAGCCCTGGGACCCACACACAGAAGCGAGAGGGCGCTTGAGAGGTCAAAATGGGACCGGCGGGAGATTCGCATTGAAATGTAATTTCTTTGTTGCCGATGCCCTGAGTGCAGGAGGCAACCCTCCCGGTCGAATGCCCGATGGCCGTGTACCTAGCGCTTCAGAATGGGCTGACCCTAATGTACACATTCCAGGCTATTCATTAGTGCCTGTTGTAATGACCCCTCAACCGGGGGATGTGATTGCAAGCGGCGGACATGTAGGAATCTACGCTCCATTAGGCGACGGGAGCCCTGGCACTATTTCTGCCGCTGTTTTCGGCAAAGGGGCCGGATTAGTTCATAACGACTGGGGGTTTAGAGATGGTAGCTCTTATCCCACAGTCCGAAGATGTGAATGTGATATGTAATGGTGAGCCCATGAATTGGATTGGCAAAAGCCTGGCGTGTTATCTATCGGGAGCCTTATCTCTAAGCGGATATGCGATTTATAACAGCATAGATGTTGGAGCGGCGAACCCTGACTATGTGATGATGGTTTTGATCAGCCCCATTCAAGCCATATTCACTGCGTATGACGTATTGGTTCTGGGGCAGATGAAATTGTTTTGGGAACTATTTTTCTTCTGTCTCGGTTCGGTGTTAGCAGTTCTGTTTTTCTATTTGTTTGCCAAAAAACGAAAGGCAGGCCACTAACTGAGTATGTACAAAGCCCCGGTCTAAAAACCGGGGCTTCCTCCTTTAGTCGCTCTCCATCCCCGACTCAGCCGTCACAAGCAAACACCCCTCCATCACCCGGACCTTAACCGGGCTATCGACCGAGAACCCGGCCTTCACCAACCAATGACCCTTGAGCACTATCTGCCCAATACTCGTTCGCTCCTGTGGGCTTACTTGAGTTGATACTCATGGAATCCGGCGGTGACCTTCAGTTGCCGGGTATGACAGACAGGCTTCGCCTGGGTAGAAATAACCACGCACATGCCAAACCACGGCGCGGACATCCGGTTCATCCAGGCAATGTTGGCCACTCGGAGCTGAGTACGACACAGATTTAAGCCTGGATTAACATCGAGACGACTCAAGCCCAAACGCAGATGACAACACCATACGATAGGACTACCATGTAATGCACCGTAATACATCAAGGGTGGACCCATGGGAATGACAAGTGTAAGAATGTCGGATGAGCTGCTGGCTCGCCTGGAGCGCACGGCGGAACAGTTGCGCCGTAGCAAAGGCTGGATCATCAAGGATGCCGTCGAAGAGTATCTGGCTCGGGAAGAGTTAAAGCAACGGCGGAACCAGGCTACGCTGGAGTCCTGGGAGGACTATCAGGCGGGTCGGACGATCGATGGCGACCAGGTCATGGAGTGGATCGAAAGCTGGGGAACCGAGGATGAGAAGGAACCCCCAATCCTATGAAACTGACGTATACCCGGCATGCCGGTAGGGACTTGGCTCGACTCTACGACTTTATCCTTCAAAAGAACCCCCAGGCGGCCCGTAAGGCGAGCCGCCAACTTAAAAAGAACATCGAAAGCCTCATTGAGCAACCGCTTATGGGAACCGCCGTGCCGGAGTTAGAGGAGTTCCGCGAACTGGTGGCTCATGACTACATCGTTCGTTACCGAATCCTGCCTGACGAGATCGTGATCCTGAACGCTTGGCACGTCAAAGAAGACCGGTAGTCCGCGCCAACGAACAGCCAAGACCCTGGCCTGGCGCTTGTCACTTGTACCGTGGCAAGCTATGTGGAAGCTGCTTTTCAACCTCACGCACCCGGTGCCCCATGATCAAACTAATCCAATCCTTGCAAGCCCTCCTGGGCACCAACCAAGTCCTCACCGGCGACGCCGTACAACAACGCGCCGTCAGTTGGTTCGACCACACACCCAGCCAGGCGGGTGCCATCATTCGCCCAGCCTCCACCGAAGAAGTCTCTAAAGCATTGGCTCTGTGCCATGAAGCAGGCGTGTCGGTTGTTCCTCTGGGCGGGATGACCGGGGTTGTGGATGGGGTCCGGGCCCAGCCGGACCAGATTGGCCTGTCGTTGGAGCGGATGACCGGTGTGGAACCCATCGATGTAGACAACCGCACTCTGACTGTGGAGGCCGGGGTGCCGTTACAGCGCGTTCATGAGCTGGTCGAGCAACAGGACCTGCATTTCCCGGTCGATCTGGGTGCGCGCGGTTCCTGCACCATTGGCGGTATGATTTCCACCAACGCGGGCGGGAACGAGGTGTTGCGCTACGGGATGATGCGCGAGCAGGTGCTCGGACTGGAAGCGGTATTGGCCGATGGTCGTGTAGTCTCCAACCTGCGCCCCTTGATGAAGAACAACACAGGCTATGATCTCAAACAGCTTTTCATCGGCAGCGAGGGCACTTTGGGCATTGTTACCCGGGTTACGCTGAAGCTGCGCCCCCGGCATCACAGCCTGAGCACGGCCTGGGTGGCGGTTGACCGGTTCCAGAACCTGCCCCGACTGTTGCGTCAGCTGGAGCGGGGGCTGGGTGGGCGGCTCAGTGCCTTCGAAGTCATGTGGCGCGATCATGTTGAGCTGATGGCGGGAGAAGACAGCCCTCACACCCTGCCACTTGAAAGCAGCGCACCCTACTATGTATTGATCCAGGCGGCGAACTATCACGAATCCGAACACACCACCTTTGAAGGCGCGCTCGAAACGGCCTTCGAACAGGCATTAATTTCCGATGCGGCCGTGGCAGGGTCCCAGGCTCAGCAAGCGAAGATGTGGGCGATCCGTGACGACATTGAGCGCTTAACCAAGAAACTCACTCCTTACGCCGCCTTCGATGTCAGCTTGCCGATCAAGCATATGGAAACCTATGTCGAAGCCCTGAAATCCAATCTGACCAGCCGGTGGCCGGATGCCAAATTGATCGTCTTCGGCCATCTGGGCGATGGCAACCTACATATATTCATCAATGTCGGGAGCACGCTTGAGGAGTCTGACCGTCATGCCATCGAGTCTTTCGTTTATTCACCATTGAAGGACTGCAACGGGTCCGTCTCGGCCGAACATGGCATCGGGGTGGAAAAGAAAGCCTACCTATCCCTATGCCGGAGCGAAACGGAAGTAGCGTTGATGCGGCACCTGAAACAAGCGCTGGACCCGAAGCGCATCCTCAACCCCGGGGTTATTTTCGACTGAGGTTCCCCCTCGGTCGCCATCTTTCCAAGCAGCCAACCGCCTGTTGGCACAGTCTCTGCAATTTCCATCGGACTCCAGGACGACGGTCGCTGACGTGCGTGTCGGCTGTCCGGAATAACGCGCCTCGCGATAACAAACGCACCAAAAGAATGCGCAGGCGCACCAAAAAGACACACACATGTCCGCATCACAGAGAATTTTCAAGGTCCGCCGTCACTACAATAAGTGGGTGGCGGACCAAACACTGGAAGATTACGCCCTTCGCTTCACCGCTCATTCCGGGCGGAAGATGAGTATTGAACGGGTGGGTAATACGGCGCTGGGTGCCACGGCCTTTTTGGCACTTGAGGGCATTGCTGCAGCGGTTACGTTGAACTATGGCTTTATTAATACCGTCAGCGCCATGCTGGTGGTGTGCCTGCTGTTTTTCCTCACCGGCTTCCCCATTACCTACTATTCGGCCAAGCACGGCCTCGATATAGACCTGCTTACTCGTGGTGCCGGTTTTGGTTATTTGGGTTCGACCATCACTTCGCTGATCTACGCCTCCTTCACCTTTATATTTTTCGCGATCGAGGCGGCCATTCTCGCATCGGCGCTGAAAGCTTTGCTCGGGATTCCCCTGGCGATCGGTTATTTCCTGTGCGCCGTCGCGGTGATACCCATCGTCACCCATGGCATTAAAGCCATCAGCCGGTTCCAGGCCGGTACTCAATCGTTATGGCTGCTGTTGCAATGTGCGGCCCTGGTGGTGGTGATCATTCACGATTTCCGTCAAATTCCGGATTGGACCGCTTACGCGCCCGCCCACACACCCGGCAGTGATCATTTTGATCTCGTGCTCTTTGGCGCGGCGGCATCGGTGTTTTTCGCGCTGGTCGCTCAAATTGGGGAGCAGGTGGATTACCTTCGGTTTATGCCACAGAAGACTATGGCCAACCGCCGTCGCTGGTGGTTTTGGCTGATCCTGGCCGGGCCCGGCTGGGTGTTGTTCGGTGTTATTAAAATGCTGCTGGGTTCCTTTCTCGCGTTTCTCGCTATTCGCGACGGGTTACCCGCCAGTGAGGCGTCGGACCCGACTCAGATGTATCGAACCGTTTTCCTGTATTTAACCCACAGCCCAAACCTGGCGCTTATTCTGGCGGCGCTGATGGTGATCATCTCGCAGATGAAAATCAATGTGACAAATGCCTATGCCGGCTCCATCGCCTGGTCGAATTTCTTTTCCCGGCTGACGCACAGTCATCCCGGGCGGGTGGTCTGGTTGGTGTTCAATGTCACCATCGCGCTGATTCTAATGGAGCTTGGCATCTATCAATCTCTGGAGGCCATTCTCGGGGTTTTTGCCATCGTTGCCGTGAGTTGGCTGGGTTCTCTCTCGGCGGATCTGTTGATTAACAAACCCCTGGGGTTGAGCCCCTCCTATGTGGAGTTCAAACGCGCCCACCTGTACGACATCAATCCGGTTGGCCTCGGTTCCATGGCCCTGGCCACCACTCTTGGCATGTTCGGTTATCTCGGCGCATTCGGCGAGACAGCCAGTCATCTGGCGCACTTTCTCAGTCTCGCCACCTGCTTTGTTTCCGTCCCCTTGCTCGCTTGGTTAACGCGGGGACGTTACTATCTGGCGCGCCAGTCGCCGGAGCTGATTCCGCTCATTGCGCAAGCTGACCCAACGCATTCTCATCGCACCCTGACCTGTGGCTTGTGTGAAAATGACTTTGAGGTGGAGGATATGAGTTTTTGCTCCGCCTATGACCAACCGATTTGTTCTCTCTGCTGCTCGCTGGATGTGCGCTGTCTGGACAGCTGCAAGCCAAAAGCCCGTTTGTCTCAACAACTGGTGGAGGCATTGGGAGCCATCCTTCCCGGCCATGCCGTGCGTTGGGTGAATTCCCGACTGGGCCGTTTTGTTTTGGTTTTGGTAATGGTGAGTCTGTTGCTGGGCGCTTTATTGGCGGTTATTTACCGGCAACTAGTCCCTGCGGACGACGCTGGAATCGCCTTACTGCAACAAACGTTGTGGACGTTGTTCTTCACGCTCTTTATCGTCGCCGGGGTGATCGCCTGGTTGTTCCTGCTGGCGCACGAAAGTCGAGTGGTGGCGCAACGGGAATCCAACCGGCAAACGCAAAAGCTGATTCAGGAAATTGAAGCCCACCACGTAACCGACCAGGCGCTGCAACAAGCCAAGGAACTTGCCGAACGGGCCAATGCAGCCAAAAGCCGTTACCTTACCGGTTTGAGTCATGAACTGCGTACGCCTCTACAGTCAATACTGGGTTACGCTCAATTACTTTCCGAGCGACCGGATACCCCAGCCAAGCACCGGCACGGTCTGTCCATTATTCATCGCAGCGGCCAATACCTGACGGATTTAATCGAAGGCTTGCTCGACGTATCCAAGATCGAAGCCGGTCGACTGGATTTATATCGCAACCGGGTCAACCTGCCTGAATTAATAGACCAATTGGCGAATATGTTCGCCATTCAGGCGCGGGAAAAGGGCATTCAATTTCACTGCCATCTGCACGACCCGCTGCCAAGGGAAGTGCATACGGATGAAAAACGCCTGCGCCAGATTCTGATCAACCTGTTATCCAATGCCATCAAATATACAGCGAAAGGCGAAGTGCAGCTGGATATTCATTACCGGAACCAAGTCGCCGAATTCAGCATACGCGACAGCGGCGCGGGTATTCCGGAAGATTCCCTGGAGCGTATTTTTGCCCCATTTGAGCGCATTCGTAATGCCGACACCCCCAACGTACCCGGCACAGGCCTTGGCCTGACTATCGTTAAATTGCTAACCGAAATCATGGGTGGCAACCTGACCGTTGACAGCACTTTAGGCCAGGGTAGCTGCTTCAGTGTCAGCGTCATGCTGCCCTGGATAACCGAGACCGGCACAAACACCACCCAACCGCGCAGGATCATTGGTTACGAAGGCCGACAGCGGACACTCTGTCTGGTGGACGACGACCCCGTGCTTCGCGGTCTACTGTCCGATCTGCTGATACCACTCGGCTTCACCACCCTGGAAGCCCACGACGCCCAGGCCTGCCTGGCGATGCTCGATGGCGTCGCGCCCGATCTCTTCCTGCTGGATATCTCCATGCCGGGAATGAACGGGCTCGATCTCGCAAAAACATTGCGGCAATGGAACGATGAACGAATTCGCAAGGCGCCCATCATCATGCTCTCCGCGGATGCCAAGGAACATCAACGAAAACCGGAAGAGCAGGCCACCTACAATGGCTACCTGGTCAAGCCCGTCAGTAACCAGCAACTGCTGGATCAACTCGGTCAACAATTGGCTTTGGAGTGGACCTATCAGAACATCACACCAGATACCTCCCACGCCCGAGCACCTATAAAGCCGATCCAACTCGACATTCCTGACCATCCGTTAATACATGAACTGAAAGCCTGTGCCGACATCGGCTATCCAAAGGGTGTGCGTCTCGCTCTTGAAAAGATCGTGGAGGCCGAGGTCCTTTCCCAACCCACTCTTGAACATTTATCCGAACTGAGCCAAAACCTGCAGTTCGAACAGTTGGCCAACAGCCTGGAGGTGGCACCCGCATGACTGCCCAGACCACAACGAGAACCGACATTGTACTGGTGGTCGATGACTCACCGGACGCACTCAGCCTGATCAACGACGCGCTGGAAACAGCAGGCATGGATGTTCTGGTCGCGCTGGAAGGAAAGCAAGCGCTGACCATCGCCCGTCGCATCCGTCCGGATATTATTCTGATGGACGCTGTCATGCCCCATCTCGACGGTTTCGATACCTGTCAGGCGTTGAAAGCCGACCCGAACCTGGCTTCCATTCCTGTAATATTCATGACCGGGCTGACCGAGACCCAGGACATAGTGCGGGGATTGAACGCAGGGGGTGTGGATTATCTGACCAAACCTATTAACCCGGACGAGCTGCTCGCCCGAATGAAAGTACACCTCACCAACGCCCGCCTCACCAGCAGCGCTCACTCAGCCCTGGACTCGACAGGCCAGACTTTATTGACTGTGACCTCTGACGGCCAATTGCTATGGGCCACCCCCCAGGCACACGCTTTACTGGCCCGTGCACGCGCCACTGAAAGCTGGCGTGAAACTCATCTGGCCCCTCAATTGAGAACCTGGCTCAGCCACGAACCCGACATCGACCATCAACTGACTATTGAGGGTTTGGAACACAAGCTCAGCATTCGAGTGGTTTCCTACCAGGATAATGGTGACATATTATTGAAATTATTGGATGGAGAACGCCTTGGTGGGCCCGCTTTATTGAAAGCAACGCTAAAATTGACAGACAGAGAGGCCGAAGTCCTGTTCTGGGTCGCCAACGGCAAAACCAATCGAGAGGCCGCACTGATTCTTGAAATGAGTCCAAGGACGGTCAACAAACATCTGGAAACTATTTTTAACAAATTGGGAGTGGATAATCGCACCGCTGCCGCAGGATTGGCATTGAGACAATTGGTTACAGAAAATTAAATTGGTGTTACAAAACAATGCCACTGGTTAAAACATAGTCAATGCTGGACTGAAAACCGTATCGATACACTTTGGCTCAATTAATCCTCGAAGAAAATTTAAGCTTTAATTTCAGAGCCTTACTCAAACAATGATCACTAATCGTAGTGCTCACCACTGTAAAAATGTCATTGTGATGAACCCTCGGCACATCTATAAAAACAAAATTCTAAAGAGTTAACTGGCTCACACTCCACAGTAAAAAATCATCCGTCGACGTTTTTCATACCCCAGAGATCGTTGACTCACCCCTTCCATCTCCCCTATAGTCCCCGCCGATTCTCAGGGAAAAAGCAGTCGAAGGACGTCGAGGACAGGCTTCATTACTATGGAACGAAGCCTCCCAAAGGAAGATCGACGCACTTCATTTACCAAGCACACCTTGGTTCCCACCCTGTTGTTACAGTAACCAATAACAAACGGTAGTTTCACTATTGATAAAGCGCCTGCGCGTTTAGGCGGCTTTTGTTGTGCGATGGTGGATGTTTGACATTCATAGTAGGGAAGCACAATGACAGCGCCTGGTTCTTCAGTTGAAACCTTTCCGCTCTCACCGGCACAACGTGCCATTTTAGTCGGACAATTGGCCGACACGGAAAACTACCGGTTCAACGCCGCCCTTTATTTCAAACTACCACCGGAAACTGATACGTCCATTCTACTGGCTGCGGCCAGCCAGCTGGCAAAGGAGTCCCGACTGCAGCGGGTAGCTCTACAATCCAACGACGGCGAATGGACCCAGTCCGTTACCATACCCAGCCACCGCATTACTCAAGTCCACCGGTTTGCAACAACGGAACAGGCAATGGACTGGATTCAGGCGGAATTCAAGAAGCCATTCCAGCTCGACAGAGGCCTGCCACTCTACCAACAGTGGCTCCTGCATATCGATGCGGCACCGGATATTTTCTTTGTTAAATACCATCACCTGGTGCTGGATGGTTTCGGTCAAAACCTACTGCTGAAGCGACTTGAAGAGCTTTACCGACATCTCGCTCAAAGCGCCTCCCTTTCCGACTCCGGCTGGAGTTCCGATCATGAATATTTCGAAGCCGTAGCCAATCGCCAGCAAAACCTGAGTCGAACCGACAGGGCAAAGTCTGAACTGCAACGCTACGCCAATCTCGAGGAAGTGGCAACCTTGGGCCGTAACCGGTCAAGCTTCGCAAAAAGCCTCTGTCAAAGCCGGTACAACCTGGGCAAACGGGTTGTGGACAACCTCAAGCGCAACGCGACATTTTTCAACGTCCCCGAATCGGTGCTGCTAACCACGTTAATCGCTTCATATATGCACCGGGTAACCGGCCAGGAGCGTATCGTACTGGGCCTTCCGGTCAGCGCTCGTACACGACGGGCCTTGCTCACCAAGCCCTCGATGCAATCCAATGAATGGCCGCTTGATTTCGACTTCTCCAACTGGGCGGACACAAACGACACCACGGCGGTTTCCAATCTTATTGCGCATGCAAAATTGCAGATGGCGACGGCGGTTTCCAACCAGGAAACTCGTAATGAAGAGTTGCACCGCCTACTGGGCCGTGCCGGTTGGGACGAAAAACTGACAAAAACGCTGGTGAATATCCTTCCGTTTGGATCAGCTCTATCACTAACGGGACCAGAGATTCCCGTTCAACAATTGGCTACTGGTCCGGTGGGAGACCTCACCATCAATGCCTTCCTGACCAAAGAGAGTCTCAACTTTCTTTGGGATGCCAATCCGGAGAACTACAGCCAAACCCAACTGGATCGGCACGCTGAACGTTTTGCCGTTTACCTGGAAGACTCTCTCCAAAACCTGTCCAGCAAAGGCATCCCCACGGTTCCGCGGCTGAAAGAAGATCGTGAACTTGCCAATAAGCTGATTGGCCAGCAGCGTGACTGGGATCTCGAAACACCCTTGTTTATACGCATCGATCATCAGGCCGAACTTACGCCGAACGCCATAGCCGTGGAATGCGATCAATACCAACTGGCCTACGCCCAGCTTAAGGCGATTACAGACACCTACGGACAAAGATTACTGGCCGGTGGCATGCAACCCGGTGCAGCTGTCGGCGTATTTGGTACACGGTCCACTTTGATGACGGTGGCGATTCTCGCCATCCAAAAAGCCGGGGGCGCCTACGTGCCACTGGACCCGGAACTGCCAAAGGCACGGTTACAGCACCAGGTTAAACAAGCGGGAATACAGCTCATATTACATTGGAGTGTTGCACCGGACCTGGGTATTAATACCCAGATCCAGATTCAACTGGGAAGTGCATGGCTTGATCAGCCGGAGTCCAACACCGAGATCGATCTGCCTCAGGTACGAGCACACCAGCCTGCTTACATCATTTTCACCTCCGGCTCCACCGGTCAGCCGAAAGGTGTCTCTGTCAGCCACGCCGCCATCGCCAATCGCATTCAGTGGATGCAGGACCAGTATGGCCTGACCACTACAGACGCCGTACTGCAAAAAACCCCCTTTACTTTCGATGTATCCGTTTGGGAATTTTTTTGGCCATTGCTGGTCGGCGCCAGGCTCGTTATGGCAGCGCCGGGCACTCATAAAGACCCTCGAGAACTTTGGCGGACCATCGAACAGCACGAGATCACGACGCTCCATTTTGTGCCGCCCATGCTGGACCTGTTTCTTCAGGAGACTCCACAAGGCCCCAACCCCATTCGCCGGATTTTCTGCAGTGGTGAAGCGCTTAAACCAGCCACCGTCGGGGAAACCTTCAAGCAAATGCCCGAGGTGGAACTGCACAATCTTTATGGACCGACGGAAGCGGCCGTGGATGTCACTTACTGGCCCTGTTCCCCAGACGATGCCACCCGGTCTACGGTGCCTATTGGCTGGCCCGTCGCCAACACACCACTGTGGGTGCTTGACGCGGCTATGCGTCCTGCCCTGCCCGGCGTACCTGGAGAGCTTTATATTGGTGGCCCCCAAGTGGCCCTGGGATACGTAAACCAACCTGAACTGACCGCCGAGCGTTTTGTCGAGGTGGAAGGAGTCGAAGGGGTGCTGTATCGCACCGGCGACCTCGTGGTGCTTACAGAAGACAGCGGCCTCGAATTTTTGGGGCGCCTGGACAACCAGGTAAAAATCCGCGGACTACGCATCGAGCTGGCTGAAATCGAGTCCGCATTAATGGTATTACCAGCCGTGCGGCAAGCCGTAGTATGTGTTCACCAAAACGATACACCCAACCCGATATTGGTCGCGTACCTGGTGATGCAGGACACCAACGCCGTTGCAGATCTCCGCACCCAATTAGCCACCACGCTCCCGGACTACATGATACCGACGCAGTGGATACCGCTGAACGAACTGCCGTTGATGCCCAATGGCAAAGTGAATCGTCGGGCGCTGCCGGTACCGGAAAGGCAACAGGATTCGACCCAGGCGGAAAGTGAAGCTGAGCGCCTGTTGCAATCCATCTGGAAGGATGTACTCGGCCTTGACGAGGTCGGCATGGAAACGCCTTTCTTCTCACTGGGTGGGGATTCGATGATGGCGATTCGCGTGCGAACGTCCATCGAACAACAAGGCTGGACTTTCGAACTCGCCGAGTTGTTCCGCAACCCGACCATCCGCCAACTGTCCGCTCAATTGTCAGCTCATAAGCCTGTCGAAAACATCCGCAGGGAACCCTTCGAAAGCCTTAATGAAGAGGATCTCGCGCGCCTGCCGGATGGCCTCGAAGATGCCTTTCCGATGTCCGCCATGCAGGAGTCGATGGCGTATCAGGCTGAGATCGATCAGAGCTCTTCGGTTTACCGGGTGGTGACCTCTCTTACTCTGGAGCGACCGTTGGTACGGGAGCATCTCGAAACGGCGCTGAACGTCACTTTGCAACGCCACCCCTTGCTGCGCAGCAGTTTCGATTTATCCAGTTTCAGCCGTCCTTTGGTACTGGTGCATGCCCAGGTAGAAGCGCCGGTTTACTATGAACAGCCACTGGCTCACCTTAATCAAACCGAGCAGCGCTCCTTTATTCAATCCTGGGTGGAAGACGCCAAGTTTCAGACCTTCGAATTAAATCGTGCGCCTGGTCTTCGTTTTTACGTTCACGCACTCGCTGAAGACCGCTTCCAGGTGTCCGTCGTGGAACACCACGTTGTTCTCGACGGCTGGAGCGACCTGTTGATGCTCGATGAGATTGTCGATTATTACGACAGGCTGCTTGATTCCGATCCCATACAGACAGAACCCCCGCTCAGTCACTATGCGGATTTTGTCGCCACCGAAACACAGTTACTGAATAACGAAGAAGCAAGGCGTTTTTGGCAGGGTGTTACCGCCGGTGTCGATGCGTCACCACTACCCCGGCGTGAAACACAGGGACAAACCAGCCATCGTTCTTACCACGCCGATATACCACGGGACTTGAACGATGCGTTGATGACCGTCGCATCCAAGCACCGGTGTTCAATCAAATCACTGCTGGTAGCCGCTCACCTCACGGCGCTGAGTGCGATAACCGGTAACAGTCAGGTGGCCACCGGCAGCGTATTCAACGGGCGGTTGGATCACCCGGACAGCGACAAAGTGATCGGTGTCTTTCTCAATACGCTGCCGTTGTCGCTGTCACTCGACGATCTGGATTACATCGGGCTGGCAAAACAGGTCGCTGAGTTCGAATACCACTCTCATGCTTTTGGTCGTTATCCCTTTACCGCCATGCAACGGGAAACCGACAATGAGCTGAACCTCGACAGCTATGTCAACTACATGGACTTTCATCGTCAATGGGGTGAAGGGTCGGTTGTTTCCAACGCGTTCGGGGTCGCCAACACCAACTTTCCATTGGCGGTGAATTTTCTGGTGGACCCGGTAAGCCAGACACTGTCACTCTGGTTCGATTGCGACCTGGGGACACTGGACCCCTGTCTGTGCGAACGCCTGCCCGACTATTACCTCACTCTGTTACGTCAGATCGCCCGTGATCCGCTTCGGCCGGTTTTATCAACCGAACTCATCACGCCGCGTGAACGATGGTTGCTGGAATACTGGAATCAAACCGAGCTGAGTTTCGACAGCCAGACACTGGTGCACCAACAATTCGAACACCAGGCGGAACGTACACCGGAACGAGCTGCGGTAAGTTACCTCGACACTCACCTCAGTTATTCGCAACTCAACCAACTGGCAAACCGTACTGCCCGCGCTTTGGTTGACGCCGGAGTGGAAGCCAATGAAACCGTCGGCGTTTGTGTACCCCGCTGCCCTGAGCTGATCGCCAGCTTGTTGGCCATTCATAAAGTAGGTGCGGCCTTTCTGCCGCTCGACCCGAAATACCCGTTGGATCGGTTGAACTACATTGTTGAGGATGCCGGGCTTGATACCGTACTCACACATGCCATAAGTCCGCTATTAAACGCCAGGGTCAACCTGGCTGTAGACGACCTGGACCATTCGGCGGACAACACCAATCTGAACCGGGCTGTGGACCCTCAGGCGACGGCGTACAGCATTTACACCTCAGGTTCCACCGGGCGCCCCAAGGGGGCCGTTGTCACCCATCGCAATCTGCTGAATTTTTTAGCCGGTATGGATAACGCCGTTGGTTGCGAGGCGGACGACACTCTCCTGGCGCTGACCAGCGCCTCGTTCGACATTTCCATTCTAGAAATGTTCTGGCCCCTGACGAAGGGTGCAAAGGTCGTACTCGGCGGTGAAAACCAGATCCAACACCTTTCCGACCAGCAAACTGAAAACCAGGGGCGACCCTTGGATTTCAGTCTGTTCTTTTTCGGAGCGGCCAGTGGCATGGACAGCCGACACGAAGCCTATCAACTGGTTATGGATGCCGCCCGTTTCGCCGACAGCCATCATTTCAAAGCGATCTGGACACCGGAGCGCCATTTCCACGAGTTCGGCGGGCTATACCCCAACCCATCGGTACTCTCCGCCGCTTTGGCCAGCATCACCCACCATATCGAGCTGCGCAGCGGCAGCGTAGTGGCACCCTTGCACGACAGCATTCGCATGGCCGAGGAATGGGCGCTGGTCGACAACCTGTCACAAGGCCGTGTCGGCCTGGCATTCGCCTCCGGTTGGAACAGCAACGATTTTGCACTCGCGCCGGAAAATTACGCCAACCGCAAAACCGTGATGCTGGAAAAACTCAAACAGCTTCGCACCCTTTGGAGTGGTGACAGTCTGCCCCGAGTCAACGGCGACGGGAAAACAGTGGAACTCTCCATTTATCCCCGCCCTGTACGCACCGAACTTCCCATCTGGTTGACCTCTGCCGGTGCGGTATCCACCTTTGAAATGGCGGGTACTTACGGCTTGAACGTACTGACCCATTTGCTGGGGCAGGACACCCAGGAACTGACGGACAAAATCGCTGCCTATCGAACCGCCTGGAAAGCCGCCGGTCATGAAGGCGAAGGTCATGTCAGCTTAATGGTTCACACCTTCCTGTTACCGAACGAACAGCAGGCCAAGACTATCGCCAAGGAGCCGTTCCGCGAATATCTGCGAACATCCGCCGGTTTGTTGCGTCAACTGACAGCCAGCATGGGCATCGATTTTCCAGAGGCGATGGACAGCGACGATATGGAGTCCATTCTGGATCTCGCGGTCGATCGTTACTTTGAAACCTCAGGCCTGTTCGGCAGCCCGGACAGTGTCGCCCCCTTGCTGCAACAACTGCAAAGCGCGGGCGTGGATGAAATCGCCAGCCTGATTGATTTCGGAATTTCCAATGAAGATACCCTGACCGGGCTCGCCTCGATCAATAATCTGCGCCTGCAACACGAGCGTGAGCACCGGCAAGCGCTCTACAGCTGCGAGCGACTGATTCGCGAGCATCGGGTGACGCTGATGCAAAGCACGCCGTCCTTTATGACAGCCGCCATGTCGGACCCGGCACTGGTAGACGCCATGGGTGGCCTCAACAGAGTGTTGATTGGCGGAGAACCCTTCCCGGCGGGGCTCGCCACTCAATTGAACGAACGGCTACCGGGCCGGGTATTCAATATGTACGGCCCGACCGAGACGACCATCTGGTCCAGCGTTCATCAAGTCACCGCCGACAGCCTGATCAATAACCGCATCCCGATTGGCCGCCCTATCGCCAATACCAAAATAAAGGTATTGAACACCGCCGGGCAGACAACCCCCATCGGCGTACCCGGTGAGTTGTGGATTGGCGGTGACGGGGTCTGCGCTGGTTACTGGCAACGGCCGGATCTGACCGCCGAGCGGTTCCAAGTACTCGATGATGGTCAACTCTATTACCGCACCGGCGACCGGGTGTGTTGGCTGCATACCGGCGAACTGCTGTTTCTGGGCCGCGTGGATCGCCAGGTAAAACTGAGGGGGCATCGCATCGAACTCGATGAAATCGAGGGTGTACTCTCCCGTCATGAGGCACTGCGCAGCGTCGCCGTTGTATTACAGGCCAACGATCAGGGCGCCCAGGAGCTGTTGGCTTACGTTGAAGCGGACAGCCGCGCGCTCAACAGTGACGAAACCCTGGAGCGGGTCAATCATTGGGGTCAACTGTGGGACAACGCCTATCGCGGACGGGACAGTCTGCCCGACCCGGCTGGTCGTGCTGCGGATTTCGCAGGGTGGCTAAGCAGTTACACCGGCGACCCTATCCCTGTCGAGGAAATGGAGGAATGGCTGGATCAGGCGTTACGCAAAGTCGAGGCCTACCATCCCAAAAAAATCATCGATGTCGGCGTGGGTATGGGTTTATACCTAAGACGCCTGATTCACCAGTGCGAACACTACACCGGCATTGATTTATCGGAAGAGGCACTGCGGGCATCAAAGATCGCCGCCGCTTCGGCGTTGGCGGAGGGCAGGCACCTTCAATTGATTCAGGGCGATGCGCTCGCATTACGGCAACTGCCCGACGCCGGAGCCGATCTGGTATTGGTGAACTCCGTGGTTCAGTATTTCCCAAGCGAGCGTTACCTCACCGACATGCTGACCGAAGCCTGCCGGGTGCTGACCGATACCGGAGTGGTGTTCCTGGGTGATATTCGAAGCCTCGATGAATTGGCGCTTTTCCATACCCAGGTTCAGTTCGAAAAAGCCGGACCGCTCACTACCGTTGGCGAAATCAACACTCTGATACAACGCCACCTGAAACTGGAAAAGGAACTCTGCCTGTCACCCGCCTATTTCGCGGAGCTCAACAAGACGCTCGAAGACATTCAAGATATCACGCTTGAACTCAAACGCGGACATGCCGCCAACGAGTTGAACGACTTCCGTTATGACGCCGTGATCCACCGTCATCGGAACAAGAAATCAACACCAACCGAGTGGACCAACGAAGAATCGGCCCTCTCCAATCAGGTGCTTGAAAACATCGCCCAGCGGGTTAAGACAACGCAAGCTGAACAATGGGTGGTTCGCAACCTGCCCAACCATCGCCTCGATCGCATCAGGCATATTGAAACCCTGTTACGAGACATGGACCCGGCCGCCACCAAATGGGACATCGAAAAGCGCCTGTGGGAACTGCAGAGCGATACACCCATGCTCCCGGAAGCTCTGGCACAGTCGTTTGAGCACCTCGGATACCAGGTCCGCCTGTTGATCCATCCCGATCGCGGGCTCAACTGTTTCGACCTCGAACTGACGATAGACAACCGAAAAAAACCGGCGACCGGTGATGCTCAACAGGCATCCGGTGTGATGGAGAACACCCTATGAGCCAACAGACACAGAGCTATATCAACGACCCCAATATCGACTCGGTGGAGCGTCTACTCACCGGTGAACTGAGAGAGTTCTGCAGGGAACATCTGCCCGAGGTGATGATTCCGAGTCGGTTTATCGTGATGGATAACCTGCCAAAACTACCCAACGGCAAAGTGGATCGAAAATCCTTGCCGAAGCCGTTGCAGGTAGAAACCGGAAAATCGGAACGAAAAGCACCGACAACGCCCGAGGAAAAACAGATCGCCCAAATCTGGAAAGACCTGTTGTCACTGGATGAGGTCGGTATCGAGGACAGTTTTTTCGATCTGGGGGGCGACTCGATCTCGGTCGTGCAAATGATCGCCAGGGTACGGAAGCTGTTCGATGTGCCCATCAGCCTGCGTAAGGTATTCAAGGTACCCACCATCGCCTCTCTTACCGCTCATGTCGCTGGCAAGAAAACAATCAAAGTGGTGGGCGGCCTGCAAAACCTGACCGATGAAGAATTACTGACCGAAGCCCTGTTACCGGAAGACATCGGTGCCGAACCCGATGCCCGACCCGCCATAACGGAGCACTTCCAGAATATTCTTCTCACCGGGGGAACCGGCTATACCGGCGCGTTTCTGCTACGCGAGTTTATCGACCGCAGCCGCGCTCAGCTTTGGGTGATCGTGCGCGCGGCCCATGAAGCCGACGCCTTGCAACGCATACTAGCCAACCTGGAGCAATACGGGCTGCGCAGACCGGACGATGAAGAACGTATCAAGGGCATTCCCGGTGACGTCGGCCTGCCCTATCTGGGTGTCAGCCATGCGGACTACTCCGCTTTGAGCAACGACGTGGAAATGATCGTTCACAACGCCGCCATTTCCAGTTATGCAATGCCCTACCGGCAACTCAAGCCCACCAACGTACTGGGTACGCTGGAAGTGTTGAGGCTGGCGGGGAAAACGCAGGTCAAACCCATCCACTATGTGTCTTCATTGTCCGTCTTCCCGGGTCACCCGGGCGAGACGGAATACGCCGAGGAACGCCTGGAAATACCGGATGGGCTGGTGGGCGGCTATCGCCAAACCAAGTGGGTCTCGGACCGGTTGATCTCGCTTGCCGGGGAGCGAGGCATTCCCTACAACATCTATCGGCCGGGTCAAATAACCGGGGCGCAGAGCAACGGCGCCTGTTCGACCGACACCTATCTCAATGCAGCCATCAAGAGCTGTATTCAGCTCAAATCGGAGTTGAATTTCGATGTCATGCTCGAAATCTCACCGGTGGATTTCTGCGCCAAATCAATCGCCCACATCGCGCTCTCGGGCCAACATCGCAACCAGATCTTTCACATTACAGACAGCCCTGCCATTCACTGGCGGGAGGTTGTGCGAATGGCACGGGAATTTGGCTACGAGATTGAGCCGACGTCTTATCAGCAATGGTACAAACGGCTGTCCGCCAGCATGGAAGCGGGAGAAGGCAACGCCCTCAGCAAGTTCTTCCCACTCTTCGGCGAAGAAACGCCCTCTAAGGACGCAGGTGACGAAGGCAGTTACCCCATCTATCGAAATGAACGACTGAAAGCGGCCTTGGCCGGCAGCGGCATCGAATGCAAACCTCTGGACCAGCACTTGATGGATCGCTACCTGACATACTTTATCGACATCGGTTATTTAAATCGTCCTGCCTGACGAATAAGGCGCAAAGGAACTCTTATAAAAAATCAATGGGATGTCACACACAATGGAACACCTGACTCTAGTCGACACACTGGATTTGCACAGCCGCGCCACACCGGATAAAGACGCGGTGGTCATGATCAACAGCCTCACCGATGACACAGCCAACCATAGGCTGACCTATTCGGTGCTTCGACACTCGGCGCTGACACTGGCAACACAGCTGCGGGACAACTACCCAAGTGGCAGCCGCATATTGCTGCCCACCGTGGTCAGTGAGTACTTCGTGGTTGCTTTTCTGGCATGCGGTTACGCGAAAATGATTGCTGTACCCACGCCTTTGCCCAGTCAATACGACCATCAACGGCAGCGGTTGTCGAACATTGTCAAGGACGCCGAAGTGGCAGCCGTTTGCCATGCTCCGGCCGACGCTGGGGTTCTGCAGCAATGGATCATGTCTGAAGGCCATTCGCTGCCGCTGATCGAAGTGTCGATCAATGTCGAAAGACAAAACGTCGTGGCAAACACCACCAATGTTTCACCGGAAGACATCGCTTTATTGCAGTACACCTCCGGCTCGACCGGTAACCCCAAAGGCGTTGTGCTGACCCATGCCAACCTTCGACACAATGCCAACAGTTTTCAACGAACGTTGGGATACGCCCACCACACACGCTTCGGCGGTTGGATTCCGCAATACCACGATATGGGATTAATGGCGCAGGTATTACCACCGCTGTTCCTCGGCAGCACCTGCTACATGATGACCCCCAACCAGTTTCTCCGACGCCCCCTGTTCTGGTTGAAAATGATCAGTCAATTTGGCATCAATCACAGCTGCGCACCAAATTTCGCTTTCGACCTCTGCCGCAAGCGGGTGCCGGAAGCCGAGTTGGAGAAGCTGGATCTGTCCTGCCTGCACTATCTGATCAACGGTTCGGAACCGATTCAGGCCGATACCATTCGAGCCTTCAGCGATTATTTCTCCAGCGCCGGTTTTTCAGGCACGGCCATGCAACCCTGCTATGGTATGGCGGAGTGCACTGTGTTTATCTCCGGCTCGGAACCACGCACGCCCGCTCTGTTCAATACCAACCGGGAAGCATTGCAGGCGCATCGTATTCAACCTGAAACCGATAGTAGCCTCAGTCAAACCCTAGTCAGTTGCGGCTTCGCCAGAGACTTCGACGTGCGCATTGCCGACCCGGTCGACCTTCATCCTCTGGCCGAAGGTGAAATCGGTGAAATCTGGCTTCAAGGCGGCAGCGTGGCTCAGGGTTACTGGCATAACTCCAAGGCAACGAAGGAAACATTCCACGCCTATTTGTCAAACGGCGATGGGCCGTTCCTGCGTACCGGAGACCTTGGTTTTTTATGGCAGGGCGAATTATTTATTACCGGCCGACGCAAGGAAGTCATCATCGTCAACGGCAAGAACCTCTACCCTCAGGATATCGAACACAGCCTGCGCCGGCAGTTCCCCGAATTGGGAGGAAAATTCGGGGCAGCGTTCGGGTTACCGCAAGCGGACAGTCAGGAAAGCATTGGCATCTGTCACGAATTACAGGGCACTTACGAGCCCGAGGCTTTACAAAGTCTGTCTGAGAATATTCGGCTCTGGGTCAATCGCGAATGGGGCGCACCGGTGTCATCCGTGGCGCTGCTTTATCCGGGCGATATCAATAGAACCACCAGCGGAAAAATACAACGCACCAAAATAAAAGAACGCTTTCTGCAACAGACGCTCAAAGCCCGGCACCAATGGGTATGTGATCGGTTTGCCCCGCAACTGTCGGACAAAGGTGAGGTGAACGCAGACGCATGAATGGCCTACCCCCAACCGTTATAACCGAGATCAACGAAGCGCTGGCTTCACTGAGCAATCTCGTCGAAATCGACGGTATGCACGAAACCTTCCCAGAGGCTGCCCTCAACCAATTGGCGGAGCTGGGTCTGCAACGCTTTTATATTCCGGTGCAGCAGGGCGGAAAACTTGGTTCACTCACTCAACTAACCGAGCTGTGGCGGTGCCTGGGCGGGTTAGACCTGACACTGGCCATCGCCCACGGTAAAACTTTCCTGGGCAGCGTATGCACCTGGGTGGCTGGCAGCACATTGCAGAAGGCGTTGGTTTGTGACTGGGTTAATAACCAACAAGCGCTCGCCTGGGGATTAACCGAACGCGATCATGGCGCGGATCTGATGTCCACCCAAACCCGGGCGAGCGTTACACCGACAGGTTGGCGACTCAACGGCGAGAAATGGCTGATCAACAACGCCACCCGGGGACGGGCGATCACTGTCTTGGCCCGCACGTCCGATGACCGGGGTGGCCGAAATCTGAGCCTATTCCTGATCGATAAAACGGCGTTGGCACCCGAGCAATTCGCCCCCGTCGACAAAATTCAAACCCATGGCATTCGCGGCGCGGACATCAGCGGTATTTGCCTGAAAGATGCTGAGGTACCGGCCAGTGCACTGGTAGGCGAGCCTGGCTCTGGCCTGGAAATCACCCTTAAAGCGCTGCAGCTGACGCGCATTGCCTGTTGCGGTTTATCCTTGGGAGCGCTGGATGGTGCCCTTGGCACCGTCATGCGGTTCGCCCGGGAGCATCGGTTATACGGCCGCCCGCTGATTGATCTCGATACCGTCCGGGAAACCCTGGCCGACGCCCTGATCACCCGCTGGATCAGCGAAACCACCACCTGGACGGCCGCCCGCGTTGCGGATTGCATGCCTGAAGAACTCTCGGTGGTGTCCGCGCTTTGTAAAGGTGCTGTTCCCTCCCGTATTGCACAACAGTTAAGTGTGCTGGAAGAGCAAATGGGCGCCCGAGGGTTCGTCACCGACCTGCCCGGTTCCGAACGGTTCGAAAAGCGCATCCGAGATCATCAAATCGTTCCGATCTTCGATGGCAGCACACTGGTAAGCCGGGCGTCTCTGGTGCCTCATATCAATACCCTGGTGCGGAACTACCGTGATGGCACTTATGACTCGGCTGGATTGTCGCTGTTGACACAGCCTGAAAAAGATTCGGAAGGCATTCCATTCGACCGGCTGACGCTGTTGTCACGGACGGGGTGCTCCCTGGTTCAAGCGATCCCGTCACTGATCGATACTGCACTCTCCGGGCTGGATGACGAAAATCTGAAACAGGAACTGGATACTTTTTTCATTGAGACCGACCGGGTGATAAACCGCTTGAGCGAAGCTCCGTTGAACCATCCGGACGTGCCCTTTTCCACACTCCACGCTATCGAAAATTACGAATGGGTCTTCATGGGTGCCTGCTGCCTGAATACCTATTTGAACAAGCAAACGCACCAGAAGGAATTTGGCTTCTCGAACTGGCTGACTGTCTGCCTGAACCGTATCAACAGCGAGCTTAAAAAAGAAATGGGCTTGGCCCATCCTGTAAGCGAAGAGAAAACCAAACTCAAAGAACAATTGGCAAGCCAACTGAGCGACGGAGGAGCCTGAAATGACTACTCATCCTTCATTCACCGTCGCCACGTTGGAAAATGCATTTAAGGCTTTCACTGCCGACCACCCCGACCAAAACTGGCAGGCTTCCGTTCTTGCGGCCGATGAGCAAGGCACCGGCTGGCTGGAGGGCGAAGCTTTGCTCGACCGGTTGAAATTCGCCACCAACCTGGTTCCAATCGAACTGGGTGGGGGCTGGGGACAAATGGACCATCTGATGGATTTGTACCGGGCCTTGTATCGTCGGGACCCTTGTCTTGGTTTGGGTTATTCCGGTACGGCATTTATCGCCTGCTGTAATATCTGGTCCGCCGGTACCGACACTCAGAAAAGAGCCATCGCGGAATTGCTTAAAGCCAACGGGAAATTGGCCTGTTCCTATTATGAACCGGCCCATGGCAACGATCTGGCGGCCGTGGAATTCCACGCCCAACCGACCGAGAATAGTTTGATATTGAGCGGCCGAAAAGAAGTGACCACCAATATCAAACGCGCCCAAGCCGCCGTCATATTCGCACGCATTTCCGATGGGCCCGGCAGCCGCAGCCACTCACAATTACTCTTGTTCAAAGACCAGTTGCCTCAAGGGGCCTTCACCGACCTTGACCGTCACGGCAGTGTCGGTATGAGAGGCATACAACTGGGCGGGTTCGAACTGGATCGGGTCGAGGTGCCGAACTCTGTTATCCTGGGAACACCGGGCCAAGCACTCGAAACCACCATGAGATCGTTCCAGGTAACCCGCTCATTGATTCCCGGCATGTTTGCCGGTGCGCTGGACAGCGCCTTGCGGTTGGCCTTCCAGTTTTGCCAACAGCGTCATTTGCACGGTAAAAGTCTGAGTGGATTTTCCAATACTCGCTTTGAGCTGGTAATGGCCTACCTGGACACGCTGCTCATCGATTCCATCAGCCGACTGGGCGCCCGCTCGTTGCAGGCAATCCCGGAAATGGGATGCCTCTATGCACCCGCCATAAAAATCGCCGTGCCCCATTTGCTCCTCAGCGCGATGGATAGACTTGCCACCTTATTGGGCGCCAGTTTTTACCGCCGGGAAGGCCCCTATGGTCTGTTTCAGAAGTTATTCCGTGATACCAAACCCGTCGGCTTTGCGCACGTGGGTCGCCCCGCATGCCAACTCACGCTGTTACCATTGCTGCACCTGATGGCAAGAAAAAAAGAAATGGCCGATCTGCCGACCGGGCTGACCGACCCCCATGCCCGTCTCGATCCACTGGATTTCGATAGATTGCGACTCAGCCCCACAGCGGCCGACCCGGTGCTCGCCCTAATCGACCAGCCTCCGGCCGGAATAGATTTTGAGCTGGCTAGCCTATTACAAAAGGCCAAGGTCTCGTTCTTCGACGACTTACGGGCAATAAAACCTACAGAGCTGACAGCCACCGCCCCCAAACGACTGTACGAACTGAGCAGTCGCTACGCAGGGTTGTTAACCGCCGCCTCCTGCCTGGCATGGCACAACCAAGGATGGGAGCCATTGGCCACCGGGCTGAGCAACGCCCTGATCAAACGTCAGCTTATACAGTCCAATCAACTGCCACGCGACAGTTGGGAGGAACACGAAATTCAAAAACTTTTTGAGCACTTTTCCGACCACAACAAGGCCAATACCAGTTTTGACCTTGTTCAGCATCCATTAACAGGCTGGGAGACCCCATGAGTAAAGCATTCACCGTTGTTGGTGTGTCAGGCAGTTTGCGCGAAGCCTCTTTGAATTCCCTTTATCTTCGCTCACTGGCTTTGGCCTGCCCCGATCACATTGATTTCAGAATCTATCGCGATCTGGCAACCATTCCTCCCTTCAACGTCGATCACGACGAGAACCCACCCGAAGCCGTTTTGGAGTGGAAAGCATTCCTGGGCCAGTCCGATATGATTGTCCTGGCCACTCCGGAATATGCCCATGGCATGTCAGGCGTATTGAAAAACGCACTTGATTGGCTGGTCTCCGATTACCAATTACTCGACCGGCCACTGGCCTTCCCCAACGTTTCCGTCCGAGCCGACATCGCGCAAAGCCAGTTGGAGGAAGTATTGCGCACCATGGGGTTCACTTTGGTGGAATCCTGCAGCCCCAGGGCTTCTATCGCCGAGCCTTTTATCAACCCGGAACTGAGTGAGGAGGAGATTCTGTCTCACCCCGAACTGAGCGAACGGCTAAGGCACTTCTGGACTGAAGTTGATAACTATCTCAACGAACACAAGGCTTAATAACTAAACCCAGCCATAAAAACATAAGGAAATACGGATGACACAGGACAACACAGAACTGCATCAATGGACCATCGAACGGGTCGCGGAATATTGTCGTCGCAGCCCAACGGACATCGACCCCAACGAAAGCTTCACCAACTATGGCATGGATTCAGTCTATGCGCTGGCATTGGTAGGCGACATCGAAGACCGCCTCGGGCACCCCATTGTCGCCACTGCGATATGGGATCACCCAACGGTCAATAAACTGGTCGCGTTCGTGCAATCTCTCAAGGAACCCTCCAACGCCACCTCAGAGACGGAAGGAGCCTGACATGACAACCCTGATCCCCGGTGCAGACTCATCCTCATGCCCTCACCTAGAAGCCATGCCGGAGAAAAGAACCTGCCCGTTCGATCCACCTCCGGAATACACCCGGCTGCGCGAAGAGCAACCGGTCATCCGCGTTAAAACGCCACGCGGCGATTTCGCCTGGCTGGTCACCCGTTTCGAAGACGTGCGCAAAGCCCTGGTCGACAGAAGACTCAGCTCAGACCCCCGCACACCGGGTTACCCCACCTACATCACCGGTGAAGTGCCACCACCACCCGGATTCTTTCTGCAGGCCGATGCACCCGACCATACCCGGCTGCGCAAAGCCGTCACCCAGGACTTCCTGAACGCCCACGTCGAAAAACTCAAACCTCGAATGCAGGCCATTTTTGACGAACAACTGGATTGGATGCTGACTCAGCAAGCACCGGTGGACTTTATCAAGGCGCTCGCCATTCCGGTTTCCGCCAAAGTCATTTGTGAATTGCTGGGCACGCCGCTGGAAGACCATTCCTACGTACAACGACTGACCGATACCGTACTGGACCGCACCAGCACATCGGAAGACGCCGAAAAAGCCGCCATCGAATTAATGGGTTATTTCGACCGAATCGTCACCGAAAAAGAGCAACAGGGTGGTGACGACCTGTTGTGCCGACTGATCGACAAAGCACGTCAGGAAGGGCAACCCAGCCATCAGGAACTGGTCGGCCTCGCCGCCCTCCTTCTGCTAAGCGCATACGACACCATGGCCCTCGCCATGGGGCTCGGTGTGGTCACCTTGATTAACAACCCGGACCAACTCGACAGTTTTCTCACCGACGAAACCAAAGGCGACGCCCTGGTAGACGAGCTGGTTCGTTATCTCTCAATCAACCATGCCGGCCTGCCCCGCGCCGCCACAGCCGACATGGAAATCGGCGGCCAACAGATCAAAGCGGGCGAAGGCGTTGTACTGATGATCAATTCAGCCAATCGTGACGAAGCCGGATTCGACCAACCCGACGCCTTCAACATCAACCGACAGGAAAAACACCACCTCGGCTTCGGCCATGGCATACACAAATGCCTGGGTATGCACTTCGCCCGGGCGGAACTGTCCATCGCGTTTCGCACACTTTTCACGCGCGTTCCCAGCATTGCCGTTGCTGTTCCACAGGATGAACTGCAGTACCGCGACGAGATGGTGTTGTATGGACTGAAAGCCTTGCCGGTTACGTGGTAATCGTTTCGCGTAACCACATAGCGAGCAGTGGTTGGCGGGGTATCTCATGTGGGGATGTCTGAAGCATGGATGCTGAAGCCAAGCCCCCATGGACGGGTTGAGTGGGCGGCATCCCGCGCGACCCCACATGAGATACCCCGCCAACCGCTGCGGACCACTGACTAAAAAACCCACTGACACAGGAGACTAAGGGATGACTGGCGCTACAAGGACTCTCTTTTTGATTTATGCAACCATGCTATCGGTAATCGGCCTGTTCGCATCCGATATGTACCTTCCCGCTCTCGACAACATTCGCGGCTACTTCACCGCCGAAGCCAGTATGGTGGGATTATCACTCAGTATTTATATGGCAGGCTTCACCATCGCTCAGTTGATCTACGGCGCACTGTCCGACCAGATCGGCCGCAAAAAACCCCTATTGACCGGCCTGGTGCTGTTTCTGGTCGGCACCCTTGGCTGTGTTTACGCCGAAACTATCACCCAGTTTCTGATATTCCGCCTGGTGCAATCCATCGGCATCTGCGCCGCTTACATCCTCTGGCAACCCATGATCATCGACCTGTTCAAAGGCGACGACGTGCAAAAGTTCTTCTCAATGATCATGGCCATGGGCGGACTTTCACCCGCTCTCGCACCACTGGTCGGAGGTTACCTCACCGAAGTCGCCGGTTGGCAGAGCGTCTTCTGGGTATTGATCGGCATGGCGGTACTGCTAATGGCATGGACCGCACTGGTGTATAAAGAATCGCTCAACCCCGAAGCCCGCAAACCCTTCTCGTTTCCCGCCGTCGTCAGCAGCTATGGCCACTTCCTGAAAAGCCGGTTTTTCATGGGCCATGCCTGCGCTATCTCCTGTGGAATAACGCTTTACCTCGTCTTCCTGACCATGATCCCCTTCGTTTTCTCAGAATTGGGCTACACCGCCAACCAAATTGGTTTAATGTATCTGCCCATCGCCCTCACTTTCATCGCCGGTACCGAAGTCGCCAAGCGCCTCTATGGAAAACTGGGCGATGCCGGCACCATGAATGTGGGCGTCACCCTCGCCGTGTGCGGCGCCATCGCCTTGACCGTCACCACCCTGCTGATCAATGCAACATCCGCCTGGCAAATCATTGCACCGTTCACCTTGGTTACCTTCGGAAACGGCTTTCTGGTACCCACTGGTTCCGCCTACCTGATGCGTTGCTTCCATGAACGTTCCGGTGGTTGCGCCAGCTCTATGGGCTTTCTGACCACGGCCATCGCATTCGTATCCACGGCTGTGGCATCGCTGTTGTACGACCACCTCCAGGTGCTGGCCATGTCCTACACCATCGCCGGTTTCGCCGCCTTAATGTTGATGGTCTTCCTGATAGGACGCAGCGCACCCGGCGTGGATCTCGACAACACTAGCGAGGTGGAGGCCGACCTCAACGTTGCGGCTGACACCCAAGCCTAATCAATACCACCAATAACCAACGCAGGGCCAAGCCCTGCGTTGACCTCAAGGAGGATCACGCCGATGACACTGGCCATGGCCGAAGCGATGAAAACCGGGATGAGACGTCTGGCAACCAGCGTGTCTGTGCTGTCCACACGGGATGACGAGCGTGAATACGCCATGACGGTGTCCTCCGTCACTTCTCTCTCCGACAACCCACCGTCTTTATTGGTGTGCGTCAACACAGCAACAGAGATCAACAAAGCTCTGAGTCTCGGCCAGGGGTTTACCATCAACGTACTCGGTCAACACCATCAAGACGTTTCAATCGTCTGTTCCCGACGGGACCGGGCCGATGTCAGATTCGATACGGGAGAGTGGTGGCGCTCTGAAAACGAGCCACCCTTTCTGTTGGACGCCCACGCTATTTTTCAGTGCTCGGTGGACAGCCTACACCGGTATGGCACTCATAATGTTGTAATAGGTCAGATCCACAACGTAATCGTCCCCGAGACCGACTCAAACCCGCTGCTCTATTTCGACGGTGTTTATCGGAAACTGGTCTGAATTTACCAACGATTCGTTAAAAGTACTGCCCATTTAACAACCAATTGTGCGGCCAATTCAACGCCCAAAGTAAATTTCATCACTTTGTGGCGTTTATCACACCTCCACTTTCCGCCCTTGCTACTCTCGCCCTGCATCCAACACAAAAACAATCTCATAATGGAAGCAAACAGATGAAAACAATAACGAATGCTGTTGGTCTCAAGGCGAGGACCCTTCTAAAACGCCATGCTGTGCAATCCGTTCTACTGGTATTGATATCATCGATACTGGTAGGGTGCGGTGGTCCCGGTGGGCTGGCCAGTAACTCCCGGGTTTCCGATGCAGACAACGACCGTGTTATCGCCATCGGCGATTCGATTTTCGCGTTGTCCGGCAAGCTACAGGATAACCTCGAAGAATACGCTGGCGAGTCTTTTCGGCGGTATACGTTGTCCGGCGCCGAGTTGGATGGGGGCTTGATTGCCACTTCAATTGTCGATCAATACGCCATCGCCAAGGATGACTTCCCGGAAATCGATACCGTGCTCATGGATGGTGGTGGAAACGACATTTTGATTCCGGCCATCATGCTCGACCCTTACAACTGCAAGACACAATGGTACCAATTCGGGCACCTGAGTCAGCGCTGCAAGGAGCACATTGACGATGTCTATGTCGAAGCAGTGAACCTTCTGAATCAGATGTATGCCGACGATGTGAAGAACGTAGTGTATGTCGGTTATTACTACACAAAAAACGCCTTACTATTCCTCGACAGCATGGAAGAGGCTATCGATTATGGTGACATGCGCCTCAGTCAAGCCTGTGATTTTTCCGTTGTGGATTGCACGTTCGTCGATCCTCGCTCCGTAATCAATGACGACGATATTATCCTCGATGGCATTCATCCAAACTCACAAGGATCAAGGAAACTGGCGGATCTGACATGGCCAGTACTGGAGCCGTTGCTGTAACCCGAAAGCTCGGTATTTAAGGCTTTTAAAGATGTTGGATGCAAACCCTGCGCATTCGCCACGAGTGCGTAGGATTCAGCCACTTTTTGTGCACTCCTGTTAAAAGAAGGGCGTACTCATGGCACGAATGCTCACTCTGATTACTTTATCAGCATTGGTTGTTGCTGCCGCAGGCTACGGTTGGTGGTCTTTCGCAGCCGACAAACCTTCGCAGGCCACTCTGTCTCCTAGCACGCATTCATCCACCCAAGCCACTCAAAAACACCTGCCGCCAACCGGCCCTGAAGTAGTTGACGAAGGATCCACTTTCATTACAACTTTGGCTCGGGAAATAAAACAGGAGTTTGGCCTCCGAATAGACGAAGTCGCGGTTCAGGCCCGGCTTTACCTGATCAGAAAAGAAGTACTCAAACGCTTCCCGGCTCAGGGAGCTTTTTACTTCGAACAGGCTCTGGTCCTCGCGTTCCCAGACCGAGCAGATGCGATACTTAGCCTCATCGACACCTTACATGAATACAATGAATGGCTCTCTACCGAACACCTGGCTTTATCGAAACTCACTCCTCTTGAGCGCCAGGGTAAGCTTTGGCAAAAACGTCGTGAACTCTTTGGCGACGACGCCGACTTAATCTGGGCCGACGAACGTTCACGCCTGGCGAATAAACAGCAGGCGGTGCAGCAAATATTGTCCCGGCTGGACGAAGATACGACCATAGGGCTGGACGAAAAGCTGTACCAACTCAATACCGAACTGTCAGCCACCTTTGATACCGAGCAAGCCTATATTCTTGAAAACGGTGGCATGATCACCGAGGTATTCTTCAGTCTCAACTCTGTGCAACAAGACCTTGCGGAAATGTCTTCTCAGGAACGGCAGGCATCCATTGACAGGGTGCGTCGCCAGATGGGTTACAGCGAGGAACAAATCGAGCGACTGCGGGAAAGAGACGCCCAGAAAAACCAGCGTTGGGAAAGAGGCAACCGTTATATGGCGGAACGCCAACAGCTGGTTTCCAGGCTCGAAGGCAAAGAGCAACAAAAGGCGCTGGAGGCCCTGCGACAAGAGTATTTCGGTCACGAAGCCAAGACCATCCGACTGGAGGAGGAAAACGGTTTCTTCCGTTTTAAACGCCCCCGCTATTACGGGCGCAACTAAGAATTCAAGTTTCGGAGTTCGCTCGTAAAAGTGAGCACCGGATGTCAGGTAGGCTCATCAAGGGTGGTTCGCAGCAAGGATGCTGCGATCCAGGCCCCATGGACGGGTTCATGCCGACCCTTGAGGAGCCTACCTGACAGCCGGGGCGGATTTGGGCAACGTATTAAACCGCGAACTCCGAAACTTGAGTAAGAAGAATCGCCGCGGGCGTTTACCCGCGGAGGGTAGGATTGATGATCGGCTCGGTTTACCGAAAGGGGCTTAAAGCGCCGGGGCTTCAATACCGGCTGTTGCCTTGGCTTCCACACTTGCGGCCTGGTAGCGACCAACGGCCGTCAACAAGGCCTGTAAAGTGGAAGTGGTTGTATCTTCCGCCAGGGCAGCCGAAGTGACGGGTGTGCCATCAACCATGACTTTCAAGCAGGCAAGAGCGTTGGCATTGGTGCCCTCACTCAAAGCGAATTCATCGTAGGCATCCACTTTCAATGTCATCTTGAATTGTTGTTCCAACGCCTGGGCGAGTGCTTCAACGGCGCCCTGACCATAACCCTGCAACAGCCCCTGGTTACCTGCCTCACCGAAGTTCACCTGGGCTTCAACCCCATCATCGGTACGGTGCAGATCATAGGTATGCAAGCGCCACCCCTGAGGGATGGCGAGGTATTCGGATTCAAACAGTTTGTGAATGCTGTGCGAGTCGATCTCGTCACCACTGGCTTCGGCCGCACGCTGAACCACCTTGGCGAAATCGATTTGCAGCCAACGCGGTAGTGTGATGTCGTAATCCCGCTCCAGGACATGGGCCACGCCCCCCTTGCCGGACTGGCTGTTGATGCGCACCACTTCCTCATAACGACGCCCCAGATCCGACGGATCGATGGGCAAATAGGCCACGTTCCAAACATCGTTTTCTTCACGCTGCTTCAGGCACTTGCGGATAGCATCCTGATGGCTGCCGGAAAATGCCGTGAAGACCAACTCGCCCGCATAAGGATGACGGGGGTGTACCTGAATCTCGGTGCAGTACTCGACAGTCCGGATGATTCTCGCCATATCGGACAGATCCAACTCCGGGTCGACACCCTGTGAATACAGATTCATCGCCATAGTAACCAGATCCATGTTGCCGGTACGTTCACCATTGCCCAACAAGGTGCCTTCAATACGGTCCGCACCGGCCATAATCCCCAATTCTGCGGCGGCGACACCGCAGCCACGGTCGTTATGGGTGTGCAGGCTGATCAGGAAATGCTCACGATGTTGTACGTTGTCGCACACCCACTCGATTTGGTCGGCAAAAATGTTGGGGGTGGCCATCTCTACCGTGGCGGGCAGATTAATAATCACCTTTCGTCCGTTCCAAGGTTCCCAAACCGCGTTCACCGCATCAATAACCTCCACCGCGTAATCGAGCTCGGTGCCGGTGAAGCTTTCAGGGGAATATTGGAAGGTCCAGTCGGTATCCGGAAAACGCTCGGCATGACGCTGGACTTCCATGGCCCCGCGAACGGCGATGGCTTTGATACCCTCCCGATCCTGTCCGAACACCTGCTCCCGCTGCACGGTCGAGGTTGAGTTGTACACATGCACGATGGCACGCGGAGCCCCTTCCAGGGCTTGGTAGGTGCGTTCGATCAGTTCCGGGCGCGCCTGGGTCAGTACCTGAATGGTGACATCATCCGGGATACGGTTTTCTTCGATCAGTTTCCGGCAAAAATCAAAATCCGGCTGGCTCGCGGCCGGAAAACCGATCTCGATTTGCTTGAACCCGCAGTCGACCAGTAAGTCGAACAGCTGTTGCTTTTGGGTCACGTTCATCGGTTTGACCAGAGCTTGGTTGCCATCCCGTAGATCAACCGCGCACCAGAGCGGCGCCTTCTCGATCAACTGGTCGGGCCAGCGACGATCAGTCTTGCGGATGGGGGCGAAGGGACGGTATTTGCGATGATCAAAGCTCATGGTCGTGTCCTTGTTAGCCAGTTTGAATGGCCTGTTTAGCCTGTCGTTGGGTTTGAACAGCAAAAGGAGGTGGCGGGCGAGCAATGCTCGGACCCGCCAGGATCAGCTCTCGGAGGATATCCGGGATCTGACCGGCTCGGCAGCGGGAGGATAACCGGCTGCGAGGCCCTGCCTTGTGGGCGGGGCTGAAGGGACAGTGAAGCAGGATAGTGCCTGACTGTCTGAGCAACGATTAACAGTCTATAGCGGAAGACGCGCAAGGTGTTTGCGAAGTTGGCCTAATACAACCCGATTAAGCTACTATCTGCCATACAAACAAGAAATAAAGGCTGAAAATTTCACCATGACTGACAAACTCGCCAGAATCGATAAGATAGACCGAAAAATACTGGAATGCCTGCAAGAGGACGGCGGCTTGACCAATCAACAGCTGGCCGAACGTGTCGGACTGTCGCCCTCCCCCTGTCTGCGGCGGGTGAGGGCACTGGAAGAGTCGGGTGTTATCCTCAAACGGGTGACCCTGTTGGAACGCAAAAAACTCGGGTTATCGCTCACGGCCATTATTCTGATCAGTATGGACCGCCACATTCCCGAACGGTTCGACGAGTTCCATCGCCGTATCAGTGAATGCCCGGAGATTCAGGAGTGCTACATCATTACCGGTCACGATGCGGACTACATGCTCAAAGCCGTGGTACCGGATATGGACGTCTTCCAGGAGTTGTTACTGAACCGCATCACCCGAATACCGGGCGTGTCCGGTGTGCATTCCAGTTTCGTACTGAGACGGGTGGTCGATAAGACAGACTTGCCGTTGGGGTATGTTTAGTGACGCTGGACGCCGGATGGGAGACGGGAGATGCAGAGTTAAAGCGTCTTCCGTCTCCCGTTAAGCATTCAGCATTCAACGCAAATACTTCACACTCTTCTGGAACCACATCAGAACCATCGGGTCCCCTTCCACGGTCAGTTGTTTGTCTTGGATGGCACGCATGACGGCATTTCTGTCCTTACCGGTGGCCATTGACCAGAGTGTCTGAAAGCCGATAGCGGCGCTGACAAAGCGCAGCGTGAGATCGGCCTGCGGGGTTTCACCGGCCCGGCTGCGCAACTTTTGGTCCCGAAATGCCAGATATCGAGCCACTCGTTGCTTTTCCGTGGTGAATTGAATGGTACGGTCGTTGTCTTTCAGGTAATCCCGGAAAGCGGGGTTCCGGCGCACAGCACGACGGAAACGAATGGCCATCAGCCAAAGCAACAGGCGCAATTTCATAGAGCCAACCTTGTGAAGCAAACTAGAGTGCGCATCTTGGCGACGGAAAGGGGTCGTGCCAAGCGTTGGGGTGCATTGCTGAATGTCACCCACAAAAAACGGGGCTTAAAGCCCCGTTTTTTGACGATAAATCGGTTAATGCCCGGTTATACCGCCGGTAATAATCAGTTAACCGCGTCTTTCAGTGCCTTACCCGGCTTGAAGGCAACGGTGTTGCTGGCGGGGATCTGGATGCTTTCGCCGGTCTGGGGATTTTTACCGGTACGAGCAGCACGGGCGCGAGCTTCGAAAGTCCCAAAGCCAACCAGGGTAACAGATTCTTTCTTCGCCACGGTGTTGGTGATTTGATCCAATACAGCATTCAAAACTTCGTTGGCTTTTTCTTTGGAGATGTCCGCTTTCTCGGCAATAGCAGCAGCCAGTTCAGGTTTACGCATAAGACTATCCTTCTTAGTTATCGTGTTCCGCGAGACTTTTTCAGCATACGCGAGGGTTATCAGGTTGCCAATAGCGGCGGGACCGCTTTCAACCAGGTATTACGTTCTTTGACTCGTTCGCCACTTAGGGCGAAACCGGTGACTGCTCCGCCCTGACGACACACCGCCGCTAGATTAGCGTCCTCGCCGTCAATTTGCCATGCCCCACCTTTCCGAGGTGGGTACAGGATCACAGGACAGGCCGGAGTTTTTACAGTGATCGGCATCGCAGGCCAGTGCACGGGAGTGGGTTCGACAGCCAGCGTTTTCGCCAGAGCCCGGGCCGAATTCATCAATGGCATAACAAACTGCAGCACCTGCCCTTCCACCTCGGCACAGTCACCCAGCGCATAAATATTGGCTTTTGAGGTTTGTAAGTACTTATCAACCTTGATGCCGCGATTCAACTCCAACCCCGCGGCACGTGCCAGATCGAGACGGGGGCGCAAACCTACGGCGGATAATACGGCATCGGCCGGAAGATTTTGGCCATTTGTCAGGCGAACCGCCAGGGTGCCATCTTTACCTTGATCCACCCGGCTTACCAACGGGCCCAAATGAAACCGCACACCGAGTTTTTCCAGCGCGCCCTGAAGAGCCTGCCCGATGGGAGGAGGCACCAGCCCGGCCAGCAGAGTCTCGCTCGGGGCAACCACATCCACCTCGAACCCGGCGCTGGCCAGATCATTGGCGAACTCACAGCCTATGAGTCCAGCCCCCATGATCAGCACCTTCCTGCGGTCGCTCAAGGCGGTGTGGAAGGCTTGGAAGTCGAGACGGGTGTTAATACTCATCACCCGGTCCACCGCATCCCCTTCCAATGGCGCTTTGATCGGCTCGGCGCCCAGAGCAAGCACTAACTTACCCCAGCTCAAGGCCTCGCCCTGGTCCAGTTGGAGCGTTTGGGTAGCCGGATCGATATGAGTCACCCGGGTATGGGTGAGCAGGCGAGCCTGAAATTGTTCCGCCGCCTGCTCCGCACTCAGCTGGATCAGGTCGTCCGGAGACTGCCCCTTGCCAAACGCATTGGACAGCATGGGCTTGGAATAACCGGCACCGTCATCGGCGGTCACAATCGTCAGCGGAGTGGTCGAGTCCTGCTTGCGCCATTCCCGAGCCAGGGTGTAGGCGGCGAGCCCGGAGCCGACAATCACCAGCGACGAAGGCTGCGATGAAATGGCCATCAGATTTCTATCATCTCAAAATCGTCTTTACTGGCACCGCAATCCGGGCAGAACCAGTCTTGGGGGACATCTTCCCAGGCGGTTCCGGGTTGGATGCCTTCCTCAGGCAAACCTTCCGCTTCGTCATAGATAAAACCACAGACAATGCATTGCCATTTTCTCATGTCGGTCCTCAGATCAATGAAGGGGAAACGCGGCCGGGCCGCAAAAACTAATGGCAGGCGCCGCCAAAAGCAAGCTATCCGAGGTGATTATTGACTTGGCGATAGGACCGCTGGACGGGAGATGCTGGACGGGAGACGCGAATATGACCACAGACACACTCTCTTAGCGTCAAGCATCTCCCATCAAGCGTCTCCCATTCCACACCCAGACTGGCATTCCACCAAGCCCCCCAGTACACTGGCCGCCTCATTCCCAGCGTCCCGTGATCGCCTTGGATTTCGACCCCGACACTCGCCATTATGAATGGAAAGCGGTGCCAACGGCCCAGCCCAAAATCCCCCCGGCTTACCGCTACTGGATTCACCTGCCTGGCAGTTTGACCCAGGCATTGCGACAACGTTCCCCAAAATTTCGCGTGGAAGTCATCGACGAGCGCCATTTATTGATCAACCCACCCATCAGCCAGCTCGATTCCGGTACCGGTCCAAAACGCTACTGGTCGCGCAAGGTCCGCCTCTGTGATGGGGATCAGCCCTGGGTCATGGCCCACACCCTGGTACCCGAACACAGCCTCCGCAATGGTCTGGGACAACTGACCCGCCTCAACACCCGGCCCCTGGGGGAACTGCTGTTCACCACCCCCGGCGTCACCAAAGACTCACTCGAAGTGACCCAAACCCCGGTCGGTTGGGGGCGGCGTGCCCGCTACCGGCTCCAGGGCCAACCGCTGATGGTTACCGAATTTTTTCTGGAAGACTTGATTCGCTATGAACACCAACGCCTTGCCACACTATCTGAAACTGACCCGTCTTGACCGGCCCATCGGCATCTACTTACTGCTCTGGCCCACCCTGACCGCACTCTGGCTCGCCGCGGACGGCCTACCGCCCATTCATCTGGTCTTTATATTCGTCATGGGCACCGTCCTCATGCGCAGCGCTGGCTGTGTCATCAACGACTACGCCGACCGCCACCTCGACGGCCACGTCAAACGCACCAACCAAAGACCCCTCGCCCGCGGCCTGGTCAGCGAACGCGAAGCACTGATGCTCTTTGTCATCCTCGCCCTCAGCGCCTTCGTCCTGGTGTTGTTCACCAACACCACCACCGTCTATATGTCCTTCGGCGGCCTCTTCCTGGCCTCGCTCTACCCATTCATGAAGCGTTACACCTACCTGCCGCAGGTCTTTCTCGGCGCCGCCTTCTCCTGGGCCATCCCCATGGCTTACACCGCCGTCGAAGCACCGCTCTCCGAAGTCACCTGGCTACTCTATACCGCCAATATCCTGTGGACGGTGCATTACGACACCCTCTACGCCATGGTAGACCGCGACGACGACCTGAAGATCGGCATCAAATCCACCGCCATTCTCTTCGGCGACGCCGACCGACTGATGATAGGTGTATTACAGGGGCTCACCTGGATGAGCTGGTTGATGCTGGGTATTCAGGCGGGATTGAGCTGGTTCTGGAGCCTGGGACTGGCCGTGGCCGGTGGTTGCTTCCTTTACCAGCAGTGGCTGATCCGTGGGCGTGAACGCGACCCTTGTTTTAAAGCCTTTCTGAATAATCATTGGGCGGGAATGGCTTTGTTTGTGGGGGCGGTATTGGATTTAGCACTGTTTGGGTAATGGTACAAACACTGGCTAGCAGCGTCGACCGGGGGCTCCCATGGAGGGAAGTCCGCAGCAAGGATGCTGCGGCCTAGTCTATAGGGACATATTCACGACGACCCTCCATGGGAGCCCTCGGTCGACGCTGCGGGTTCAACCACAATCCACCCTAATTTTGACAATATGATGAAAACTGTAACACTCCTGTCATTCTTGGGGCGTTAAATAAGGACTGAGCCTCATTACTGACAGCTGGAGTTAACGATGAACTCACGCAGCATACTGATCGTTGACGACGAATCCGCCATCCGCGAAGTCATCGCCGCCGCCCTTGAAATGGCAGGCTACCGAACCCTGGAAGCCGCCGACGCCACCGAAGCCCACAGCCTGGTGGTCGACCAAAAACCCGACCTCATCCTGCTCGACTGGATGATGCCCAACGTCAGCGGCGTTGAACTCGCCCGTCGTCTCAAACGAGACCCCATGACCGCCGAAATCCCCATCATCATGCTCACCGCCAAAGGCGAGGAAGACCACAAAGTCACCGGCCTCGAAGCCGGCGCCGACGACTACATCACCAAACCCTTCTCGCCACGCGAACTGGTCGCTCGTCTAAAAGCCGTACTGCGCCGCACCACCCCGGCTGGCATCGAAGAACCCATCGACATCCAAGGCCTGCAGCTCGACCCCAACAGCCACCGCGTCACCACCGCCGAAGGTGAACTCAATATGGGGCCGACCGAATTCCGGCTGCTGCAGTTCTTCATGAGCCACCCGGAACGCGCCTATACCCGGTCGCAACTGCTTGATCAGGTTTGGGGCGGCAATGTCTATGTGGATGAACGCACCGTCGACGTTCACATCCGACGGCTGCGCAAGGCACTCGGCGAACCCTATCAAGGCATGATCCAAACCGTACGAGGCACCGGCTATCGCTTCTCTGCCAAAGTTTCGGCACAATCGGCTTCATGATTCGGGATATTCGTCGCTCCTACTACCGCAACCTTCTCCTGTTACTGGCCGTCGCCGCCCTATTCGGACTCTGGGTCGGGCATTTATGGCCAGTGCTGTTTCTCGCGGTCAGTTTTGTACTCGGCTGGCAGCTGTACCAACAGAGCCGGCTGATTCTCTGGCTGCGCAAGGGCGCCAAAACCGAACCGCCCGACGCCCAGGGCCTCTGGGGCATGGTGTTCGACCACCTGTACGGCGTGCAGCGCAACCATCGCAAGAAAATCCGCCATTACCGCAATGTCATCAATCGTGTGCAAAACTCCACCGAGGCCTTGCGCGACGGAGTGATACTGCTGGACCGTGACGGCGCCCTGCAATGGTGGAACCAATCCGCCCGTGAACTGCTCAAACTGCGCCAGCAGGACGAAGGCCAGCTCCTGGTCAACCTGCTGCGGGAACCGGCTTTTCTGAAGTTTTATAACAGCCGCGAAGTGCGCGACACCATTCAAATGGAGAACCCCGCCTTCCCGGATCGCTATCTCGATATCTCCATGACGATTTACGGCAAGGGTGAACGCCTGCTGTTGATTCGGGATACAACACGGGTTCGCCAGCTGGAACAGATGCGCCAGGATTTTGTGGCCAACGCCAGCCACGAGCTGAAAACACCGTTGACCGTATTGAAAGGCTATTTGGAATCGATTTTGGATTTCAGTGAAGATCTGCCACCGGCGCTGCAGAAAGCATTGAACAGCATGAATGACCAGACTCAGCGAATGGACAACCTGGTGAACGACCTCTTGGTGTTGACTCGCCTGGATGCCGAAGTACAGCAATCTGTTAGGCAACGTGTGGATATCCCGGACTTCCTCGAATCCATTGCTCAGGACGCCCGCGAACTGTCCCAGGAACGCGGTCACCAAATAGAAGTGCGCATCAACGGTAGCTCAGCGTTACAGGGCGACCCGAAAGAATTACGCTCCGCCATCAGCAACCTGGTCTACAACGCCGTGAATTACAGTCCGGATGGCAGCCATATCCAACTGCAGTGGCATGAGTCCACCGCCGGTGGGTTTATTTCCATTCGAGATGAAGGCATCGGCATCGACTCCCGTCATATCCCCCGCCTGACTGAGCGCTTCTACCGGGTGGACCCTGGCCGCTCCAGCGAGCGCGGCGGCACCGGTCTTGGTCTCGCCATCGTCAAACATATTCTGCAGCATCATCAGGGGCGGCTGGATATCTCCAGCATTCCCGGACGCGGCTCGGTCTTCACCTGCTGCTTTCCCCGCGATCGGCTCTTGCCGATGGAAGAATCCTCAACCGTTTCCGGTAACCAATCGGCTTAATATCGCCATTTTGTCTGGATCGTCGTCAACAAACTTCACGCCCAGGGTGGCTGTGCGGCAATCCAGTGATCGGTCTTTCAACACCAACTGGGTGACAAACCCATTGATGCGGGCAAGGGCTTCGGGTTGATCCGGCACCTGCAAATCGACCACCACCTGATCCAACAGCCCCGGCGGCGGCACCTCTTCAAAGGTGATTTGAACGGCGATTTCGGTCAGGGTCAGGTTCCGCACCATCCCGGCCCAGTTGGCCTTGGAGGACCGCAGCAGGACTTTCCCAATGGACTTGCGGGTTGGAGTGCGGCCCGACTCTCTTTGCGCCACCCCGGAACCCGTCAGCAGACTGGCACTACTTCCCGGGCTCGGCTGAGCCGGTCGCGCCTGCCCGGCGCCGGAGGCACCACCGGTCAACAGGCTGGCCGATTCGCTCAGACCATTCCCCTGAGGTTTAGCCATGGCCGCACGTCCTTTCAGAATCGAACGGATAAGCTCTCTATGATTCACCGAAAGAGCCTTGAAAACTTTCTTTAACAGTTGGTCGTTACTGAATGGCTTGCCAATATAGTCGTTGACACCGGCCTCGACCGCCTTGATCACATGGTTTTTATCACCACGGCTGGTCACCATGATAAAGGGAGTCTTATCGATGCTTTCCTCCAGCTCCCGGTCTCTCACCCATTCCAGCACCTCAAGACCGGACATTTCCGGCATTTCCCAATCGCACAGTATCAAGTCGTACCGGTTTTTGCTGATCAGGGACTGAGCCTTACGACCATTGACGGCTTCATCAATCTGGCACTGGGTAAACTGGCTTTTCAGCGCCCGCTTGACCAGATCACGTATAAAACCGGCATCGTCGGCGATCAGGAAATTCAATTTGTACATGCTTGGTTCCCAGGATATCTCGTTTCAACTCCGCCAAAGCAGAGCATGGCAGTCATAGCTCTTATCAGGCTAGTTCATGCTGCCTTTATCAACCAGCTTTCGATGTGAATAGGGCTTATTCGGGCAAGAGCGACAGGGTCCATCGATGGACATCGGGAACAACGCGCCCCAGACCGATGGATTTATAACGCATATCCTGCCTGGCAAGGGTGCGAATCGCCTCCACGGTGGCATCTTCGGTCGCGACGGACCAGTAAATGGCTTCGATCATGCCCCTGGCAATCGGTAAGACCGGCTGTCCCTGGTACTTGGGCGCCGTTCGGACAGGCATTAGCAGACGCCATTCCTGGTTGTCCCGCTGTGAAACGTGGTCTTCCAGCAGTCCCGGAAAAGGGTTGTCCGATGTCACCTTAAAGGCATAAGGCTCACCATAGCGAACCGGCGCAAGCTTCGAGGGCCGTTCCCGACTGCTGGCGAAGTTCGCATGGCCACTGTTAAGCACCAGAGCCACGCCCGAAAAGCCTTCGGCCAAATGATTCCAGCCGTAGTAACACAGAGCGGAGGGAAACAACCGTAGCAATCGACCCTGGCCCATCCATCCGATATCGAACTGCGCCTGGCTGCCTCCCTGACGCCTTCGGGCCGCGGCCCGAATATCCTCTTCGATGGCTCCACCCTGTGCCCGGAAATGGTCGAAACTCAACAGGCCACGTACCGCCTCAGGTAACGCCTCGTATTGACGCAGCCATTCTTCATCCAAAGCCTCTTGATCAAGCGGCGCGGTAGAGCCCTGATGCCATTCAGCGAAATGAACAAAAGGGGTCGCCAGTGGTGCACCGGGCGCCAGCGGCAAATACCCCTTTTTTAGCCAGTCGATAATGCCTGGGCCACTGAAGTAATGCAGTCGACCGGCCTCGGTTTTCTTATTTTCCGACATGGTTTGTACGATATTTCCTACATGTAGCGTGCGAATTAGGGCAGTTTTTGTGATGGAGTTGGCTTATAAAATGCCAAGTCCGCACAGTTACGGGCTTTCCAGGCGACCAAAAATCCGCTTCGAAAAGTGATGAAGAATTGACGCGCAAAACCGCTTGCTCCGCTCCTATAATAGCTCTGCGTTCAGGATGAACACAGAGGAACTCAGACGGCCAGGCAGGCCAGCCATCGGATGGCGACTGGACATCGCTCTCGCGACACAGCACGGATGCTGACCACTGGACCAGGATGAGGACCGATACCCGGACGGTATATCAGGAGTTGCAGGAAGCAACCGCGTCAGGAAGATGCTTTCAGGAAGAAAATACGCTTACGGCGCGAGAGGGGGAAGCTTCGGCTTCCCCTTCTAATATCCGGCTCTTCCACCCCTTCCAACTCCCTTCTTTTAGAACCTCTCGACATCTTTTTTGCGCTTCCAGGTTTTCTAACCCCGGTACCCTCGTTTTCTCTCAATTCATCTGAATACTTCCAGATTTGCCGCTCCTTTTGTAAGACATTTCCTACAAGGCTTGTCATCCATCGCGCCTACAGCAACCGGGAATCGGCTCACACAGCCCGGAGCGGCCCAAATGGCGGGGCCTTAAAAAGCCTTCAACATTAAAATGCTGTTTGCCTACAAAATCGTCACCCAACTGTCATCAAGCCTGCCCTATAATTCGCCTTGTTCAAGATGAACGCAGACGGAAAAGCCCAGAGGCCAGGAAGGCAGGCCAACGGAAGTGCCGAGGAACATTGCGCAAGCAACCCAGCACGGACGCTGACAAACTACGGAAGCAGGGACGAACAGGACCGATACCCGGACGGTATTTCAGGCGGTGTGGGAACACCGGCGTCAGGACGATGCGTTCAGGATGAAGACCGTATTCAAGATTTCCGAAGGGGGGGCCGAAAGGCTCCCCCTTCTTTCATTTTCGGCTCACGCTATCCCACCTGACCGACCTTACTCCTTTTCCTGCATTACCTCTGTCTCAGGTTTAAAAACGTCGTTCAACAGAGCCGCCAGACGAATCCCCGCTTTCATCATCTGTTGTTCCAGCAACGGCAGCGCCTCACGCACGAAACCGGCATCGTACTGACGTCGCTCAGCCATGGGATACGCCTGCTCAAGAGCAATTCGATGAGTCTCCCATGCCCAGTCGACTGGGTTGAGAGTCGCCGTCCAAGCCTCCACCTGCTGTTGGGTCAAGGCGCGTTGAAATCTCTGCGCCTGATCAAACCAGGAGCCGGGCAACCGGAGGTAGAGTTTGTCGTTCCATATTTCGGACAGATTGACCGGGTCCAGCTCACTGGTTTCCAATCGGATTCTCCGACCGCCATAGTCTTCCCGAAGCCCCGCGTTGACCGGAATGTGCAGGTCGGTGATGAAATGCATCATAAACTGCACCGCCTGACGGCGCTGTTCGTCACTGAACCCCTCGTGCGTCAGAACGTAACGGCTTTCCATAATGGCCCCCACCACGCAGGCGTTTTTCGGGCAATGCTTGGCGGCATCGAAAGCGGAGTCTTCCCGGGTGAACAAAACGGTGCGCAGCTGAACGGAGGGACGGATAATGTCGGCCCAGTCCGAATGCTGAATCAACTCTCTGTCCCATTGGGGGTTATAAAGTTGCGTCAAAGCGGCCTTGGTTTCATCGGTGAGATGGAACTGAGCCAGTTGAATAACTGCTTTATAACCGGGGTCGGTAAAGGCCTGGGCCAGGGTGGCGAACCCCAGGCCGAAAGCAAAAACGATCAGCCGCGACGACTGTGACGCTCGGCGAGCCAGCCAACGACCAGAAAAGCGACGACGACCAGCAGCCCCATCCAGATGGGCCCCGCTGCCAATAGAAGACGGCGAAGAAACGGAATCAGGAAGACGGTCAGCGCCCCGTAACCAACTGCACATAGCAATACAAACACCAGAGTACGGATAACAAAATGGGCGCCCCGAACCAAGGCCCAAACCGCCCGATTGATGTTGTTACCATAGATGACAAGCAGCGTTGCCACCAGTGCGGAGGCGACAAAGGTGAGATGAGGGCGGATCCAGCCCGAGAGGCCGGTCAGAATATCGGTCAGAATCGACATGAACAGCTCCGTGGGTGTCTCGGGGCGGTCACTCATGCATCAGTGCGGAATTCCAACCCCCAGAAACAGCAAAACCCGCTGCAAGGCGGGTTTTGAAGTAGTGGTGCCGGCACCAGGAGTCGAACCCGGGACCTACTGATTACAAGTCAGTTGCTCTACCAACTGAGCTATGCCGGCAACGGCTGCGTAATATAGTGATCTCTTATTAAAAGGTCAACAACCTTTTGATTCCCAAGCGTTTTTTTAACTCGCTCAGTCGCGTTTCACCTGGGCTTCGACATGTTCCAGCTTCTTGTGCCGCACGTCCTTGCCCTTAACCAGATAAATCACGGACTCCGCCACATTGCGGGCATGATCGCCGATCCGTTCCAGCGAACGCAAAGACCACATGATGTTCAGCGCCCGGCTGATGGAGCGCGGGTCTTCCATCATATTGGTGATCAGGGTGCGGATGGCGGTGCCGTACTCCAGATCCACGGCCTTATCCTGTTGCATCACTTCCAGGGCACTGTCGGCGTCCAGACGGGCAAAGGCATCCAGGGAGTGCTGCACCATGTGACGAACCTCCACCCCAATGTGGCGCAGCTCGACATAACCGTGCGGGCCGGTACCGGCATCGGCCAGTTCCAGGGTGTGTTGGGCCACCTTGGCGGCCTCGTCACCCATGCGCTCGAGATCCGTCACCGCCCGCGATACGGCGATGATGAACCGCAGGTCCGACGCGGCCGGGTGGCGACGCGCCAGAATGCGGGTGCAGTCTTCGTCGATGTCGAGTTCCATCTTGTTCACGCTGGCGTCTGTTTCGATGACGCGCTGGGCCAGGGAGGAATCCATCTCCATCAACGCCTTGACGGCATCCTCTACCTGTTGCTCGACGAGACCACCCATCTGCATCAGGTTCTTGCGGGCTTCTTCCAGCTCGGCGTTGTATTGGGCCGAGGTATGTTTGTCGAAATGCATCATGATATTCAGGGGCCTCCCTAGCCGATCAGCCGAAGCGACCGGTAATGTAATCTTCAGTCAGTTTGTGATCCGGCGAGGTGAAAATCTTGTCGGTCTCACCCACTTCGATCAGCTTGCCAAGGTGGAAATAGGCGGTCCGGTGCGAGACGCGCGCCGCCTGCTGCATGCTGTGGGTCACGATGGCGATGGTGTAATTCTCCGACAACTCGGCGATCAGTTCTTCGATTCGCGCCGTGGCGATCGGGTCCAGAGCCGAACAGGGCTCATCCATCAGGATCACTTCCGGGGAAATCGCAATGGTCCGGGCAATGCACAACCGCTGCTGTTGACCACCGGAAAGCCCGGTCGCGGGTTTGTCCAAACGGTCTTTGATTTCATCCCATAGCCCCGCCTTGCGTAACGCGGTTTCAACCACTTCATCCAGTTCGGCACGGCGCGAAACCAGGCCGTGGATACGGGGGCCGTAGGCCACGTTATCGTATATCGATTTTGGGAAGGGGTTGGGTTTCTGAAACACCATACCGACCTTGGCGCGCAAGGCGACGACATCCATCTGTTTGTCATAGATGTTGTCGCCATCCAGTATGATGTCACCCTCGACACGGCAAATGTCGATGGAGTCGTTCATCCGGTTCAGGGTACGCAGGAAAGTCGATTTACCACAGCCTGAAGGGCCGATCATGGCCAGCACTTCGTTCTTGCCAATATCCAGGCTGACATTGTGAATGGCCTGATTTTCGGCATAAAACACATTCACGTTACGGGCGCTCATGCGGGGTTCATCAACCAGGGCCGGGCCGACGGTTCCGTCCCAGTTTTCGATGGCGTGTTGATCGGGTTCGGATTTGCTGACAGTGGTCACGGTCTCGGCCTTCTGTTCTCTGTACTGATTGGAAATAGTCATCGATTGAGTCTCCATTGTGGCGGCTTGCGTCCGCCCTTACCAGCGACGCTCGAATTTCTTACGCAGGAACACGGCCAGCAAATTCATCAGCGCCAGGAAACCCAGCAATACCATGATGGCGGCCGAAGTCTTGGCGATGAAGGCCCGCTCGGGGCTGTCGGACCAGATATAAACCTGCACCGGCAATACGGTTGCGGGGTCGGTAAAGCCACTGGGAATGTCAACGATAAAAGCCACCATGCCGATCATCAGCAGCGGGGCCGTCTCGCCCAATGCTTGCGCCATACCGATGATGGTGCCGGTCAGCATGCCGGGCATGGCCAACGGCAGCACATGGTGAAGCGTGACCTGCATTTTGGAAGCGCCCAGGCCCATGGCCGCCTCACGGATTGACGGAGGTACGGCTTTAATGGAAGCCCTTGCCGAAATAATGATGGTGGGCAGAGTCATCAGCGTCAGCACCAGACCGCCCACCACCGGTGCGGAACGCGGCAGACCGAAGAAGTTGATAAAGACCGCCAGACCCAACAGGCCAAACACAATGGAAGGTACGGCCGCCAAATTGTTGATGTTGACTTCGATGAGCTCGGTGACCCGGTTTTTGGGCGCGAATTCTTCCAGATAAATGGCCGCCGCCACCCCGATGGGGAAAGAGAGCGCCAAAGTCACGATCAGCGTGTAGAAAGACCCGACCACGGCACCCCAGATACCGGCTGTTTCAGGATCCCGAGAATCTCCACGTGTGAAGAAAGTGGTATTGAAACGACGCTCAATCTGGTCGGACTCAACCAAGCTGTCGATCCACGCCAGTTCGCGATCATTGATGCGGCGCTCACTCTCGGGAAGGTCGCGATTGATGATTCCGTTCATCAGTAGGTCGACATCGTCATCGGACAGAAACCACAGCGTTTCGGTTTCCCCCAGCAGATCAGGGTTTTCCATCAGTCGGTTACGCAATTGGTAACCCGCCGACGTGCTGACCAGACCGGTCAAATCACGCATAGCCTGGCGACCGGAAACCTCGGGAAAGCGTTCGCTCAAAGCCTGACGAATGACGCCGTCGTAATCCGCCAACCGCAGCTGGGCTTCATCGGTGGCATCCTCGATGTATAAAACATCGGGATCGTACGTGACTTCAAGCTTGAGATAAGTACTCCAAAACGCGGAAGCGCCCTGGCTGAAAATGGTGGTCAACAGCACCGCCAAAAAGACCAGGCCCAACGCGATGGAGGCGATACCATAGGCACGAAAACGGCGTTCGCGGTTGTAGCGGGATTTCAGCTTGGCGTTCAGACGGTCCTGTTTGACCGACGCCAGCCGTTCCAAGGCGTCCATAGATTGATCAGTCATATTGCTCACGGAACCTCTTCACAATCGCCAGAGCGACGATGTTCAACAACAGAGTGGTGAAAAACAGCATCAGACCCAGGGCAAACGCCGCCAGGGTTTTCGGACTGTTGAATTCCTGGTCACCCACCAAAAGCGTGGCGATTTGCACGGTCACGGTGGTAACGGCTTCCAGCGGGTTAACGGTCAGGTTGGCCGCCAGCCCGGCCGCCATCACCACGATCATGGTTTCACCAATGGCACGCGAAGCCGCCAGCAGAACACCGCCCATGATGCCGGGAAGCGCCGCCGGGAAAACCACCTGTCGAATGGTTTCGTTCTTGGTGGCCCCAAGGCCGTAGGAGCCGTCCCGCAGACTGTTGGGTACGGCGTTGATCACGTCGTCGGACAGCGACGACACAAACGGGATAATCATGATGCCCATAACCAGGCCCGCCGCCAGGGCCGACTCGGCCGAGACTCCGTCGAATCCGATGCCTTCGAAGACGTCCCGGATCAGGGGCCCCATGGTCAGGGCCGCGAAGAAGCCATAGACCACGGTGGGAATACCGGCCAACACTTCCAGCAGAGGCTTGATGATGCTGCGCACCCGACGACTGGCATATTCAGAGAGATAGATGGCCGACATCAAACCAATCGGCACGGCCACTAACAAAGCGATGGAGGCGATCAAGATCGTCCCCATAAACAAGGGCACTGCGCCAAAAGCCCCGGAGGAGCCGACCTGATCCGCACGAATAGCAATCTGTGGGCTCCACTGGGTACCAAAAATAAACTCGGTCAGTGGAATGGCCTGAAAGAATCGAATGCTCTCGAACAGCACCGAGAGAATGATGCCGACCGTGGTGAAGATGGCGATGAGGGAGCACGCCAGAAAAAAACCTTTGAGCACCACTTCGAAATGGGGACGCGCCCGCATCCGGGGACGCGCCAGCATCCAACCGGCCACCGCGCCCAAAATGCTCAGAGCGATGGTAAGCCCGACTTTTCCTGCCTGGCTGCGCGCCTCCAACCGGGCCAGCAAATCCGCCGCCTGCGCCAGTACCGGATCACTCTCGCCGGAGATCACACCGGCACTGATGTTTCGGATTTTGCTCAATGTCAGGCTCAGCTGGCCCTGGCTTTGGTCAGCCATCTGGTCCGGCAGGGAAGCTATGATGGCATTCGTGATGACCGTATTCTCCAGCCCCAGCCATAACAGTAGCAACAGAAAAGCCGGCAGCGCCGTCCAAACAGCCGCCATCAGCCCATAATAGTTGGGCAGTGAATGCAGGTGTTTGATTCCACCCAGCGGCTGGGCCAATTGAATGGCCTTTTGCCGCCCCAACAGGTAGGCCACCACCACCAGGGCCAGAAGGATCAGCATCAGAGTCGATGTTTGCATCAACACACTCCAGTTTCAGGTCAAAAACATCTGTTTCAGGCATCGCAGTGCAATAACTGAAACAGCGGTTCTTTCAATAACCGTTAAACGACAAAGGGAGAGCCGGCAGGCCGGTCTCTCCCAGGGCTTCAATGTAACGGCTAATTACATTTTCAGCGGTTTCAGGTTGTCCACGGCGTCCTTCATGCGAGCATACTCAGCCGAGGACAGCGGGATCAGACCCCGGTCGATCAGGTAACCATTGTCACCCACCGCACGGCGGCTGGTGAACTCAGCCAGGTATTCCTCGATGCCCGGAACCACGCCAACATGCGCTTTCTTCACGTAGAAGTACAGCGGGCGGGAGATCGGGTAGGAACCGTCGGCAATCTGGTCGAAGGTGGCATAAGAACCTTCAACACCGATGCTCTTCACTTTATCGGAGTTCTGATCCAGGAAAGAGAAACCAAAGATACCCAGAGCAGAAGGATCGTTGTCCAGACGGGATACGATCAGGGTGTCGTTCTCACCGGCTTCGATGAAAGCACCATCTTCACGCATGGTGGCGCACACTTCATCGAACTTGTCTTCGTCGGACTCTTCCAGAGCGGCGATGGCATCGAATTCGGCACAGCCTTCTTCCATGACCAGCTCAACGAAGGCGTCACGGGTACCGGAAGTCGGCGGCGGGCCGAATACGCGGATTTCGGCATCGGGCAGGTCGCTGCGAATGTCGCTCCACTTGGTGTAAGGGTTGGAAACCAGACCGGAACCATTCGGGTTCGGCACGGTTTCGGCCAGTGCCAGGAACAATTCACCGCGGGTTACGTCCATGTCAGGACCGTTAACGCTGTTGGCGACCGCGATGCCATCGTAGCCGATCAGCACTTCAACGATTTCTTCAACACCATTCTTGGCACAGAGCTCCACTTCGGAGCTCTTGATGCGACGAGAGGCATTGGTGATATCGGGCGTACTTTCGCCCACGCCTTCACAGAACAATTTCAAGCCGCCGCCGGAGCCGGTGGACTCGATCGTCGGTGTCGGGTGAGAGGTGGTTTGACCAAAACGCTCGGCTACGACGGTAGCGAACGGGAATACGGTTGACGAACCCACGATGCTGATCTGGTCGCGGGCTTCGGCTTGTACGGCGGCCAGCGTTGCAGCAGCGGCGACAACGGTGCCAAACATCTTCTTATACACTGGTTAAACCTCCAGTTGATTTATGAAGTGAGTATCCTTTGGCCATCGAGCTGTTCAGTTGACAGACTGGCAAGAGGACCCCCTAAGCTCGGTACGCATCCTAGGTCTCGGTTGTGACAACTGTATGACTTAAATATGACAGCAATATTACAGCCGTCACAAAGTTAGCACATGAGGTGGGAAAGGCATGCCGGTGGCGGAATCCACCGTATTCAATGCGAGGCGGGATCGTTATAATCGCCGCCATCCCGCCTTCCCCGGGACCTTACAACAATAAGCTGGCTGCACCGACCCATGACCCGACTGGACGAAAAGAACCCGACACCCCGGGGCGAACTGCAATTGCGCGTGATCGCCCAACCCAAAGATACCAACAGCAATGGCGATATTTCCGGCGGTTGGTTGGTCACCCACATGGATATGGCCGCCTGCATCGCCGCCGGGCGCATTGCCCAGGGGCGCACCACGACCATGGCCATCGGCGATATGTCGTTTGTCCGCCCGGTCAAGGTGGGTTCGGTGATCTGCTGCTACACTCGGATTCTCGGCATGGGCCGCAGCTCCATCCGTATCGGTGTCGAGGTCTGGAGTCGGATGCCGGAGGACGAGGAACGCCATAAGGTGACCGAAACCGAATTTGTGTATGTCGCCATCGATGAAAATCGCCGTATCCGCCCGCTGCCACAGGCGGAAACCACCGAGGTGATCAACTGAGGCGGCGTCGGCATGGGCCAAGAAAACGTGAATTCCTTCAAATTTGACGTTTTTATTACGAAAGGCTGCCTCTATAATGCCCGCCCACGAGGATACGACAGAGGAAAGCAATATGGCTGCCGATAGCCCCTTGATGGCTCTATTTGGCCGGTCTCCGGTCAAACCCATGCAGGAGCACATTCAGAAAGCCCACGCCTGTGCCGAACGATTAATGGATTTTTACGACACAGCCGTGACCGGCGACTACGACGCCGCCGAGAAGCTCCGACTGGAAATCGCCAAGCTTGAAGGCGAAGCCGACAAGCTGAAAAAGGACATCCGGGTTCACCTGCCCAACAGCCTGTTCATGCCCGTTCCCCGCTCCGACCTGCTGGAACTGTTGACCCAGCAGGACCGACTAGCCAACCGCGCCAAGGACATCGCCGGTGTCATGGTAGGCCGGGAAATGTCCATCCCCGAATCGATCCAACCGCTGATGCGCAAGTATCTGCAGTCCTCGATCGATACCAGCAAGAAAGCCGCCGATGCCCTGGCCGAACTGGATGAACTGTTCGAAACAGGCTTCAGCACCAAGGAAATCAGCCTGGTCAGCCGTTTGCTCAATGCGCTCGACGATCAGGAGCACCGTGCCGATGAACTCGAAATCAAAGTTCGTAAGGCGCTGCGTGCGGTGGAAAAGGATTATCCTCCGGTTGACGTGATGTTCCTGTATAGGGTCATCGAGTTAATCGGCGATCTGGCCGATGTCGCCCAGCGCGTCGGTTCCCGATTGCAAATCCTTCTGGCCCGCTGACAGGCCCGCACGGGTTGCCTGTCATTCCAAGCCCACTCGAATAGAGGAATACCCCATGACCGTCATTGCAGAATACGGCCAATGGTTCGTCTTACTTGCCTGTGTATTTGGATTTTTCATGGCCTGGGGCGTCGGCGCGAACGATGTTGCCAATGCCATGGGTACTTCTGTGGGCTCCCGCGCCCTGACCGTCAAGCAAGCCATCATCATCGCCATGATCTTCGAATTCGCCGGGGCCTATCTAGCCGGTGGCGAAGTCACCGGCACCATCCGCAAGGGCATCATCGACTCCAATGTGATGGCCGGATCCCCCGAACTATTGGTATACGGCATGTTATCCGCCCTGCTCGCAGCCGGTATCTGGCTGGTGATCGCCTCCTACATGGGCTGGCCGGTCTCCACCACTCATTCCATTGTTGGAGCCATAGTGGGCTTCGCCGCTGTCGGCATCGGCGTCGAGTATGTGAAGTGGGGCAAAGTAACGTCCATTGTCATGAGCTGGGTGGTATCCCCTCTGCTCTCGGGCACCATCGCCTTCATTATTTTCCGTTCCGTTTACAAGCTGATTCTGAATACCGACGATCCTTTCGCCAACGCCAAGCGTTATGTCCCCGTTTATATGTTCCTCACCGGCTTCATCATCGCTATGGTGACACTGCTGAAGGGTCTGAAACATGTCGGCGTCTCGTTGTCCTTTTTCGGAAGCCTGCTGGTGGCGGTCGGGGCTGGTGCGTTGGTCATGGGCCTCGGTATCATCATGCTGCGCAACATCAAGGCCGACCCGGAAGCGGACCGTGAGTTCCGTTTCGCCTCGGTTGAGCGCGTTTTTGCGGTTCTGATGGTATTCACAGCCTGCGCCATGGCCTTTGCCCACGGCTCGAATGACGTCGCCAACGCCGTCGGCCCGCTTGCGGCCGTGGTGAGTGTGGTCGCCAACCATGGCAATATCGCCGCCCAATCCGCCATGCCCGCCTGGGTATTATTGTTGGGCGGCGGCGGCATTGTCGTCGGCCTGGCCACCTTCGGTTATAAAGTGATGGGCACCATCGGCCGCCGCATCACCGAGCTGACCCCCAGCCGGGGCTTCGCCGCAGAGCTCGCCGCCGGGACCACCGTGGTGATGGCCTCCGGTACCGGTCTGCCGATTTCAACCACCCATACCCTGGTGGGAGCCGTATTGGGTGTTGGCCTGGCACGCGGCATATCCGCACTGAACCTGAGAGTCATCGGCACTATCGTCGCCAGTTGGATTGTCACCCTGCCAGCCGGTGCCCTTCTTTCCATCCTGTTCTTCTTTATGTTTAAGGGAATGTTCGGTTAACGATTCGCTTCGTTAACAGGGCGTAAAGACAACGCCAAGTGTGATGCCGGGCCGCGACGAAGGCCCGGCTTTTCTTTATCCTCCCCGTTTCGAACCCCCTATGTAAATTCACGCCCATGGCACCCAAGGCTTCCGTACCAAAACTGAAACTCCTGCTGCGCCAACTGGGCTATGCCGTGGTTTCCGTTCTGTTGCTGAGCCTGTTGGTGACACTGCCCATGCGTTGGATCAACCCAGTCACCACCGCCTTTATCCTGCAGGACGACAATGCCGAAAACGAAGCCCTGCGCAGCCGTTGGGTACCTCTGGAAGACATTGCCACCGTCATGCCCATAGCGGTGGTGGCCTCGGAAGACCAGAAATTCCCAAACCATTTCGGTTTCGATTTCGAAGCCATAGCGAAAGCCCTCAACGAAGACCGCAGCCGTACCAGAGGCGCGAGCACTCTGACCCAGCAGTTGGCGAAAAACCTCTATCTCTGGCCTGGCCGCAGCCTGTTCCGCAAAGGTCTCGAAGCCTGGCTGACCTTCTGGATCGAGCTCACCTGGCCCAAGGAACGCATCCTTGAGGTCTATCTCAATGTCGTCGAGTTCGGCCCCGGCGTCTTCGGGGTCGCCGAAGCCAGCGACTACCACTTCAACAAAACACCGGACCGCCTGACCGAGCGGGAAGCGGCATTGCTGGCCGCTGTTTTACCGAACCCCAAACGGATGTCCGCCAGCCAACCATCGAGTTATGTCTACCAGCGGGCGCTGACCATCCAGCATGCGATCGGTTACCTGGGCGGTAGCCAATATCTGGCTACGGTTATCAAATGACCACGCTATCCACTCAAGTCTGGCTGACACCCCAGGTGCTGGCGTTTCGGGTCAACCAGATGCGGGCCGACCGCCACGCTCACGACGCCATCCAATTGCTATGCCCTTCCCCCGAAGCCTTGTCTCGCTTGAATCGGGAGGACGTCAGTCGTCCTACGCTCATCGGTTCCGGCATAGAACACGAGGTATTCATGACCGAAGGATGGGTCCTGTTGATTGAACCGCAATCGAATTTAGGAGAGCGACTGACGGCCAGACTCTCGGGCCGGGAAATGGCACTGTTGACGGAATCTGAATGGGTCGAACCCAAGACAGCAATGGAAGCCGTCGCCAGCCTGTGGCAATGGGTGGGCACTCCCGAAGCAGACCCATTGGCGCAGCGACCGGTTTCGGATGCCCGCATCGCAACGGTACTGAACGATCTTGAAGCAGACTTTCATCAACATCCCCAGCCTGACCAACACTGGAGCGCGCGCAGCGTCGCCAACAGATCAGATCTGTCGGAGAGCCGTTTCCTGCATCTCTTTCGTATGGAAGTCGGCGTGGCGTGGCGCCCCTATCTGCGCTGGAAGCGCCTGCAATGCGCACTAAATGCCCTGGTCGCGGGCCATTCGGCGACGGATGCCGCTCATCTGGCCGGGTTTTCCGACAGCGCCCACCTGAGTAAAACCTTTCGCGGCACCTTCGGTCTTTCCATTCGCGAGGCAAAACAACTGTTCGCAGCCGGTTTATACAAGTGAGGGTTCCCAGCGTTTCCTAAGATGGCATCAACGCCATTGCAGGACGACCAAAATGATCATAGATACCGCGCCCTACCTCGCAGAAACCGCCATGCTGGATTTCACCGAGACGTCCATCCAAACCTTGGTGAGAGATCGAGGTTGGCGAAAGCTCACCCCCTACGATGCCATTGGCGCTGCCTATCACTTTGTGCGCGATGAGATTCACTTCGGCTACAACCGGGACGACACCTTGAAAGCCAGCGAGGTGCTGGCGGACGGTTATGGCCAATGCAACACCAAAGGCACCCTGCTGATGGCGCTGTTGCGCGCCCTGGGAATACCCTGCCGTTTTCACGGTTTCACCATTTACAACGAACTACAAAAAGGCGCTATCCCGCTCTATCTGTTTCATCTGGCGCCGGAGAGAATCATTCACAGTTGGGTGGAAGTGTGTTTCGAAGGGCAATGGATCGACCTGGAAGGCTTCATACTCGACCAACCCTACCTGGAACAGGTGCAAAAGAAATTCGCGAGTCAATGTGAAACATTCAAAGGCTATGGTGTCGCCACCCGCTGCCTGAGCACTCCGAAAACCGATTGGCAGGGGAGCGCCACCTATATCCAAAAAGAAGGCATCGCCGACGACTTTGGCGTGTTCAACCAACCCGACGATTTTTACCGACAGCAGGGCAGCAACCTTCGCGGACCGAAAAAGTGGCTTTTTCGGTACCTCGCACGCCACCTGATGAACCACAACGTCAACACCATACGCACCCGGGGTCTTTAACGTTGGCCGGGGAGGGACCATTCCCCACCCTGGTCGAATCAGGCTATAGTGCGGCTCAACCTTTTGACCAAGCCAAGTCATATGCACTCCATGCCACGCTGGCGCCTGACCGGCTACACACTCCTGGCCTTACTCGCTTTTGCCGCCAATTCCGTCTTGTGTCGCCTTGCGTTGGGGGACCTTAGTATCGACGCCGCCTCCTTCACCGCCACCCGGTTGGTCTCGGGAGGCCTGATGCTGTTACTTTTGATGACGTTGAAAGAACGACGTTTCGCGCCATCGGGTTGGTTGAAATCGGGCTCGTACAAAGGGGCCTTCTATTTATTCGCCTATGCGGCCGCCTTTTCATTTGCCTATGTGCAACTCGACACTGCCACCGGCGCACTCATTCTATTCGGTACCGTTCAGCTGACAATGATTCTGATCAGTCTGTTACGGGGCGAACGCATGGGAAGCATGGAATGGATGGGGTTTCTTGCCGCACTTGGCGGCTTTGTTTATCTGGTCCTACCGGGTTTAACCACCCCTTCGGTGACCGGTTTTCTGTTGATGGTCGTCAGCGGCGTGGCCTGGGGTCTCTATACGCTGAACGGTCGCGGTTCGAAAACACCCATGCTCGACACCACGGGCAACTTTGTGCGCTGCGCGCCTCTGGTGATACCGCTGTTCCTGCCGTTCATAGACGACATACTCATCACTCCGTTTGGATTTTGGATTGCCGTTGCCAGTGGCGCCCTGGCATCCGCCCTGGGTTACATTATCTGGTACAGCGCCCTGCCCTACCTGAGTGGCATTCAGGCCAGCGTCTATCAACTCAGCGTGCCATTGATCGCCGCCCTGGGTGGTGTCATTCTGGTTGGAGAAAGTCTTGATGCCCGGTTGATGCTCGCTGCCGCGCTACTGCTTGGCGGTATCGGCTTTTTACTGTGGGGGAGAAACCAGGCTCAACAGGCGGCCGGGGGTTAACCTCCCCTGGAGAAGCCTGACGGGTTCGAATCAATACGGCGAGGCGTTCTCGTCGTTGAATTCGATCATGAAGATGTCCCAGAAAGTCATGAACAGGGCCGCGACCAAGGGGCCAAGTACGAAACCGTTGATGCCCATCAAAGCGATGCCGCCCAGCGTGGAAAACAGCACGATGTAGTCTGGCAATTTAGTGTCCCGCCCCACCAGGATGGGCCGGAGCACGTTATCCGCCAGACCGATGACCAGCACCCCGAATAGCACCAGGACCGTCCCGGATATCCAACTGCCCACGGCGAACAGATAGATAGCCGCCGGTGCCCAAACCAGGGCTGCGCCAACCGCCGGTATCAATGACAATACCGCCATCAAGACCCCCCACAACACCGCCGCTGGCAAACCCAGAATCCAGAAAATGATGCCACCGAGAGCCCCTTGGACCATGGCCACCAGCAGGTTGCCTTTCACCGTCGCGCGGGTCACTTCGGCGAACTTGGCGAAGAGGCGGTGTTCACGTTCATCACCCAGCGGCAGCGCCTTGACCAGCAGAGCGACCAGGGTGTGGCCGTCACGCAGCAGGAAGAACGCCAGATAAAGCATCAAACAGAGGTTCAGTACAAAACTGACCATATTCTGGCCGACCGTCAGGGTCTCCTGGGCCAGGTAGCGGCTGGCGGACACCGCGAACGCCGACAGCCGTTCGCGGATGTTCTCGGTATCGACCCCGATGCGGTCCAGGAATTCAGGGATCACCGGAAAAGCGGTTCTTATCTGGTCGAGGTAGGCACCGGGAGTCAGTTCACCCTGTTGGATGGACTGATAAAGACCGATGGCTTCCTGCACCACCTGCAGCACAATCAAAATGACCGGAATCACCACGACCAGAACGCAGCACAACAGAGTGGTCAACGCCGCCAGATTGCGGCGGTTGCCGAACTTGCGCAGAAAATAATTCTGCAGTGGATAAAAGATGACCGCTACGGCCGCTGCCCAAAAGATAGCGCCCCAGAACGGTTCCAACACCAGGCCAAATGCCACCGACACAGCCAACAGCATCAACAGAAAAGAACGGTTCTCCAATTTTTGTCGCATTCTGACTTCCTTATTGTGAGTTCGCAGAGCTTACAACAATTTACTGCGGAACATAAAAAAGACTGCACCCAGCAGACATAGCCCCGCCCAGAGGTAATCGAGCTTCAGCGGCTCCTTCAAATAAAGCAGCGAGAAAGGTACGAAGACGCTCAACGTGATGACCTCCTGGATAATCTTCAACTGCCCTACGCTCAATACCGTGTAGCCCACCCGGTTGGCCGGAACCTGCAGTAGGTATTCAAACAGGGCAATGCCCCAGCTGATCAGGGCCGCAATGATCCAGGGTTTATTATTCAGTTCTTTCAGATGGGCGTACCAGGCAAATGTCATGAAGACATTGCTGCAGATGAGCAGAAATACAGAGGTGACTACCGGGTTCATGGTTAACGGCATCCTGAGTGATGACCGAGCTACTCTATGAATTGCGAATCAAGATTCAAGCACCTCACAGCTTTATCTTTTCTCCCTCCCGTTGACATACGGTAAAACATATATACGATTTCCCGCATATCCTAAACAGGCCGCTCTTAGCCGTGAATCCTCTGGTCTTCTACAAATCCCTGGCGGACGACACCCGACTGCGCTGCCTGCTCTTGCTTGAATCCCATGGCGAACTCTGCGTCTGCGAATTGATGGCGGCGCTGGAACAAAGCCAGCCGAAAATTTCCCGTCACCTGGCTCAGCTTCGGGAGAACGGTCTGCTGACCGGGGAACGCTCCGGGCAATGGGTGTTTTACCGGTTATCGCCCGATCTACCGACTTGGTGCAGCACGGTACTGGCTGAAACCCTGAGCCAAAACTCCGATTGGCTGCAGGCCGACTGTGATCGTCTGGAATCCATGGGGGAGCGCCCGGAACGGGTCTCCCGATGTTGCTGATACAGGTTCATCAAGGAGATTGAGTTATGGGTGTTTTCGAACGCTACCTGTCCTTTTGGGTTGCGGGTGCGATCCTGGCCGGGGTGGGCCTGGGCCAGTCACTGCCTGGAGCTTTTGCCTGGCTGGCGGGCATCGAATATGCACGCGTCAATCTGGTGATTGCCGTGTTCATTTGGGTCATGATCTATCCGATGATGGTTCAGGTGGATTTTGCCGCCATTCGACGGGTGGGCGGGCAACCGAAAGGCCTGGTACTGACGCTGGTGGTGAACTGGCTGATCAAACCCTTCACCATGGCCGCGCTGGGTTGGTTATTTTTTCGGGTTTTCTTCGCCTCCTGGGTTCCTGTGAATGACGCCACCCAATACATCGCGGGGATGATATTGCTCGGTGTAGCGCCCTGCACCGCCATGGTGTTCGTCTGGAGCCAACTGACACAGGGCGATGCCGGCTACACGCTGGTTCAGGTCTCGGTGAACGACCTGATCATGGTCTTCGCTTTCGCGCCCATTGCTGCTTTTCTGTTGGGTGTCAGCGACATTCAGGTGCCCTGGGAAACATTAACACTGTCGGTCCTGCTTTATGTAGTACTGCCACTGACTGCGGGAGTCGCTACGCGACACCTATTGCTGAAGCAGGGCGGGGAGGCACGACTGAGCCATTTCATGGCGATGGTCAAACCGGCCTCGATTATGGGATTACTGGCCACCGTCGCGCTGCTGTTCGGGCTCCAGTCCGGCACCTTGCTGGAACGCCCCCTGATCATCGCGCTGATCGCCCTCCCCCTGTTAATCCAAAGCTACGGCATTTTCCTGATCGCCTATCTCGGGGCCTGGTGGCTGCGCCTGCCTCATCGGGTCGCGGCTCCGGCTTGTCTGATTGGTACCTCCAACTTCTTTGAGCTGGCCGTGGCGGTCGCCATTTCGTTGTTCGGCCTGCATTCGGGGGCGGCGCTGGCGACAGTAGTCGGGGTACTGGTTGAAGTGCCGGTCATGCTGTCGCTGGTAAAGCTGGCCAATCATTGGAAACCAGCCCTGGAAGCCCGGGCGGCGAACGTCACGGAACCGACACAAAACTGACATAACCTCCTTACTTTGCTGAATCCTATTGGGAAGCTTTTGCCATGACTGTGAAAATTGGAATCAACGGCTTCGGCCGCATCGGCCGTCTCGCTCTACGCGCGGCCTGGAACTGGCCGGAGGTCACCTTCGTCCGCATAAACGACCCCGCCGGTGACGCAGCCACCCTGGCCCACTTACTGACGTTTGATTCGGTCCATGGCATCTGGCCTGAGCCGGTCTCCGCCGACGGCGACGCTCTCATCATCGGCGACCATCGCCTGGCGGTGACACAGAATAAAGCCATCGCCGAGACAGATTGGTCCGACTGTGATGTGGTGATCGAAGCTTCCGGCAAAATGCGTAATACAGAGCTGCTGCAGGCTTATCTGGATCAGGGTGTCAAGCGCGTGGTGGTCACGGCCCCGGTGAAGGAGCCGGGCGTGCTGAATGTGGTCATGGGCGTGAACGATCAATTGTTCGATCCGGCGGAGCACCGCATTGTGACTGCCGCCTCCTGCACCACCAACTGCCTGGCACCTGTGGTAAAGGTGATTCACGAACAACTGGGCATTCGCCACGGCTCAATGACAACCATTCACGACCTGACCAACACCCAGACCATACTCGACGCGCCCCATAAAGATCTGCGTCGGGCGCGTGCCTGCGGCACCAGCCTGATTCCGACCACCACCGGTTCGGCAACGGCCATTACCGAGATCTTTCCGGAATTGAAGGGCCGCCTCAACAGCCACGCCGTGCGCGTGCCACTGGCCAATGCCTCGCTGACGGACTGCGTGTTCGAAGTGGAACGCAAAACCACCGCCGAGGAGGTCAACCAACTGCTGAAAACAGCGGCCGAGGGCGAACTGAAAGACATTCTGGGTTACGAAGAGCGCCCACTGGTCTCGATCGATTACAAGACCGATCCACGCTCCAGCATTATCGATGCCCTCTCCACCCTGGTCATCAATGAGACTCAGGTGAAGCTCTACGCCTGGTACGACAACGAATGGGGCTACGCCAACCGCACCGCCGAGCTGGCGCTGAAGGTCGGGCTGGCCGACCAATGAACCGATTGCGTGCCCTGCCCAGGGAAGTCCGCCAGTATCTGCTGGTCACCGGCAACTACTGGGCGTTCACCCTGACCGACGGCGCTCTGCGCATGCTGGTGGTGTTGCATTTCCATACCTTGGGTTACAGCCCGTTGGATATCGCCATGCTGTTTCTCTTTTATGAGTTTTTCGGCGTGGTCACCAACCTTGTCGGCGGCTGGTTGGGCGCGCACTTGGGATTGAACCGCACCATGAACCTGGGCCTCGCACTTCAGGTGGGGGCACTGGGCATGTTGCTGGTCCCGGCCGGATGGCTGACCGTGCCCTGGGTGATGGCAGCCCAGGCCCTGTCCGGTGTCGCCAAGGACCTGAACAAAATGAGCGCGAAAAGCTCGATAAAGCTGTTGGTGCCCGACAGCGCTCAAGGCACGCTTTATCAATGGGTGGCGGTGCTCACCGGCTCCAAAAACGCCCTTAAGGGCGTGGGCTTTTTCCTCGGCGGTGCCCTCCTGGCCTGGCTGGGTTTCAAAGGGGCCGTGGCCGCCATGGCCGCTATGTTGATGCTGGTCTTCATCGGCAGCCTGATATTTCTAACGGAGGAGCTCGGCAAGGCCAAAAACAAACCCAAGTTCCGGCAGTTATTTTCAAAAAGCCGCCCGATCAATGTGCTTTCCGCCGCCCGGCTGTTTTTATTCGGTGCCCGCGATGTCTGGTTCGTGGTCGCGCTGCCGGTTTTTCTCAGCCAGAGCATGGATTGGGGGCACCTTCAAATCGGAGGGTTTCTGGCTGTTTGGGTGATGGGTTACGGTGTCGTTCAATCGTTCGCGCCCTACCTGACCGGTAAACGCAGCGGTCGGCTTCCCGGGCGCAACGCCACCGTCGCCTGGGCAGCGTTGCTGGCACTGGTACCCGCCACCATCGCACTGGGGCTCGCCACCGACACCGCGCTTCAACTGACCTTAATCGGCGGGCTGCTGGTTTTCGGTGCGCTCTTCGCGGTGAATTCCTCATTGCACAGTTATTTGATCGTGCGGTACGCACAGGCTGATGGCGTTTCTCTGGATGTCGGGTTTTACTACATGGCCAATGCCCTGGGTCGATTGATTGGGACGGTATTGTCCGGGTGGCTGTTCCAGGCTTATGGACTGGTTATCTGCCTATCGGTTTCCTCCTCTTTTCTGGTGCTCGCGGCGTTGCTGTCTCTGGCGCTGCCGTCACAACATCCGGCAACCGGAGTGGACAGGATTCGATGATGTCCAATATCGCGCAACCTCATGGTCTGAGCTAAGGTTTAACCCAGAGTTCCGTCCCAGCGAAGCGCTGATCGCAGAAGGAGAACCTCGGTGCCTTATCCGCTACTTGTACTCATATTTGGGCTGCTGACAACCAGTGTTTCCACCGCGTTTGCCAACTGCATTGGGGTGATCACAGCCGGAGGGGGACAGGCTTTTTGGCAGGAAGTGGAGCAGGGTGCCCTTCAGGCGGGAAAAGAATTGGGCATTCGGGTGTTCGTGAGAGGCCCCATCGACGAAGTGGATGTTAATGCCCAAAACAACCTCATCCAATGGGTGGAAAACAGCGAATGCATCGGTTTGGTACTGGCACCCAATCACCCCAGCCATAAGGAAGCGGTCACCCATCTTAAAGAAATTGGCATACCCACTGTGTTCATAGACCGGGATATTGGTGGCGACCGCGTCAGCGTGATAAAAACCAACAACGAGAACGCTGGCCGCCTGGCGGGAGAAATGATGGCCAACGCACTCGGCGGAACCGGTCGAATAGCGGTACTGCGTATGGACCCCGCCGTGCAGACCACCACCCAACGCGAAAACACCTTCATCGAGGCCGCCGAACAGATCGGACTCGAGGTTGTGGTTGAGGGCTATATTGGAACGCGGGTGGGAACGGCACGCGAAAAGGCATTCAACCTGTTGGAGGAACAAGGGCCGGTCGATGGATTGTTCACCCCGAATGAAGTGACCACGCTGGCGGCACAGGCGGCCTTACACTCGCTACCTGCCGACGAACGCCCCATACACATTGGTTTCGATGCCAACCCGGTGTTGCTCAACGCCATCCGGGCAAAACGTTTATATGGTTTGATTGTGCAAAACCCCGAGCAGATGGGCTACCAAGGGGTGCATCAGGTTTACAAGGCGATTCAGGGGGGACATGTGGAACCGGATTATGATGTTCCGGTCAGCTTCATGGGTTTGGAACAAGCCCAACAACTATAATTCGGCGGTTGACGGCAATCAGGGTGGGAGCTTCCTGCCTCCACCCTGACACCCCTCTCTTTATACGGACGACTGCAGGAACCGCAGTTCGTCGACGAAACGTTCACTGTGAATGATCAACTGACTCAGCACATCCTGTTCGTCTTCGCTCCAATCAAGCTCTATGGATTCATCCACCTCGCTACGCCATTGCTCTTCAGCTTCAATCAGCCGCAGAATCAAGGAGCTTTCGTTTTGCACCTTCGACTTCAACCAATCGGTAATGGCCTGGAACAACGCCCGTTCTTCATTACCGGCCTTGGGCAAATCCCCCCTGGCCCGCTCCATCTGTTCAACGCGCTGCAACATGGCCCGGCGCTTTTCAATAACCTGTTTCAGCAAAGCCTCTGTCGGCGGCGACACGATCTCCTGGTCCACTAAATCCTGATAGCGTTCCAACAACTCAAGACCACGCGCATGGATGCCCGCCAGTGCAGCCGTGTAATCATCTCGTATGATCGACATACTGGGCACTCCCCTCAAAGCAAGGGTGGCCGGTTGACACCAACCTGACCACCCGGACATGAGCTTTAGTGACGGCAAACCCAACGGAATTAAAGGGTTCGTCGCAAAAAACTGCTCGGTTTGAGTATAGACAGCCTCCTTGATGCGCCGCCAGAGCGATATTAAGGCCGTTACCCGGCCTTTAGTTAACCATCCGGCTTTTTCGCCGCCGCCATAAAGGCGTCCTTTAGATGATCGCGGCCATAACACGGCGACAGCATGGACTGCCCCGCCGCACCCACAAAAAACTCAACCGGCCCATAAACCGTGACCGGAGTCAGACGGCGAAGCAGGCCGACCAGGCCCTTCATCAGCCATAAGGGCAAATACCCAAAGCGAGGCGTCTTGCCCAACATGCTGAAAGCCAACGTTCCTATTTCCCGCTGGCTGAGAATGTCTGGGCCGCCCACAGATACCTCGGCTTCCTCCTGTTCACAGGCTTCACAACACCGCCGGGCCAAGTCCACCCCGGAAATGGGGTTGATACGGGCCTCGCCCTGGCCCAGCACCCACACCCGGCCGCGTCGGGCCATATCGAGGAACACCAACAGATCGTTGAAATAGCCATTGGGCCTTATCACCGTGCCTGCCACCGAAGAGGCCTGCAACTCATCCACGAAGGCCTCCTTCGCTCCCACCATGGCCTGATGCCTCATGGCCCGGCCGTTGAACACCGAGACATAACAGAAACGTTGCACCGATGCCGCCTCGGCCAACCGCAGCAAATTCAGATTGGCTTGATAATCGACCTGGCGGTAGGTCAGGCCATCGCGTTGGCGGGTGATGCCGAGGCTGGAATACACCAGGTCGATTCCATCCATCACCCCTTCCAGTGTCTCCACTTGAGTGGCCTGGGCGGAAAACACTTCATCCGCAACATGGGCCAGTTCACCCAGGGAAGCCCCGGGCCGAACCAATACCCGCACCCAGTGCCCCCGACGTTTGAGCTCCGCCACCAGGTGACGCCCCAGGTAACCCGTGGCACCCGCAACCAACACACGCGACATTCCCGCCTCCTTTTATAGTCCAACTGGTCGATAATACTGAACCCTTGCAACGGGATGTTCAAGATTTTATAGTCCGGTCGGACTAAAAAAGAACGGCACCACCATGCCCAAAATCATCGATCACGACCAATATAGACGGGAACTGGCTCAAAGAGCGGCAGCACTGTTCAGCGAACAGGGTTACAGCGGGCTCGGCATGCGACAAATCGCGCAGCATCTGGGCCTCTCTAAAAGCGCCCTCTATCATTATTTTCCGAGCAAAGAGGCGCTATTTGCCGCCTGCACCGATGAAGTTACCCGTTTTGAGCCTCCCAAAGCCGAGAACGAAGCCCTACCCGACCTGGTGGCCGCCTTTAAAGCCCTGGAACCCGGTATGGTCGGTGAACTGTCGTTACTGATGGACTACCTCAGAGGCAAGACCCCCGCCGACATCGCCGCCGACCCCACTATGCAACTGGCCAACCGCCGTTATCGCGAACGTGTAGCCGCCGCTGTCGGCGAAGCCAACGCGACCCCGGTGCTGTGCCTGTTACTCGGCACCCTGTTGCAGCGCTGGCTGGACGGGCACGAAACGACTTTCGATGAAATCGAACACTGGCTGGAGAGGCATTTAGCCACACCCATTGGTTGAATTTTCAACAGCTCGGCATAACATCAACCGGATAGCCCTGGATTCAGGGGCGCCGACAGAGAGGTGATGTCCATGGCCATTGATGTTACGGGTGCCACCAACAGCATTCTTCCCTTGAACCGGCAAGAGCCGAGAGCAACGGAAACCCAGTCCTCCCCACCCGCGCCCGCGCGTCAGGACGCTCCGGCAGTGCAGCCCGATGTAGAGGTCGATACCGCCCTGGGTCGCCGCGAAGCCGCCAACCGGGCGTTAGTTAACGAAGCCTCAGACGTAGGTGTGCAATTGCAGGAAAACCGCGAACTGACTGAACGTTTGCGCACAGAACGCGACCGGGTGGCGACAGGCGAAGATACCAACCTTCCAGAAGAAGCCCGCCAGACCCTGCAGGCGGAACGCGACCAACTCAGTGAAGACACCTTCGAAGCACTGCGACGCATCCGCGAGAATGCCTTGGAAGCCCCCTTCGGAAACGGGAATTTCGATGCCGGTGCATTGCCGGAAGAGGGTTTCTTCGTCAGGAACCCAGCGGAAACCCTGGACAATCTGGACTCCGCCATCAGCGCGTTGGAACGTCAGACCGAGCTACTCGGCAACCAGGCTGACGTACTGCAGGAGACCTTCAACGCCGGGCAGGATGAACGCCTGAGTGAAGGCAACACCCCGATCGAGAACGACCGGGAAGCGGTAAGAGTGGCCGCCCAGCTTGAGCAGCAAATACGTGAGGAAACACCTTTCGATGTGAACGGCCTGTCAGCACAGGACCGCAGCGTGGTATTGGGGGCCTTGCAGACCTGACCCACACCATAGCCCGAAAGACAAGGCAGGCTTTCAAACAAGCCTGCCTTCAGCCCGGCAAAGCCTACTGGCGAAGAATCTTCTCCATCGCTTTTCCCTTGGCCAACTCATCCACCAGCTTATCCAACCAACGGATTTTCTGCATCAGTGGGTCTTCGACTTCCTCCACGCGAATACCACACACCACGCCTTTGATCAGCGAGGTATTCGGATTCAGGGCCGGAGCCTGGGCGAAGAAGGTTTCAAAATCGTTTTCCGCTTCGATCTGCCGTTGCAGCTCTGTCTGATCGTAACCTGTCAGCCAACAAATGATTTCGTCCACCTCCGCTTTCGTGCGGTTTTTACGTTCGGCTTTTTGAACATACATCGGGTAGACCTTGGCGAAAGGAGTGGTGAAGATGCGGTGACCGGTCATGATGAGCTCTCCTGTGCGGGCCTGACGGCTGGGGTACAACTCATATTGCCGAAACCATATTGCAAAAACCATAGTGCCAAGGCTAGAGGCCTTCAAACCAACAGCTCCATGGCCGCTTTTTCCCGTTCTGACAGGTCAATCAAAATGTCTGATGCCTGGTCAATGTATTTTATATCCTGAGTTTCACCAGCTTCATGCAGCAATTCCGCAACGCTATTCCATAGAACTGCAATCTCTGTGTAGTCCCGAAAAGCTTTTTCCACCTTGGGACACTCCAGTAGATCGAAACTCTCCCGCAAAAAATCACGATACAGGTTTCTGAACAAGGAGCCACCGGTGCCCGCTCTTTCCATCAACATGGCTGTGGTTTGGAATTCGTTATTGATGTTCCTGCTGCTCTTGAACCATGCCCTGATCTCAGAACTGGTTTTCAAAATGCCTTTGTAGCCAATATTCTTGATCGGTGGGTTCAGGAAGTCGATGGCGTTGTTTTTGATGGCTTTGGATACGATCAGGGGTAAGTCGCAGTCGCCCTTGTCCTCGCGATCAATCGTATAAGCCCGGTTGCGCGATGACATCGGGCCTTTCTCGGCTCGTGCCAATTCAAGGCTTTTCAACGAGGTTTTAACCTTTCCCCCTTGTTGGCTGGTATCGATCAAATAGGCGTATTTATCGTCGTAGCCGTACAACGCCGCATAATGACCGGCAAAGTGTATTTTGTTCTCGAAGTATTCAAGGTGGTAACAATCCAGCTTCAGGCCGACCGCCTTCCCTTCATCGATCGGACGGGTCACGTTTTCCCAGGCTTTCTTTGTCGAGATGGTTTCCGTGACTTTCAGATCGAGGTTAAGGTTCCTGCACAGATTTTCTGTCAAAACATCCGGCTTGACGCGACCGCCGATAAAAGGGTGGCCCATACCTTTCATGTTCCAGAATATGTAGCCCAAACCTTCCCCTATGCCAAACAACATCGGCTCGGAGAGGTGGATACCTATTTGTTGCAATAGGCTCCCTGTGGCCGTTGTTTCACAGTGAACCCCGCCATAACTTTGAAAGTTTTCGATGATCATGTAGCCGTTACCCTGCCTCGTTGTCTCTGGCGATGTTCTGGCAGCATACCTCGAGGGCGTTTAGCAACTCTTGCGTATATGATGGGCGGAGGTAAGACATCCAAGTTGAGCGATGGATTCACTCATGGCCTCTCCACCACAAACTCAACCCGATCCCCCTGCCCGCTCTGATCGGTCACGCTTAGTTGATGGTGACCCGGCTTGGGTAATGCCAATGTGAGACTCGCACTTCGTTCTTCCAGCAGTTCGCCATCCAGAAACCAATACCAATCCGGTTGCCCGCCGATGGCTTTCACTTCAATCGTCGGTTCCGCCTGGGTGGTGGCGTGGGGTTTGAAATGAAAACCATCCTGCAGACCCTGAATGCTGACCGGGGTGGGGGTCAGCAGGCTCTCGGCCAGTTGGCAGCGGGGGTCGAGTTTGGGTAGGCGTTCGAAGGTGCGCCATTCTTTGGGTATCCAGCCTTGCAGCGGGTCCGGCCACAGCGCTATGCGGTGGGTTTCGGTGTTGCTCAGGCAGCCGAGTGTGCTGCGCAAGCCGGTGTCGGTGGCGGTTTGATACTGCAGCCAGGGCCGGGCGTTTTGCAGCAGTTGGTCGAGTGTGGTCATCAGGGTGGCGGGGGTGCGACCGGCGATGGTCCAGGCGGTGCGCTGTGTGTCGCACAGGTCGGTTTCCGGTTGGCCGGTGGGCCAGCAGATGTCGCGGGGCAAGACGGTATCCGGTTGTTCATGGGCGGGGTGCTGGGTCTTTGGCATTCGGCCGGCCATGGCCCGCAATAGGGGTACGGCGGTCTGGCGGCCGAAGTGTCCGGCCATGGCGGCGTTGTTGGGTTGGCCGACCCAGACACCGAGGGTGTGGTGGTCGCTCACGGCCAGAGCCCAGGTGTCGCGGTAGGCGGAGCTGGTACCGGTTTTAATCGCCAGTGGTAAACCGCTGCGTTCGCGGAGGTCGGCCTGCAGGAGCATGTCACGAACGATCCAGCTGGCTTCGGGGGTAAGCAGCGGGCGGCGGGTCAGGGGTTGGTCGGGAGTGAAACGGGGCGCCAATACCTGGCCTTCATTGCCCAATGCGCTGTAGAGGCTGACCAGATGTTCCAGGTCGGTGGCGACACCGCCCAAGGCGAGAGCCAGGCTGGGGCCTGCTCCGGAGGGCAGACTGAAGTCGGCATTCGCACTCTGCAACAGGGCGTAGAAGGTGCGCGGGTCGAGTTGCTCCAGCACTTGCACGGCAGGCAGATTGAGCGATTGCTGCAAGGCTTCGGTAACGCTGACGGCGCCGGTGAATCCACGCCGGAAATTCAACGGTCTGTAGTCGCCGAAGGCGAGTGGCACGTCCATCAGCAGGCTTTCGCTGTGAATCAGTCCGCGGTCCAGTGCCAGGCCGTAGATGAAGGGTTTCAATGTGGAGCCGGGTGAGCGGTCGGCCTGCACCATGTCGACATGGCCGTAGCGGGTGGCGTCGGCGAAATCGGCCGAGCCGACGTAGGCGATCACCCGGCCGGTGCCGTGTTCCATGGCCAGCATGGCAATGGAAGCCCCGGCGGGAAGCCGTGTTTTGGTATCTCGCGCCAGTTGTTCCAGCGAGGTTTGAACATCGCGGTTGATGAAGGTGTCCAGCCGTCCCTCATGCGGTGCGCTTTCGCTCAGGCGGCGCGCCAGTATCGGGGCTATTTGGGGAATGTCCGGCGCATCGGCCACTACCGGTTCCTGTTCGGCGCGTTGGCGCTCTGTGGGTGTCAGCACGCCGAACGTTTCCAGCCGGGCCAATACTTTGTTGCGCTGGGTCTCGGCCCGGTCCGGATGGCGGTCGGGGCGATAATAACTCGGTGCCTGTGGCAACCCGGCCAGCAGCGCCGCCTGGGCGTCCGTGAGCCAATCCGCCGAGTGACCGAAATAGCCCCGACTGGCAGTTTCGACGCCTTCCAGCGTGCCGCCGAAAGGGGCGTGGTTGAGGTAGTAGTTGAGGATGTCGGTTTTCGAGTAGTGCCAGTCGATTTGCAGCGCCCGCACCATCTGCACCAGTTTCCCGGTCAGGCCCCGTCCACCGGGGTAGCGCAACCGCGCGACCTGCATGGTGAGTGTGGAGCCGCCGGAGACGATTTCACCATGGCGCAGCCACTGGCCGAAAGCCCGAACCAAGGCGAAGGGGTTAACGCCGGGGTGGTGGTAAAACCAACGGTCTTCGTAGGTAAGCAGGGCATTGATGTAGTTGGGCGATACCCGGCTGATATCCGTCGGGTAGCGCCAAACGCCGCGTTCGTCCGCAAAGCGGCGCAAGGGTTCGCCCTCGGCGTCCACGACCACTTGGGCGCCGGGTCTGGGGTTCAGGTCGACCGGGTATAACACATCGATCAAGACCAACGCGCCCAACCCGGCCAGCGTAACGGTGGCCAGCCCGGTTATCAGGCGCCGGGCTTTGCTTTGCTGTCGCCAACGACGCCCTATTCCGCCTACCAAGATGCTCAACCCTACCTTAAGGCTCGATGATCAACCGCTCCGGAGTCGTGCCCACGGCGTGGTAATAAGGCCGGTACATATCCTCGACGTAGGGCGGCGGCACCAGATATTCACCCGGAGTCACCGCTCTTGCCAGGTAATACAGGCGGGTGTCGCCCCAACTGTTCAACTCCACGGCGGCAACGAAGCGGTCGTCCCGGTATTCGACGTGCAGAATCTCGCTGTTCTGCTGCCAGTCCATCATGGCTTCGCCATCCAGCGTGAGTTTGGACAGATCGACACTGGCGTTGGCGAGGTTCTGGTTCTCCAGTTCCAGCCCGGCGGGCAGCAAATCGACCACCAGACCATCCGGAATGGACCGCCCGGCATCGGCTATCAATCGAACAATGATCAAGTCGCCACTCTTCAGGCGATCCAGCTTCAAAGGCTTACCGTCCAGATCGTAATAGTTGCGACGAATCGACACCTCGTTGGAAATCGGCTGGGGTGGCGATATCTGCTCACCCACCAGTTCCAAACTGGTGTAGAGGGTGCCGTCCAAGCTTTGCACCGATTGCAGCGAGGCCAGATCGGCGGCACCGATTAAGGTTTTGAACGCTTCTTCCTGGTCGATGCGTTGCTTGAAGTTGTCGGTGGTCAGCAGTGCCTGGGTGCTCAACTCGGCATCCGCCGCTCCGGCCACGGCGGCCTGGAACAGGGCGTTTCGCTCCTGGGTGCTGAGCCAGCGACGTTCGCGGACGGTTTCGAACAGGTGCAACAGTTGCTGCTGGTCGGCCTTGCCCGCCTTGCTCAGCACGGCGAACACCAAGGCACTGTCGCGCAGTTCGCTGCCGTAGTAGCCGTAATAACCGGCGGTATAGTCTGTGTTTTTGGCTTTTTCGTAGGCTTGGTCGGCCAGCGCATCGTCACCGGCCAGATCCAAGGCGTAGCCCAACTGCGCCCAGGGCAAGCCGGAGCGGCTGTCCAGGGCTTCCGACTGCTCGTACAGGCGACGCAGATGCGCCAGCTGAGCCCGGTTCGAGCGAGCCAGAACATAGGTCGCGTAAGCCTGGGTGGCGAATTCGTAATAACGGCTGTCGGACGACCAGCGCGATTGAATGCTGGCGCGGCCGCGCAGGTAAGCATCCAGCCGGTTTAGGGTGAGGTTCATGGCGTCGTTCGGCACCTCGGCGCCGACGTCCCGGGCGGCGGTGAGGAAGTCCGCCACGTAAACGGTCAGCCAGTTCATCTCGGTCTCGTCACTGCTCCAGACACCAAAGCCACCGGAGTTGTTCTGGCGGCGCAGCACCCGCTCGATAGCGACTTCCAACTGTTCACGACGGAAGCGGTCGGTATAGGGTTGCTCGAACCGATCTTCAATCAGCTTACGCAGACCGAAGCGATCCGCCGCTTCCGGCGAAACCAGAGCCCAGGGATAGCCGCTGCTGGTGGATTGCTCGGTGCACCCGTACGGGTAGCGCAACAGGGCATCGAATTGGCTGGTGATGTCGATGGGTGGCCGGGGCGAGACCACCAAACGCGCCTGAACACTGCTGGCGACCAAATCGTCGATCTCCAATCCCGGTTCCCAGACCTCGCCTTCGTTCACTACGGCCTGCTCCTTCCGGGTGACGGACGGATAAGCCGAGCGGGTGCCGAGTGACCAGGACCGGGTCAGGTCGATGGCGCCATCTTCGGTGTGGATGCGGGCCTCTATCGGTGCAGACCCCAGGCCGGTGGCTTTTACCGGGAACATCAGGGTTTCGCGGGCGCTATCTTCAAGCGTGAGGGATTCGGTCCAGCTTTGGGTGGTGAGGGCACCGGTCACTGAAAACTCCACAGTCAACGACTGGGCGGCACCCGATTGGTTGGAGACATCCAGAGCGAGGCGCGATTCATCGCCCAAAGCCAGGAAGCGCGGCCGGGAAAGCTGGGTCACCAGAGGGTCGGCGACCTGAGTATCGGCATCGGCATGGCCATAGCTGTCGTCGCTCCAGACCACGGCCATCCAACGCAGCCGTCCGTTGAAGTCCGGCACGTCGAGCGTGACCTGAGCGCGGCCTTCGTCGTCGAAGCGTACCGGTTGGGACTGCAGCGACACGATCTGCACTTCGTTATCCGGTTTGTCGCCACCCCGCGTCAACTCCGCTTCGGATTGCATGAAACCGCCACCAAAGCGCTGTGCCGCATAGTCGTAACCGGCGTTTTCAATAATACGGCCGTAGACATCGAAAAACTGGTAGTCGTACCGGCGGGCACCAAAGAGGTAATCGACCGGGTCCGGCGTTTTGAAGCGGGTGATATTCAGCACGCCGACATCGACCGCCGCCACACTGACCCAAACTTTGCCTTTGGGCACCTCGCCGTTCAACTGCAACTCAGCTGTGACCGGGCGGCGCGGCTGAACCCGCTCCGCCACCGCGATGGACACATCGAGCTCGGCATCCGCCCGGCGAATGGGCAGGTGGGCGAAGCCGAAGGCTCGCTTGGGCGCCACCGAATGCTTCATATCGCCGGGTGTCAGGACGGTGGCGGTCACATAAAGGTCGTGTCGATCCCAGTCGGAATCGCTCATGATGGTCAGCTCAGTGCCTTCGGCGCTGACGTCCATGCGAGTGCGCCACAGCACCCCTTCATTGGATTCCACGGTAATGCTGGCCAGCCCGTCGACCGGTGGCACCAGATTCACCCGAACCACCTCGCCCGGTTGATACTGGTCTTTTTCAAAGGTCATCAACACCTGATCCGGCTTGAGTGAATCCCCACTGGTATTGCCCCAGCCGCTCCAACGCGTGCGGAAACGGTAGCGGTTGACCAGAGTATTGTCGCTGTCCCGCACCTCCAGACGGTAATTACCCCACTCCACCGGCACGCTGAATTCGGTGGCCGACTGACCGTCGAACTCAAGCTTGGCGGAAAAGACTTCGTAATCCAGCGGGTCGTAATGCCAGCGCCAGCCTTCGGATTCGCTGTAGGTCCAGTAATAATTACGGTCTTCACGGAACAGGCGGGCGTTGTAGCCCTCACCGCTGATCAGCTCGCCCTCGGCATTGGTCAATATGGCTTTGAAACCCGGGCGGCTGCGGTTCGTCGGCCTGTCCTGGAACTGCGGCTCAAGGCCGACCAGTTCATCGGTGAGGATATTGGTCACGGTGGTGCTGCGGGTGACCGGACGGCCACCGCTTTCATAAAGACTGACGCTGGCGGTCAGTGCCAGCGGCGACTGCACCTCGGTCCAGTTTTTCACCGGGATCTTCAAACCGGCCGCGCCACTGCTGTCGAGCTTGGTTTCGGGAATCGGCTGGCGCGGGTAAGGAATGGTTTCACCGTCCAGTCCGAAGAAATAGCTGGTCCAGGCTTCGAACGGATGACGGTCGACTTCGGCGATCACAAAACCGTCGATTTTATTGCCGGAGGCGGGTGCGCCGTAAAGATAATCGCCCTGAACGGGCACCGTCACCTCACTGCGGGTGGCGACCTGACGACGTTGCGTGGGGTCGCCGTCGAACAGCGTCAGTTCCAGGCGCTCAGGTAGAAATTCCTCGACCTGGATTTCATGCTCGCGCAACACCTCGTCGCCACCGGCGGGAATGTTGAACCGCAAACGCCAGGTGCCGGTTTTGGCATTGTCACTGAGTTCATACTGGAATTCGTAGCGGCCACTGTCGGTACGGTTCAGCGACCGGGTGCTGATGCGGCTGCCGGTTGGGTCGAACAGGGCGACGTGAAGCGGGAAGGAGTCGACCGCCTTACCGTCGTAGTCTTTCAACAGGGCGTAGACATCCAGCGTTTCGCCCGGCCGATACAGGTCGCGCGGGCCCCAGGAAAAAACCTGATAGGGTTGATGACGGGTCACGGCGTTATCGAACGCGGACAGGTCCAGCGGGCTGCGGTCGTAGCGCAACACGGTCAGGTGGTTGTCTTTTTCAGCCACCAGGGTTTGGCCATTCTGGTAGAAAGCGTCGAAGACGGCTTCGCCTTCCCGATTCACTTTCTGTCGGCCAATCAGTTCACTGCCGTTATACAGCGACAGGGTCACACCGGAAAGGACCTCGCCGGACTCGATGGAGTGTGTGTTCACCCGCATTTGCTGATCGTTCAACCGCACCTGCACGCCAATATCACTGACAGTGAAGAAGTTGGTTTCCAGGTTGTATTCATAATGCCCCGGCGCGCTGAGCACAGCCAGGTAGGCACCCGGCTCGTTCAATGCCTCGATATCGCTCAGATCCAGATTGGTGGTGGTGCGCTGGTTGCGCTGATGCTCGATCGGGAAGCGGGCCGAATAAACCAAGGGGTTTTTGTCGGCGAAGTCGTTAAGTTGCGAATAATAGCGGCGCTGGTTGTCGGTGTAATAACTCCAGTCGCCGATCTTATCCACAGCGATGCGAAACAGCTCGATGTCGACTTCATCGATGTTCAAGGTGGTGACCGGCAATGCCCGGCGCAGAGCGGATGACAACACATGGCCGTCGCCCGCGAAACTGGCCGATGGTTCGGTACGGCGGGTGTCAATGCTGTGGATGCCCGGCTGGATAACGGCATTACCGTTAATGGCTGGCAGACCGGGCTCGATTCTCAGAGTATAGGTGGTAGCCGGTTCGACAAATGGGTAGATCACCGCCATGCCGTCTTCGCTGCGCACCCAATGATCGGCCGGTTGGCGTTCGCCGCCTTTTTCGACTTTCAAATAACGCCGCCAGTTGGCCTGGTCTTCCACCGGCACACTGACGCGTACCACTAAAGCGGCACCATTTTCCCAACTTTCCTCCTGCACGGAGGTGATTTTCATCGGCTGGCCTTCGTATTGGAATTGCCGCCATTGACTGTTCAAGGCTTCGATGCGTTGCTGGTACACATCCCGCAGGCAGGTGGTGCTCTCGCAGCGGTTTCGTTCGCCCAACCAGCGACGCTGCCCGGCTGTCAGGGACTCCCGCCGGTCTTCATCCATGGCCTTCCTCAGTCCGCCATAGAGATCGCCCAACTGACTGTCGAGATCCGACAGTTCAGTGTCCTGGCAAATTCGATGCTCTATGTCCGTTGCCGCCTTGGCGCAGTCGAAACTCGCGGCCCAAGTGGGGTGAACAAAGCACACAAGCGTTAGTAACAAAAGACGGGTCAGTAGAGGGCGAAGCATGGGAGGGTCCTTTTGACAGCCAACATACAAGTCCAGGGTATGCAGTATGCTAAATGGTCGCCGGGAAGGCCAGTACTCTGGAATATTGAAAGGAATGCCACCATCCTGGTCTTGAGATGCAACAGGATGCCTGTATTTCCTGCACTCTAAGCCGGAACTAGAGGAGAACGCGATCATGGCCCGGAACATCGAAGTCAAAGCACGAGTCGAGGATATGCCCCAAGTGGAAAGCATTGCCCAAAAGCTCTGTGACGAAGGCCCTACTCTCATCCATCAGGACGATACTTTTTTTAATTGCGATAACGGCCGTCTGAAGCTTAGGGACTACGGGGATGGTAGCGGCGACCTGATTTTTTATCGTCGACCTGATCTACAGGGGCCGGCCCCCTCCCACTATAAAATCGCCCACACCACCAACCCCGGATCGCTGCGCGACACTCTGATGGAAGCTTACGGCGATGCCGGTCGGGTAATCAAAACCCGCCAGCTCTATACCATAGGTCGTACCTGGGTGCATTTGGACCAGGTAAAAAACCTCGGCACCTTTATTGAGTTGGAGGTGGAACTGGATGAAAACGAACCCGAAGACCTTGGCATGATCGAAGCCAACGACTTGATGGCCGACTTTGGAATTATTCCGGATCAACTGGTGGACTGCGCCTACGTTGACCTGATGCGCCCGTAAAATCACTCAGGAAAAAAGAAAGCGTGAACAGTGTCACGAATCCGGTTTGGCGTGTTTATAAATAGTGACACTCCGCACAGCTTTTTACCCGCCTGAAAGTTGCACAATCCCGCCCGACTGATCAATATTTTTTTTCCCACTTGATGGAGCCGTACAAGTCGGACTCACGGCCTGTATTGATGGAAGTAGTTACAGGCAACAAAACCAATAAAAATACATTTCTATCAAGGGATAACTATGAAACTCAAAGCTCCAAAGCTGGCGTTGGCGGGTTCGACCGTTGCCGGTGCCCTGCTGGCCGCCACTTCCGCTCACGCTAGCCCACCCAGCCCTGTAATTTCCGACATTCTGGATGCCTACTGGAGTGGGGATAACCTGCACTTTTTCGAGTGCTGGAACATCAGACGCCCACAACCGTTGCGCATGCCCCGTTGTATGCAATCGGATAACGTTCTGACCTACCTTGAAGATTTTCAGACCATTGCCGATGAAAACCAGGGCAATCGTGCATCCGGCCTCAGTGGATACGATGCAACGGTCGACTACATGGTTCAGGCGTTGACTGAAATGGGATATGAAGTCACCCGGGACGCATTCGACTTCAATGCTTTTTATGAAACCGGCCCCGGTGAACTGGCACAGTTGTCACCCACGCCCACCAGCTATGTTTGGGATGAAGACTTTACCTACCTGTCGCAAACCGACGCGGGCAGCGTTTCCGGAACCGTACAAGCGGTGGATCTGGATCTCGGACCCGACAACGCCTCCACCAGTGGCTGTGAAGCGGAAGACTTCGCAGACTTCCAAGCGGGCAACATCGCTCTGGTTCAACGCGGTGCCTGTACCTTCCAGCAAAAAGCCGAAAATGCGGCCAATGCCGGTGCAGTGGGCGCCATTATCTTTAACCAGGGTAATGCCGAAGATCGTACCGGGTTGATTTCCGCCACCCTGGGGGATGACTACAGCGGTGGTATCCCGGTCTTCTTCGCCACATACGACAACGGTGTTGCCTGGTCGGAAACCGATGGACTGGTGCTATCGATGACGGCCGACGTATTGCGCGAAACCCGCACCGTGGAAAACGTCATCACAGAATCCCGTTGGGGCAACAAAGATAACGTGGTCATGCTCGGCGCTCACCTGGATTCGGTACAGGAAGGTCCGGGCATCAATGACAACGGTTCTGGCAGTGCCGCTTTGCTGGAAATGGCCTACCTGATGCGCAAAGCCAAGCCGCACAATGCCGTTCGCTTTGCCTGGTGGGGTGCGGAAGAGTCAGGTCTGGTCGGTTCCACCAAATATGTGGAAGGCCTGAGCGAGGACGAACTTTCGAAGATCAAGGTCTACCTGAACTTCGACATGATTGCCTCACCCAATGCGTTCTACGGCATTTACGATGGCGACGGCTCGACGTTCGAACTCGAAGGCCCGGCCGGTTCCGGAGCCACCGAGGCCATGTTCGAGAAATATTTCGAACTGCGCGGTGAACCCTATGAAGGCTCTGAAATCAGCTTCCGTTCCGACTATGCCGCCTTCTTCGAAGCAGGTATTCCGTTCGGCGGATTATTTACCGGGGCCGAAGTCATCAAGACCGAAGAACAGGCTGAAATCTACGGCGGTGAAGCCGGTGTTGCATTCGACCCGTGCTACCACTCCGCCTGCGACGACATCGACAATCTCAATATGAGAGCGCTCGAAGTCAATGCCGATGCCATTGCGTTCGTGACCTCTATTTTCGCGCACTCAACCTGGGTGATCGATGATGAAATCGAAGCCGCCGAGGAAGAGCCGGAAGCGGGCATCAGCAGTTTCGCCAACGCGGTTCAGTCTTCGGCCTATGACATAACCCACTGGGGCAAGCACTGGATCAAGTAAGAATAAATTGATCGATCATTAGGCGGGGCTTCGGCCCCGCTTTTATTTACTCATACTGACTAGCGCAACGCCTGTTCAATATCCGCCAGAATATCTTCAACGCTCTCCAATCCCACCGACAACCGAACCAACCCTTCGCTGATACCATGTTCGGCACGTTCCTCCGGCGTATAGGTCGAGTGAGTCATGCTCGCGGGATGCTGACACAGTGTTTCGGCATCACCCAGGCTGACGGCCCGCTTCACCAATTTGAGCCGGTTCATAAAACGAACCCCAGCCTCGAAACCACCCTGTAGTTCCATGGCGATCATTCCACCGGGGCGGCTCATCTGATCTTTAGCCAATGCGTAGTACGGGCTGTCGGGCAAGCCCGGGTAATAGAGGGATTCAATGGCACTATTTTTCGCCAGGCGTTCAGCCAGTGAATGAGCGCTGACGCTGTGCCGCTCCATGCGCAGCTCCAGTGTTTTGAGGCCCCGCAGGATAAGAAACGCCGTCATCGGTGAAATAACAGCCCCGGTCATATCCTTCAAACCATAAAGACGGATGGCGTCGATATCTTCCTTGCGACCGAGCACAGCACCCGCGATCAGGTCGCCGTGGCCGCCGAGATACTTGGTAGCGGAATGCACCACCAGATCCGCTCCGAGATTGAGGGGGCGCTGCAGGGCCGGTGTGCAATAGGTGTTATCGACCATGACCCGGATGTTCGGATTGTAAGCGTGAGCGATGCGGCAGATAGCCGCTATATCAATCACTCTCATATTAGGGTTCACCGGGCTCTCGAAATACAGTACTCGGGTGTCTTCGCTGAGCGCGCCGGTCACCGAGTCGAGATCGGTGAAATCAACAAAACGGACCTTAACACCAAACTTTTTCAGGCCGTGCTCGAAGTAAGCAAAGGTGCAGCCGTATAAGGTTTTATCGGCCAAAACGGTGTCGCCTGGGGCGACCAGAGTCCAGAGCGCGGCGGTGATGGCGCCCATGCCGGAGGCTGTAGCCAAACCCGCCTCGGCGTCCTCCAGACTGGCGAGCCGCTCCTCCAGAACCGCCTGAGTGGGGTTGGACAGACGACTGTAGACATGCCCTTCGGCCTCACCGGCAAAACGTTCGGCGCCCTGTTCGACGCTGTCGAAACAAAAGGTGGATGTCATGTGAATAGGCGGCGCAAGCGAACCTCCGTTAGCGGAGGCATCGTAACCGGCGTGAATGGCACGGGTGGCAAAACTGAGGGATTTTTTGTTCATGGTAGTCCTCCAACAGGAGCCGCATCGGCGGATGCCGACTTGGTACACTGTTATGGCTGCAGTTTGGAATTGTGGTTGGTCACTGCTAAGGAGGATGGTACTCCGGCCATGGAGGCGTATAGGGCTAATTCAGGTGGGGAATCGAGAGGATGTTAGCTTAAATTTATATTCCCAATCTTCCTTTTGAGGTTTCGAGCTAAACAAACGCCGCTTCCGGCGACGCGGTTTGAATAATGATTTTGTACTGCCCAGCCAGCCCGGACGATCCCTTTCAGCTTTTACTCCCATTTTGAGTATAAAACCTAAGATACATATTGAGCTGATTGGCGGTCAGCTGAAATTCTTCGAATTGCCGGGGAGTCAGGGCCCCGCCGTTGGCATCGGCGTAAAAGATTCCCACCAGCCGGTCTTTCGCACGGATGGGGGCCAGCATGCAGTCGCCCCCTCGGGCCACGTTACCAAGTATGCCGGTGGGAGGTTCCTCTCCCTGGGGACGATAATGAGTGATTTCCTGATGCCTTAAAAAGTCGTGCAGGCTTTCATCCTTGCGCAACCGGCTAAGGTCGATCTTGACGGCTGTACGCCAATCCCTTGATTTATCCCCTGCCACATAGGCGGGCTCCAGACGTTTGTCCTTCAGTGACATCAGGTTGATGGCAACGCGTGGGATGTCGGATCCGCGATAGAGGGCCTGCACCGCCAGTTGCATGATTTCCGAGGTGCCAAAGCCTTCCATCATCATCTGGCTCATACGATTCATGTAACGCTGGAAGTCGAAGTCGGTCTTCTCCTCGGGCAGGCCGTCCGCCCGCTCGATGCTGTTGCGGTCCGGCAGGGCGGGCAACAAACGCTCGGCGCCGTAGGTGGCGGCAACAGCCGAGGCTTCTTCCGCCATCAGCAGGATGTTTTCGCGCACCTGGTCAGCCGGCTGGTCGGTCAACTGGCCCACCTCCTGACACAGCTTGCGCATGGTCGTATGGTTCATGCCCTTGGTGATGTTCAGGCTGATGGATACACCCAGATTGACTGCGGTGACCCGGCTGTTCGTTGAATGGGCGTTTTCACTGGCCTGCATGACGAGGTCGCCCAGACCCCATTCCTTAATCAGAGCTTTGTTCAGGGTGTTGATGCCGACGCCCAGTATTTCCAGTGCGAGGGTATGTTCATCCTCGGGGTTTTGATCCCGCGCCATTATGAACTGTTCTGCGGCCGTGCGTCCGGTGGCCAACAAGGCCAATTCCGCTACCCGGCGCAACAGAGCGGCGATGAAGACCTCTTCATGGTCATCTCCAGAGAGTCGCTTGGCAATGGCGCGTGCCTGAACGGCCGCATGAAAGGCCACGGCCAGACGCTGGACCAGCAACTCCTTTGGTTTGCCGCCCAGGAAACCGTCTATCAGGGTGCTGGCCAGTGCGATGTTCTTAAGGTCGACGTAACCGATTTGCACAATGGCGCGGGAGACGGTTTTGATGGGTGAGTAAGAACGGTTGTAGTGCACCGAGTTGGCGACTTTAAGCACCTGGGAGGTGAGGTCGGCATCGCGCAATATGATCTGAGTCAGATCATCGGCGCTGCTGTCGTCGCTGTTGCTGAGATCGCAGATCGCTTTGACAACGGTGTTCAACGAGGGCAGTTCCTGCTTGCCGATAACTTTCATCCATCCGCTCAGACCCCGGACTTCTGTCACTTAAGTGCCTCGGTTAATGTGAATAGGTTCACGTTAACCTTAGCAGGTCATGTTCCTTTCTCCACTGGGGACGGTGGTTTCAAAGTGTCAAACCAGCATAAGCTCCTTTTGACGTTCATCGAAAGTATCCAACCATTCCCGGAGCTCGGTCACCGTTTTGGGCTTGCTGAGGTAATAGCCCTGGATCGCGTCGCACCCCATATCGCGCAGCAGGGCCAGCGACGCCTGGTTTTCAACGCCCTCGGCGATCACACTGAGCCCCAGGTGGTGGGCCATTTCGATGGTGGAACGAACGATCAACTGATCATCCAGGTCTTCATCCAGCCTGAGCACAAAGGATTTGTCGATTTTCAGCTCATGTACCGGCATGGATTTCAGTTGCGCGAGCGAGGAGAACCCGGTGCCGAAGTCGTCCATCGCCAAACTGACACCCGCCTCATACAAGCGGTTCAGGTTGCGCAACGCATGCTCGGCATCCGCCATGACGGCACTTTCGGTAATCTCGAGCATGAGTGATTCCCGCCGGATGTCGTTGTGGTGCAGGCGGGCGATCAGGCCGTCGATGAAGTCGTCCTTGAGGACATCCCGGGCAGACAGATTGATGCTGACGCCCAGGTTGTGACCGGCGACCTGCCAGGCGCTCATCTGTCTCAGAGCCTCGTTCAATACCCAGTCGGTGATCAGCGTGATATCACCGGATTGTTCCGCCAGCGGAATAAACTCATCCGGAAACATGCGGCCCAATTCCGAATCCTGCCAACGGATCAGCGCTTCGGCCGAATGAACGCGACCTTCGCGCAAATTGAACTGGGGCTGGAACAATAACTCGAAACCAGTGTTTAAAATGGCCTGCTGCAAGCGATGAGTCACGGTGATCTTACGCAGGTGAACCTCGTCCCTCCCGGTCTCGTACACCGCGAAGGCCAGGCCATGCTGGCGGGCATCGGCCAGCGCTATGTGGGCACGGCGCAGAATATCTTCATAGGTGGTGGCATGGTCGGGGCAGAGCAATACGCCCATGCGCGCCTCGACCTTAACCTCGATGGCATCGCAATGAAAAGGCGCCTCAAAACTGAGTTGATACTGTTGCACCACCGCCCGACACTGTGCTGGAGACAGCCGTTCGGCCAGGATGAGGAACTCATCCGTCCCCACCCGGCCAATACGATCCTCCCGTCGACCGTTACGGGTCAAACGTTCCGCAGCCTGCTGCAGTACCCGGTCCATCACAGAAACGCCGTATACATCCCCCAATGCGTCGAAATTGACTATTTGCAACAGCAACACACCGAAGGGTTCTTTATCGGCTTCGGTCAACCGTTCCTTCATTTGTGTGGCCATCTGATCACGGTTGGGCAGCCCTGTCAGTAAATCATGCTGGGCCTGATAGGCAATGTGCCGCTCCCGATCCTGAATGGCCTGCTGCATGGCGTTCAGGGTGTCACCCAATACGCCGAATTCGTTGCGGCGCGCCAGCTGGATGTTCTGGTGGTAGTCACCACCGGCGATGCGCCGCGCGGCCCGTACCAAAATATCGATGGGCCGGGTGATGCCCCGGGCGATGACCACGGTGGCAACCGCCGCCAGAATCAGCGCAAACAGGGCAATCGCCAGCATTTGTGTCTGGAGTTTGTTGTAAGCCGCCAGGGCTTCCTGCAAAGACACGGACATCAGCATGCCCAATTGTTGGTCACTGCTGTTGACCAGGGTGTTTTGACGGCTCAGCCAGCCCTCATTGCGTAGCCGGTTAGCAGCGATGTTCAGCGCGCTGGAAAAGCTTCCGCTCAACGCGGGAACCGACAAAGGGTTATCTGATAGGGTACTGAGCGTGCGGATGGTGCCACTGCCGTCGTCCCGATACAGCAGTGTGACGTCCGCTTTGGTGATGTCGCGAAAACCGCTCATCAATTCGGAATCCATGACGAATCCCATGCCCACCCAGGCAATAAGATCCGGCGCTTCAACCGGCACCATCACCAGTTGATAGGGGTGGCCTTCGGTGATGGTCAGTTCGGTGAACGGCTCACGCGCGGTGCGAATATGCTGGCGCAAGCTGTCGACATCGTCCCCTATGGCATGCGTGCTGATCAACACCTCACCTGCGGGATCAAGCAAGACGATCAGGTCGGCACCTATGCGATCCCCATGGTTGGCAAGCACACTGATGATGGTGTTTTCTTCGTTGGTGGCAATGGCCTGGCGAAAAGCGAAATCTTCGGCGAGCAAGGTGGTGCGGTCGGTCAGTTGGCGGCTGTTGTCATTGAGCAGGGTTTCAAATACTCGCTCGGCCACTTCCAGCTCCCGCTCGGCATTGGCCCGGGCGTTGGCATCGGTGGCCCGCAACACCGCCCACAGGGTGGCGGCCAGCGTCAGCCCCATCAGGCTGATGAAAATCAGCAGCAGGCTCGTTCGAAAGCTAATTGCCATTGTTCTGGTACCTCTGCAACCGATTACGCAGGCTGGAGCCTTCCGGTTCAGTTGCCTGTTCGGGCAGAGTGATGGGTAACTGTATTTCGAGAAGTTCGCCACCCACCTGCTCAAGATCGGACAGCGACAGGGTCATCCGCTCACGCATGAAAGGATGCCAAAGGGTCAGTTGGCTGACGCCATCCCGGTTATAGGCTGGCAGGGTGATGCGGCCATCGCTGTCCGAAATTCCGTAGATCTGACTGTCGACAACATAGATGTAACCACGCATCGAGTCGTGGATGTTGCACCCCAGGACCACCAGCCCGGCCGTGTCGAATTCAACCGGGGGCGCTTCATTGCCCTGATAGAGCTGCAGTTCAAACGCTTTGGCGGTGGAGAAGGAATAAACATGGTGACGGGTGTCATCGCTGTTGGGGAAACGCACCCGGGTGCCTGCCCGCACTACGGCCACCCGTGGAACAAACTGAAGATCGACCTGATCGACGATTGTTTCCGCTTCACTGGGCGACGGGCTGACGGTTTCCGTCTCGGCGTTTTCAAGCACCAGCACCGCTTCATTGACCGGTGCGCCTTTCAGGTCGATCAGTTTGAAACCGGGCAGACTGGCCGCCAGGACTGCCTTACCACACCCAACCACCAAGAGAAGCCCCAGTAACCCGGCTTTTCCAACACCCATCCCTACCTCGTACTTCTGTATCGATTCGTGATGAGTAAATATAGCAGAGAGAATCGACTGGCCGACCATTGAATGACTGGTGACATCCAGGGACGAATGCCACCTGAGACACTCAACTCAATCGCGACCAGTGCAAGCCGTCATTAACCGGTTCAATGCGATACACACCCGCATCCGGCTGCGAGCACAATACCGACATCTGACCGTCGGCAACCACAACCGCCGCCTGATTGGTCGCGGCCAGGGCCGACTCGGGGTGTCGTTCGAGATGGTTGAGCAGCGGCAAAGCCCGGTGTTCAACATCCAGATGAGGGCAGAACAAACCGGGCACGAACCCCAACCCCTCGACCCGGGTGAACGACCATTCCCCATCGGTCTCGAACGAGTCGGAATCGCTGAACCCGGATTCAAACCAGCAAATGGCTCCGGCACTGAGCCCGCACAACATCTTGTGCTGCTCCCAGGCCTGATGCAGCAGCCGGTCAACGCCATGCTCCCGCCAGGACGCGATCATCCTGCGGGTATTGCCGCCACCGACGTAAATCAGATCCGCCCATTGGATGGCCTCGGCGATCTCTTCCGGAGAAGGGGATAGGCTAAGGGATAAGGACCGGGCGTCACACCCCAGCTTCTGGCCGTACACCCGCTCGAACGTTTCGATATAACCCGGGGCATCGCCGCTGGCGGTGGGCAGAAACAGGGCTTTCGGCTGGGGTTTGCTGGAGTGGCTGACAATGAACTGGTCGATGGCCAGGGTTTCCCCCTCCCCCAGTTCACCGCCGCCGATGGCTACAATCGGCATAACGGCATCCTTTGTTCCATGTCCTTAGAGGCTTTACGACTTACTCGGTCTTTATGCCAATACCCGGCATCGATTTCAAGACAGGACGGAGAACGGGTCCGGTCGCGGCGGTGGTTTTCTCCTGTCCGCGCTGTCCTCCCGGCTTGCCAAACGTTGGGCAAGCTTCTCCGCCAATTCGCGACACTGCCTGGCCTGCACCTCTCTTCCCGGCTGCCTGGCAAGCAGATCGGCCATCAAATAGAAGGCCTCGGGCAACCCCTCGTAATGCGGATGGCTGCGCTGCATGCCATTAATCAATTGGATAGCCAGTCGCGGGTTACCCTGTTCATTGGCCGCCCGAGCCAGCGTATGCCGCAGGCGGGCGTCGTCCGGAACGAAGTCGGGTACCAGAGAGCGCACCTGGTTAAATACCGGCGTGAGCCGCGCCTCGTGCCCCTGGGCCAGCAAATAACACAGATAAGGGGTAGCGATAGCAGCCATTTGAGGCGCATCACCCAATTGATAAACGCACTCGAAGTACTGGGGGCGAAATGATTTATCGCCGTGAAACCGCTGAATAGCTTCCTCGAACTGCCGATAGGCCTTGTCGTAACAACCCGCTTTCAGGAAGACATCTATGCGCGAAACCGCCAGGGCTTCATCGGTGCGCTTCTGGCCTTCAGTGCCGTCATCCTCCCGGGCGGTGAAACCGAGCTTGCCCTGGTACTGAAAAATCACATATCCCATTAGATGAAAAATCACGATGAGATAGTAATTCGACGCCATCGACTGAAGAATGTAAGACACCACCAGCCAGTCTTCCCCAATCAGTTGGTGCAGCACGGTGACGGATCCCGTCATCACCATCAGCAGGCCGATCAGGATGCCGTATGGCAGCCCTATGGCCGCGATCAGCCGAAAGGTACTGACCGGGTTGATCGCCGCCAACCAGTTTTGGCTGAGCCCAAAGCTGATCAGCATCGCCGGCAGCCCAAACAGGTAGAAAAAAGCCAGAAAAGCCGCTATTTGCGGACTCACCACATAACCTATGCCTATCACCGAACCCACCAGAACAACCAGCATCAACACCAATTGCACCAATAGGCCGATACCGCCCTGATAGGCCTCGGTAATGTCCGGCGGGGTCATCTTGCCGGTGGCTGTCTGCTCCAGGGCGAGAAAGGCGTATTTCATGATCACACCCGTGGTCACGAGATAGAGAATCACACTGGCGATCATCGGCAGTATCGACAGCAAGGCCGACACAACCGAGACCACTATGATCAGCGCGACGGTCGACTGAGTGAGAGGATACCGAAACGCCGCCTGGAGCCGTCGCCAGAAAGGCTCGACCTGGTGCCCCGCGCCCAGGCTCTCGGTCGGTTGACCGCACAATAGGCAGCGTGCATCGTTGTCCACGCAGGAATCACACAACCCCCGCTCACAACCGGGGCACTCGTAGGTGGAACCAGTTAGCGGATGATAGACGCAATATTCCATCAATTGACCTCCATCATCAGATCATCGGCCCAGCGTTCGTACTGGGAGTGCTTTGTCGGGTTGCGCAGTGCCTGGTGCGCCAGAGACAACTTGCGCGCCAGAATTCCCAAAGCGGTGCTGCGATGCCCCTGTTGTTGCAGCTTGAGAAACAATGCCTCCGCCTCCGGCAACTGCTCGGCCGAGGCAAGCCGCATGCCCAGTTTGATACGGTCCTCCGCCCCGAGGTCCTCGGCCAGATCCGGATACTGGCGACAAACTTCAGCCACTTTAATGAGTTCACGCGGCATAAGCCGCTCCATGGTCAAGAGTGCCAGGCCCGCTTGCTGAAAGTCGTCACCACCTCTGGGCTGAAGCAGGTTGTAACGCAGCGAGGCCAATTCAAAATCCACACCTTCCTGCTCGATCATGCGGTTCAGTCGGGTGATGGCGGTTCTGAACTGAAAACGCCCAATTGCCTCGTAAATACCGGCCAGGCGCTGCTGCCGCGGATCCACATTTTGGTCTGCCTCAATGTATTCGGTATTGAATAGATTACGGTTCAGCAACCAGGCCATCCCGATCAGGGCCGCACCCGCAACGAAGCCACCGGTGTGTGCCATGAACGCCACATTGGAATCGATATCGGTGTAATAGGAATAAAGCTCCTTGCCGATGTAAAACGGCAGGATCAACAAGGCGGGCGCGCGAATATAGCCCACCAAAAAGAACAGCCAATAAAAGAACTCGATCCGACGCAGACGGAAGACCGCCAGGTACATCGCCATAACGCCGGATATGGCCCCGGAAGCCCCAACCAAAGGCTGAGCACTGTCCAGATCCAACAGCGCATGACCGAGGCCTCCCGCCATCCCGGACAACAGATAAAACGCCAGAAACCGACCATGCCCGATCGCCGCTTCGACCGCGAAACCGCAAATGGCCAAAAAGAACAGATTGCCCAACAAATGCATCAGGCCACCATGCAGAAACTGATGGGTGAGCAGGTCCGCCAGGCTGAGCTGGTTCGGCACCAGGCCGTGCGCCAGAAAGCTCATGGACAGGATGCGCTCATGAATGGCGGTACGCTCCCGCTGCCAGGCGCTAAAGTCCTCTTCGGGCAGTTCGGAACGCATGGCGCGAGTGAGATAGGGGAAAAATTCAGTGTCGAACAACAGAGTGACGACTACGGGCTGAGAATGGCCATTGTCGTAAGAGGCTTGCAAGTCGGCTAGCTGCTCAGAGTTCCGCTGTCGCAGATACTCTTCATAGACCGGCCATTCCCGCTCCAGATAGTCATGCTCGGCATAGGCCTGGAGCGCCTGGGACACCTTTTGACCGTCGCCGCTCTGATAGAGCATGAATACCAGAACATTCAACAGAATGATCGCGATCAGCACGATGGGCGCATGCTGCCAGTCAAACCGCTTTTCGGTGGGGATAATGATCACGTTAGAGCTCTCCCTTGCACGTCAGGACATCCAGCCTGCCGTCGACTCCGGCGGCTCTTTACAAACCGTTTCCTTGAGTCCGGCAGACTGCCAGAGCGGCACAGTATGGCAAAGAGTGCCTCAGCGGCGCAATGACACCTTGATCGGGTTTTTCCCCCGCAACGCCATGGAATCGCGATACTGGCGGGGTGTCATGCCTTTGATTTTCAGAAAATGCCGATTGAAATTGGCCACATTGGAGAAGCCAGCTTCGAAACAGATGTTGGTGATGGGTTTATCGGTGACTTCCAATTGCTCACAGGCGCGACTGATGCGCAGACGGGTGACGAAGTCGATAAAACGGTAGCCCGTGGTCTTTTTAAACCACCGGGAGAAAAACGAAGGGGTCAGCCCCAGCAGACCCGCCACCTCTTCCAGCCCCAGTTCACGGGTACAATTGTGAATAATGTAATTAACAACGGTATTAACACGTTCTTCCGTCAGGCTGTCCGACTCATCCTCGTAAGACCGGCTGGACAGTGTTCGGTAATCGCCGGAATCGGCCAGCGTGGCCATGATATCGAGAAACTTAAGGACCCGGGCCATTCCTTTCAGGTTGGCGACCTCGGTAAACCCCGGTGCCACCTGGGCGCTGATCTCTTTGGAGAATTCAATGCCGTAACGGGAATCCGCTAGCATGGCATGCAGGCCTTTCATTTCCGGCATACAGGTGCCCAGCGCCTTCATGCGATCGTCGGAGAAATTGATCACCCGGTCACGGATGCCGGATTGGAAGTCCTCCAGCGACACCCAGTTGTGAGGCAGGTAAGGACCGCACAGGAACACCGTTCCAGGTTCGAAAGCGCCGACATAGTCACCAATGAAGGCGTTGCCACGAGTGCTCTGAATCAGGTGCAGTTCGTATTCGTTGTGGTAGTGCCAGCGAACCAGTGAACTGTCTGCTCCATGAGCCAGATAGCGAAAGCTCCGCTCCGCTTCGTATACTGCTTCATAGCTGGGCTTGGCTACACTCATACTCGCTCCCCGCCATTGTTGTTATTGCAGCCAGACCCGCGAAATGAGGGCATGGCATCGGTTGGCTGTCAGCATTCGTAGGTTGGTTTGAACCAACGAGCATACCCCAGAAAAAAGGCACTCGAGCAAAAAGGACAAAAAAGTATAGAAGTTTTTTTGATTAATATTGGTCGATTTTAAAAAGCTGGACTTTACTAAAGGATACCCGACTTGTGGCCGATAACAGTCCAACAGAAGATCGACAACAATAATCTCAGGCACAGGCCTCTCCAGGCATTGCTTGGCGGACCGTTTCACAGTGAGTGTTTATGAAGTTAACAAGCCTCCCCCGTCCCAGCATAGTTCTTCGTATTTCCATCGGTTTCTGCACGGTGGTCGCCGTGATAGCGGTCTCGACGATGCTCAGCATCGGCTATGCCCGCAAGACCATCGACAACGTGAACACACTCACGGAAAGCGCCGCGCCCATTGTCCAGATGAACAACGAGCTGGACTTGCAACTGACGCGTTCCACCGAACTGTTCCAGCAGTATCTCGCCACGACAGCACCCACCGGGCTGGAACGCATCAGTAACGAGATTCGTGTCAACCGCGATAAAACCAATGAATTGCTCAACAGTATCCGTTCCAGCCTTAGCGGCATAGAAACAGCCGCCGATGAACGTCAGCGGGTCGATGCCCTGGAAGAAAAAGTGAATGCCATCAACTCAATGATGGATAACACCATGGCCCAATACCGACAGAGTCTGGAGGTGATAGGCAGCTTCAATGAAAAATCAGCACAGGTGGTGCAGCTGCAAACCGATATTGGTCCCATGTTTGAAGACCTTTTATTCTCACTGGACGACGACTATTCATTGGCCATCGCTTATGAATTCTATGCCTCTTTCCTCAGCGGCATCATGATCATCAAGGACATCAGCCTGTCCAACACTCTGGAAGAACTGGCGGAAAACGAACAGCGTTTCTCCCAATGGGATCAAAAGCATCAGGCGCAGTTTTTCAATTTCGGGCAACTGGCCATGCGCTACCCCGACTCCCGCGACTTTATGAAAGCCGCCCAGGAAACCACCAAGGTGCTGACCACCATCACCGTTGGCAACGACGAACAAAAAGGCATGATCGAAGAGCGTCGCACGCTGATAGAAGCCGGGCTGAATTACGATACCAGCCTGGAAGAACTCAGGGCACAAAAAGAAAGCGCCGCTGTCGACCTCCAGGCCCTCAACACCTTCGCGCAGCGTTATTCGGTTGAAACAAACAATACGGTTTCCTCGAATCTGACCAATAGTTTGAGCGCTTCGGCTGGTGCACTGGTGATCTCTATTTTTGTCGCCATTCTGGTCCTATGGTTGATCGTGCGCAGCATTCGCCCACCGTTGCGCCAGTTGAAACAGGCACTGGATGACCTGGCCAACGGCAACCTGACGCACGCCATCACCAAACACAGCCGCGATGAAATGGGCGAACTGACACAGGCAGTGGAACAGGTGCGCCAATCGTTGAGCAGCATGATGGTGGAACTGAAAGCCAAAGCGCTGGAGATGCAGGAATCGGCCGGTCAAAGTCAGTCAATGTCCGATGCTTTAAAGAACCGTTCCATCAGTCAGAGCGAAGATACCGACTCGATCTCCACCTCCATGCTGGAAATGTCGGCGTCGGTTCGTGAAGTGGCCGGAACGGCGGAGGAAGGCATGGGGCTCGCCACCAAGGCGGTTGATGAAATCGAGCAGACCGTTTCCGAAATCAACCGAAACCTGTCTTCGTTGGAATCGCTGCGTGACAGCATTGACCAATCCGTACAATCGATGGAAGCACTCACCACTGAAATGAAAGGTGTCGAAAGTGTTTCCACTGTTATTGAAGGCATTGCGGAACAGACCAATCTGCTTGCGCTGAATGCGGCCATCGAGGCCGCCCGCGCCGGTGACCAGGGTCGCGGCTTCGCTGTCGTGGCTGATGAAGTCCGGACACTCGCCAGTCGCACGGCGCAGTCCACGGCCGAGATCCGCAATACCATTGAAAATCTGATTACCGGCTATCAGGCGTTGTCCGAAACCATGGTGCAGAACCAGTCGGCGGTGGCGCGAAGCCACGAGGTGTCCAGTCATTCGGCCGAGGCCATCGGGCAGTTCCGGCACCGCATTACCGACATCAACGATCTGAGCCAAAAAATCTCCCATGCCGCCGGCGAACAGGGGCTTGTTGCTGAAGATATCAGCCAACGCCTGACCCGCATTGCCGACATCGCTAAAGAAACACGCGACAGTGCCGTATCCGCTTCGGAGACCAGTGACCGACTGGGGCAGGTGGCAACGGAGCTGGAACTGCTGGTTGAGCGATTCAAAATCAATTAAGACAGCGTTCCGGCAAATATGATCCTTCAGCGCATTGATCGTGCGGAGGTTCACTATGAGCAAGACCGCCAGACCCAACCCTCTCACCTGCCTGGTAACCTGCTGGGCTTTTTTCTGGGCGGTCGCGCTGAGCGCCCAACCCTTGAAGCTGGCCAGCGGAGAAAAGGAACCCTACATTGGCCAGCATCTCTCCAATCAGGGTTATGTTCACGAGCTGGTGCAGGAAATCCTTCATCGTATGGAGCTGGAAGCTTCCATCGGCTTTTTCCCCTGGGAGCGTGCCCGTATTCTGGTGGAAAAAGGCGATCTTGATGGGTTGATATCCACCGATGCCCTGCTGACCAACCAACGCCAACTGGTCGTCAGTCAAGGCTTCCCCGGGGAAAAACTGGGCTTATTAAAAAGCAAGGAAACGGAGTTCACTCTCCCACCAAACTTCCGCACCGGATCGGAAGAGGATCTGCAAGCACTCGCAGAGTCGTTGGCTGGTATGAGAATCGGCTTGGTTCGCGGTGCAGACAGCATCGCTCAATTCCAAAAACCCAGTGGGTTGCGCACGCAATACATCAATACCTATGAGCAGGGAATGCAAATGCTCGCCAGCGGCCGTATCGAGTTATTGCTGATCGATAAATACACTGCCGCCGACATCATGACCGACAAGCTGCCACATCTGATTGGCCAACTCGATTTCCTGGACCCGCCGCTGCTTGAACGGCAATTCCACCTCGCACTCAATCGCGCCAACCCTAAAACGGAAGCTCTGATCCAGGCTTTCAATAGCGAGCTGACCCGCGCCCTGAGTGACGGCACCCTGGCCACCCTGATGGAACGCCATGGTTTCATCACCCAGCCGACGGTGAACAACTCGGTCCACCGCATTACCATTGGAACGGTCGACAACAATGACATGATTATCATGCGCGAACTGTCGCAGGAGTTTGAAAAAGAACACCCCAACATTCAGCTCTCCTGGCAAGTCTTGGATGAATCCATTCTCAGGCGTCGTTTGATGAGCGATCTCGCCATATCGGACGGTCAATACGATGTGATGACCATCGGGACGCTTGAAGCGCCTTTGTGGGCGGAACGCGGTTGGCTGGTGCCGATCGCCGAGGCATCTCTGCCCGAACAGTACGACGTGGACGATCTGATTCCCACCGTGCGGGAAGGGCTCTCCTTTAATGCCACTCTCTACGCACTGCCGTTTTATGCGGAAAGCACCATGACCTATTACCGCACCGATCTTTTTACTCAGGCGGGTTTTAATATGCCTGAAGCACCCACCTATGATGACATTCTTCGCTTCGCCGCCCGCCTTCACAAGCCGGACGAGGGTGTTTATGGCATTTGTCTGAGAGGCAAACCCAATTGGGGCGAAAACATGGCTTATATTTCCATGTTGGTAAACACCTTTGGTGGTCGTTGGTTCGACGAAGAATGGAACCCCACTATCGACAGCCCCGAATGGAAACAGGCGCTCACGCTCTACCGGACCCTGGTCACCCAATACGGCCCGCCCATGCCATCTGAGCTGGGGTTCACTGAATTAATCGAGTTATTTTCCAATGGTCATTGCGCGATGTGGATAGATGCCACCGTGGCGGCTGGAACCCTCTTCGATCCTGAGAATTCCATCGTGGCCAATTCCGTTGGCACAGCGGCGACACCGGTGGCCGTTACCACCAAGGGCTCCAACTGGTTGTGGTCATGGGCTTTGGCGGTTCCCACCTCCTCCACTCAACAGGAGGCGGCACTCGCTTTTATTTCCTGGGCCACATCGAAAGAATACATTCAACTGGTGGGAGAACGAAAAGGCTGGGTGTTCGCTCCGCCGGGAACACGTACATCAACTTACGAAAATCCGAACTATCAACAGGCGGCACCTTTCAGCCGCTATGTGGTGAATGCCATTCAAAGTGCAGACATTAACGACAGCACGTTGAAACCCAGCCCCTATGTCGGCATTCAATTGGTCCGAATCCCCGAGTTTCCCGCCATTGGTGTGAATGTCGGCCGAGAAGTTGCCCGAATGGTCGAAGGCCGGTCCAGCATTGATGAAACACTCGCCAAATCACAATCCCTCACTCAGTTTATTATGATTCAGGCTGGTTATTGATCAGGTGGAATGACAGTGGACTTAAAAAGGATAAATAATATAGCTTTTCAACAGAGAACCATTGGAATGCCTTAACGCTTCAAAGCATGATGACAAGGGAAGGCACAATAATAAAACCAGGTGTAGCAGCACCTCCATAGACGACCAATCTTTCGTCAACTGTGGAAAAGGAACTGAAATGAATAACCACTGGACCCTGATATCTGCGTTACTGGGCACCCTGCTGATTACTGCAAATTCGGCTATCGCCAAAGACCAACCTCCATCGCTTAGTTTGACCGCTTTCATTAACCTGTATGCCAACCAGGAATCGAAAGACATTATTCTGAGATCGCCTCCCGAAGAAGATCTTTTCATTGTGTCCAAACACAGCGAGAACCGTATCACGCCCGAGGAATTTCATACCGGCTTGCTGGCTTTGGGCTACTACCCGGTTTCGGAGAACACTCTCATCAATATCGTTCCGCTTCACGATATTAAATCCTCCAACTTTCCCACTTACACCGGCACTGTTCCCGATAGCCTTCCTGATTATAAAGTCATCAATCTGGTACTTCCCGTTCACAACCAGACCGCCATGGAGTTGGTCCCCACTCTTCGCCCGCTCGTTCCCCGCTGGGGTCACCTTGCGGGTATGGGCACTTCGAATTCCCTGCTGCTAACCACCGACGTTGCAGGTGCGAGAAAAATTATCGCCATCGTTTCCAGCCTTGAAAGCGCTGCCGGTGGTTAACCTGGTTCTCACTTTGACTGTTGTTGTCATGTAGCTTGGCAGGGATGCCTTTTTTATTACCCGATATTGCTGCTATCATCCAACCTCGATAAAGGAGGGCGGGATTCGTGACTGCATGGCAGATTGGGGATGTACGCATTACAAAAATCGAAGAATTGGTCGAAGTGATCGATGGCACCACCATGGTGTCCAACGCGGATAGAGCCGGTGTAAAAAGCCACCCCTGGCTGATACCTCACTACGCAACCGATGAGGGTGATCTGATTTTTTCGATTCATGCCTTCGTGATTCAAACCCCGGACCTACTGGTTATGGTTGATACCTGCCTGGGGGAAGGCAAAGCCAGTACGGTTCCTTCCTGGGATGAATTCCACTCGCACTTTCTGGAGCGCCTGAACGCTGCAGGGTTTCACAGGCAAGACTTTGACTACGTTCTGTGCACCCATTTACATGAGGACCACGTCGGCTGGAACACGATGAAGGTCGATGGACGCTGGGAACCCACCTTTCCAAACGCCCGCTACCTGCTGGCAAAAAGCGAATGGCAGCACTGGCAGGGGTCTGAATATGCCGATGACATTCTGGCCACCTCCATAGCCCCTATAAAAGAAAAAGGGCTTTACCAGATGGTTGATCTGCCCCATGCCCTGACCGATAACATCGTCCTGGCTCCCACACCGGGCCATACGCCGGGCCACACCAGCATCATGATCCAATCACAGGGACAGACGGCGGCCATTACCGGCGATTTGTTGCTGAGCCCTGTTCAACTGAGCGAACCCGACTGGCGATCTGCTTCGGACGTCGAGCCAACACTGGCAAGGGCTACCAGGAAACGTTTTTTTGAACAGTGTTGCCATGATAGAACACTGGTGCTGGGTACCCATTTTCCCTCGCCGACAGGGGGCGAATTGGTTCAGGAGGGCCATGGCTGGAAGCTTCGTTAACGCCATTTTTACCACTCCCCTCCCTTCCCCAAGACAAGAATGTATAGCATTCCAGCGGTTATGTATAAGCCAGCCATTTTCGATTGGGGTAGCCTGTCACAACGACACCCAAATCTATCCAATAACAATAATATGAGTTTTATTCGTATGACTAATGAAAGCCCTTCCATAATCCCTGATCGTTTGCATTGACCGCACCAACAGAGGACTTCGGTAGCCCTTTGCCGGGTTCAAACGCGCATCGAACACCGCGCACCGGCGGCTAACCCTCACAAACGGGACGAGACCTTTATTATCCCTCTCCCTGGGTGCGTTCTATGCGACCTTTTCGCTTTGACCGCCCATGGGGGATGCAATGCTCGCATGAGGTGATCATATGAGAGCCAAGCTCGCCCTGGACGACGCCCTCGTCCAGCTGTGCCACAAAGCGGCCAGTACCATTGCCCACGATGTGCTGGAGCACATTTCAAGCAAGACAACCGTCTCCATTGAACGGGCCATTGTCCGGTTCTTAGGCGTTGACGGGGTGGATGAAGGGGATCATCCCTACCCTAACGTCATCGTCGATCACCTTCTCCAAGAAGACGTGTTGGACCGAGGCGTCGCTTACTGGTTGGGCAATGCCATTATCCAGACAGAGCTGGCGCCTACCGACATCGCCCGTCGCATCGCCGAGGACGGCCTTAACCTGACCACTCTCCCGAAAGCGGGTCTGAGCGAAATACGCAATTACATGACTCGTCTGTCCGCCGAGCGGCTGCATCAGCTCAATCGTTACCACCATCAGCGTGCCTGCTTCCGAAAGCGCTTTCCTGACTTACCCCGGCCCTACAAGTATGTGCTGACCGCAACCGGGAACGTATATGAGGATGTGGTGCACAGCCTGGCTGTGGCCGAGCATGGCGGCGACATCATCGCCGTGATCCGCTCCACCGCTCAGAGCCTGTACGACTTCGTACCGTACGGCCCAACCGTGCGCGGCTTCGGGGGCACCTTCGCCACCCAGGAGAATTTCCGCATCATGCGTGAGGCGCTCGATGAATGGGCCGAAGGCAACAACAAATACATGATGCTGTCGAGCTTCTGCTCAGGTCTGTGTATGCCGGAAATTGCCGCTATCGGCGTGATGGAGGGGCTGGACAACATGGTGAATGACGCCATGTACGGCATCCTCTATCGCGATATCAACATGGAGCGAACCCTGATCGACCAGCATTTCTCGCGCCGCATCAACGGTTATTTCGGCATCACCATCAATACCGGGGAAGACAACTACCCACGCACCTCGGATTCGCCCGACACGGCCGCCTCCATCGTCGCCTCGGAAATGATCAACTATTACTTCGCCACCTATTCGGGCGTACCCGAGCACCTGATCGGCCTGGGCAACACCTTTGAGATTCACCCGGACACCACCAACGGCCTGCTCTACGAATGGGCACAGGCCCAACTGACTCGGGAGTTGTTTCCCAACTGCCCGGTTAAATACATGCCGCCCACCAAACACATGAACGGCAACCTATTCCGAACACATGCATGCGACACCCTGTTCAACCTGGTCACCGTGGCCACTGAACAATCGATCCAAACCATTGGTGTGCCTACCGAAGGCATTTTCACGCCTCATATTCACGACCGCACGCTGGGCTTGGAAAACACCAATTACGTCTTCAATGCCGCGCGGGATTTGGGTGATGAGATCGAATTCAAACCCAATGGCATTATTCAGTCCCATGCCGCCTCGGTTCTCTCTCAGGCGAGGGACATGTTGATCGACATAGCAGAGAAAGGGCTCTTCTCAGCCATCGAAAACCGGGCCTTCGGTAACATTTCGCGAAGCATGGAAGATGGTAAAGGCCGCGAAGGAATCATCGACCTACATGAGGACTACTTCAACCCATTCGAAGAGCTGATGAAAGGTGAACAGGATGATTGATGTCAACCTGGCTCAGGTCAGACCCTATGCGGACAGGCTCAACGACGGCCTTATCAACCTCAATTTCACACTGCCTGTACCGCACTCGCCCGCCGCCAAAAAAGCGGCCGAATCGCTGGCCGAGCAAATGGGGCTGCAGAACCCCGAGGTGGTTCACAGCGAGGAACTCACCAAAGGCTTCACTTATTTTGTGGTCTACGCCTCCTGCCCTCACAGCGTGAATTTCGATCAATTGAAAGAACACAGCTACGACGTGGCATACATGGAAAAGCCCGAAATCGAAGAGGCAATTCGACAAAAGTTTTCGCGGCCATTGGTGGTGGTTGGTGCCAGTACCGGTACGGATACCCACAGCGTGGGTATCGATGCCATGCTGAACCTGAAAGGCTTCGACGGTGAGAACGGCCTCGAAGCCTATCAGGGTTTCATCACCTACAACCTTGGCAGTCAGGTGCCCAACAGCGTCCTGATTGCCAAAGCTATGGAAGTGAATGCGGATGTCATTCTGGTTTCCCAAACCGTCACTCAACAAAAGCTTCATATCCACAACCTGACTCAGTTGGTCGACATGCTGGAAGCCGAGGGGCTGCGTCAGGATATATTACTGGTGTGCGGCGGCCCCCGTGTTTCCAACGAGCTGGCCAAAGAACTCGGCTTCGATGCGGGCTTTTCCAAGGGGTGTTACCCGAATCATCTGGCCACTTTCATCGTGCGTGAGCTGACCCACCGTCAAGTGGCTCAGCGCGTTTTCGAAACCGCCTCCTGACTGGCTGAAAAAACGCGGAGCAAAATCCTTTTGATTTACGACTCAATCACTTCGGTGAAAAAATTGATGATCGCAGGGCTGGCCAAAAACACGGGAAAGACAGTTACGCTGAATGCCCTGATCAAAGCCGCCGCCTACCGCTCGGAGGCTCTGGGCATCACCTCCATCGGTCGGGATGGGGAACGTTTCGACGCCATCAATCAGGACATCGAGAAACCGCGCATTCATTTACCAGTGGGCACACTGGTGGCCAACTCAATCGCCCTGCTCGACCGTACGCCGGGCTCGTTTCGCGTGCTGCATCAAACATCGCACCGCACTCCGCTCGGGCGAATCGTGATCGCACGGATGACCAAAAGCTGCGATGTTGAAATCTCCGGCCCCAGCTCCGCCGCTGAAATATGTCAGGTCAGCGATACCATGCTGGAAATGGGTGCTGACCGCGTATTTATCGATGGCGCGATAAACCGCAAGGCCGCAACCTCGCCTTTCATAGCCGACGGCGTGGTGCTGGCCACAGGAGCTATTCTGAACCACGACATGGATGAGGTGGTGCGAGAAACCCGCGACTGGGTTGAAAAGCTGTGCCTGGAGCCGGTAGACAATACTCAAGTTCTACAACTGGCCCGTACTCAGCAACGCGACTTCGCGCTGACCGCAGGTGGTGACCTGATCAGACTGACTACCGGTGGCAGCCTTATGAACGAGAATGGCGCACTGGGCAATCTCCTGCACCACCACCCTGATCTGAGTTACCTGGTTGTACAGGGTGCCTTGGCGGAAAGTTCAGTAAAGCAGCTGCTTGCCGTTCGGCGACCCCGCCCGCTCACCTGTGTCGTCCCACATGGCAGCCACCTCTTCCTCGGTGACAACAGCCTGGCATGGTACCGCAAACGGGGCCTGGAATTTAGGGCTTTGCACAGCATCGAACTTAAAGCCATCACGCTTAATCCGGTTTGTCCGGGAGGACACCGATTCAACTCTGATGAGTTCGAGAAGAAGCTGTCAACGGCCTTGCCGGGTATCGTTGTCTTCAACGTCTTGAACCAACCAAAGACACAACAGGGAACACCCACACTCGCACCCAAAGCGGTGCCCAACCCCTGATTTCGACTCGTGGAGTATCCTCATGATCGTGCAAAACGCAACCATGGAGTCACTTATTCCCGCCGATGGCCTGGTGTATTTAGGTGCATTGTTTTTGGTGGTGCTGGGAGGACTTTACCTGCAGTTGCTCCGCTCCATCGTCAAACATGATCGTCACTTCGTCGGCCTGGACCTTCGACACCCCGGCTGGCTGTTGTTCATCACCTACTTTGTTGGATTATACAGCCTTTGCTTCTATCGATTTCCGGAGTTGATCGAACCCGGGCTCGGATGGTCCGACTTGAAAGCGGCCACCTCCGACACACTGCCTATTGCGGCCTGGCTATGGTATGCAAACGGCTTGTTGCTGATCGGCTATTTCAGCCTCAGTCTGTCGTTTCATAACCGTCATCACTATTCCCTGGTCACCATCACCTCACTGAGCATTATCAGTGGACTGGCGGGCTCCACCATCATTATGGTCATCCATCAGGCCACGATGGACCTCGACAAGCTCAGCAACTGGATACCCTATTTTATCGGCGCGGTCAGCCTCGCCACCGGAGGTGTCAAGGTCGTGCAATCGCGCCTGGTGGGCATCACCAACCAGATCGTCTACCAGAAACGGGTCGAATTCATCGATAAGGTATTGAGCTCGGACTACCACCGAATAGAGAACATGGAAAAAGGCAACATTGAAGCCTGCCTGAACAACGATACCGAGACCATCAGCGACTTCGCCACCAGCTTTGTCTCCATATTAACCAGTGCCATGACTACCATCGGTTGTTTCCTATACCTGGCTGTGTTGAATTTCACCGCCCTTGCAGCCATCCTGGGTGTCATTTTTATCGCTACTATTCCCACCGTTTTGATCTTTCTCAGGGTCACCTTGTATTGGGAACAAAACCGGACCATGCAGGGGCGGTTTTTCAAGTACATTGCGGACCTGATCAGCGGTCTTAAAGAGCTCAAGCTGAAACAGTCGCGCCGGAACCACTTTCAACAGGACATGGTTTCCGTCACGCAACAGTATGTCGACACCCAGATTAAGGGAAACCTTGCCATTGTGAATGTCCGTATTTTGGTCGAAGTCATGTTTTACACGACCATCGGCATTGTTCTTTTCGCATTTCCAGTAGTGTTCAACTCGATCAGTCTAACGGACATATCCGCTTACCTACTCATTTTCATTTTCATGATGGCGCAGATAACCATCCTCGCCACTGGCATCCCGGAGGTATTGAAAATAAAAGTGAGTTGGGATCGCATCAATCAAAGCATCAAAGACATCGATAACCTTGAGCAAACCGATTTTGAACCAAGCGAGGTTACCCCGAGGGATAAGAGCGTTTATCTGGAGCTTAAGGACATCGTTTACCACTACCGCCAACCGGGAAATACGTTCCAACTGGGTCCAATCAGCTGCGCCTTCCGCTCCGGAGAGATCACCTTCGTGACCGGTGGCAACGGGAGCGGCAAGTCAACACTGGCAAAGCTAATCACTGGTCTTTACGTACCAGACAGCGGCACCCTAATGTTGAACGGCACAACCTTGAGTCGCACCAGCCTGGGAGAACACTTCTCAACGGTATTCAGCGACTTCCATCTATTCGACACCCTTTATGGCCTGACTTCTGATCACATTGCCCCTCTGGAGCAGCACTACCTCGAAAAACTCAAGCTCACCGGAAAAGTCAACGTACAGGAGGGCGCTTTCAACACGACGCAACTTTCAACCGGCCAACGAAAACGCCTGGCACTGTTCATCACTTACCTGGAGGACTCACCCATATTGCTTTTCGATGAATGGGCGGCCGACCAGGACCCGCAGTTCCGGCGTTTCTTTTATACCAAACTGCTACCTGACCTTCGCGCTCAAGGTAAGTGTGTCATAGCAATTACTCATGACGACCAATATTTCAACACGGCCGACGTGGTGATCAGTCTTGAGAGCGGTTCCGTCAAGAGAATAACTGCCAATGAGAACAAAGACATCCGTAGTGAGGAGGAGGGAACATGCGTCAAGTAACTCTATTCTGTCTGCCATACGCTGGGGGCTCTGCCTCTATTTATCGAGACTGGGCAGCCAGCGCCGGAGCCCATATTAATCTGGTCAGTATTGAACTACCGGGTCGGGGGCGCCGGTTCAATGAAGCATTCAGCCCAACACTCGATGATGCCGTCAACGATATACTGACACAAATACAGCCCCACCTGGACGGATCACCCATTGCACTATTTGGCCATAGCATGGGGGGAATATTGGCATTCGAATTAGCATATAAACTGGTTGCCCTGCTCAACACCCATCCATGCCACCTGTTTTTTTCCGGTTGTGAGCCACCTCACCTGAGAGTGGATGATGACCCTATCCATTCACTGCCGGACAAGCAGTTTCTTGAAGCCGTGAACGATCTTGGGGGGACACCCAACTCTTTCTTTGACCAACCCGAACTCATGGACCTTTTCCTTCCCATACTGCGCAACGACTTCAAAGTGATTGAAAATTATCGATACAAAGCGAAGCCCATGCGGCTGAGCTGCGACATCAGCCTGCTATACGGAGAAGAAGAGGGCTTACACGACATAATAGACAAATGGCGTGATATGACTGATGGCAGCTGTCACTTTCAGAGCTTCCCTGGGGACCACTTTTTTATCAATGAAAAGCACGCAGAGATAATGGACGTCATCAATCAAGCACTGGAAGTTCATGCATTTTCCTTGCCTGGCACGACCTGCACAGGGTAGTACGAGGCAAGCAAATAACAAAAATGAGGAGAAAGCGGTATGACTCAACAACAAAAAGCCTCTCGTGAAATAAGCTCCGCTATCGGTAAAAGTAAGATGTATTATCAGGTATTCGACTGCCAGAGCCCGGTCCATCCTGAGTTCCTTAGCAGTTTCAACAATCTGGAGGAGGACCGCTACCTCAAGGAAGACTGGTGCTATCGATTTCGCGCTTATGGCTCCGCCAGCATTGAGAATAACGGTGTCACCTGGGATTCAAGTGCGACCTTTTACCAGAGCGAGACAATAAACGCCTACGCGGGGGGGAAAATCAGAACTTTTGCCGCACTGCCCGAGGTTACCCGACGCTTCTCGGAAACAGTACTTTTATACCCCGAAATTACTCAGGCAATGGGAACAAGCATATTCAGAATGGGGTGCCATCAAATCAGGATATGTGCAGACAACCTCCATAATGGGTTACCCACACCTGAAGGCTTTCATCAGGACGGATTCGACGTGGTTATGATCATTTGCATCAACCAGTCCAACGTGAGCGGAGGCGTTTCATTGCTGTGCCAGAAAGACAACAGAGAGGAAATCCTTTTTAACCGGGTGATGGCACCGGGGGAATCCCTGCTGATCAATGATCGTGAAATGATGCACTATGTCAGTCCGATAACACCCCGGCTACCGGGCTTCGCCTATCGGGATGTTATCGTTCTTACATTCGAGAAGTGAGTTATATGTGACCACCCTGGGAGACCATTTCATAGAGATCCTCCCCTGCTCTCACTCTTTCCAATATGCGTTCCTCCGTCCGGTTGACCTCCAGAGCGCGCGCTAGCACTTCCTCGATATGGGACGCAGGCAGCGCAATCACGCCATTGCGATCACCGACAATCAAATCGCCCTGATTTACCCAGTGGCCGCCTACCATGCAGCCCTCGCCCCGGGATTCAACCACCATGCAGCCTTGCGAATCCATTACTCCGTAATTGGAGTGCCAGATAGGCATCGACAGCACTTCAAGCTCCTCATAATCCCGTACCGAACCGTTAAGAACGCAGCCGGCGTAGCCACTGCGATCCACGTACGTCATGCTCATGCCTCCTGCCAGCACGTACTTACGTGAAATTGTTAGTGCGCCGGCCACATAAACATAGGGGCCACCTTCCTTTTTAATGTCCTTAACAAAGGCCCCTACTTCATCCCAGGTCGATTTTCGCTGACTGCGGATATCGCCCCCCTTTCGGGAAGGGCCCCACATTACCGTGTCGGCATAGCCCCAAAACCGGCTGTGCTTCACGGGCATCAACTCCTCGCTCAGCCACCGGCAGGGGATGCCCAGGTGATCCAGGGCATCTGACAGATTGGAAGTGCTTACTGCTTCGATCGTATCCGCTATGTTCATATCAGTGCTTCCTCTCGAAAACCGCCCAACCCATGCTTACCTTCCCGAAATTCCGTTTAATCCGCAATCCGTGCTCCTCGGCGGCACGCCGTGTAGTGACACAGACATCATAGTCACCGGCCACGCAGAGCCGGGCTGCCTCGGAGTTGCTGGACACATAGGAAATATTGTCATACTCAGATTGAATCAGGTTTACCGGTGCGGGATGACAACAGGCCCGGTCGCCCTCACGGGCTTGACCGATCACCATTTCATCGGTGGCACAGGTAAACACATCCTTGATTTCAATGTCAGCCAGATTCTCGAAGACCAGATCATTCAGTTTGGGATAAACAATACAGAGTATCGTCTTGTCCACTTCTTTATTGATCAGCGCTTCGATAGAACGTTCCGGTGTTGCATAAAGCTCTACCGCTCCGTCCATCCGGTGTGCTTCCAGATAGTGATAGGAAGCCAGTTCTGAGTTGGTGTTTTTGGGTCCTAAAGTTCCTATTAACATAGTGTGTTCCTCGCCCTGATTGTTTTTGTTAGTGGTCAAAGAATGGTTCGGCTCACTCAGGCCACCCTTGGGTGCTCCGGGATAAGCCCTGTTTTTATTGTTTTAATTCAGCGTCGAGACTTGGCCCTAGTCTGTCTTTCGGTGTAACCAGAAAGACAGGTATGGCCTGTAAGCCTCGGCGTTCTGTTGCATCATCGCTTCCTCCTCTTTCCAACCGCCAACGGCGGCTTGGCGACAAGCTCTTCACTCATGTCATACACCGTGATCCGACCAGGGGTGGGCCAGTGCCACCACCACCTTTCGCGGACCTTTGAAAGGTTTACGCCCATGCGTTACCAACATGTTGTCCAGCATCAGAAAGTCATTTTTTTTCCAGGAGAAGTCGACTTTGGCAGTTTCGTAGGCTTGGCGTATGGCGGCCAGATAGTCGGAGGGGATGGCCGCGCCATCACCGAAGTAAGTGTTTCTTGGAAAATTTTCCTCTTCCATGGCGGCATACATATACTCCACCACTTCATCAGGAAGGTTGGAAATGTGAAAGAGATGTGCCTGATTAAACCAAAGCTCATCGCCGGTTACCGGGTGACGGGCCATGGCGGGTAAGCGGGAGCGGGTCCGCAGGCGTGCGCCTTTGTCCAGCCACTCGAAATCCACACCACCGGCGTCACACATCCGCTCCACTTCGAATTTGTCATCCGTCTGGAAAACGGTATGCCAGGGAAGATCCACCTGGCCGCCGATGTTTCGCACATACAAAATGCCACGCTCCCGAAATTCCTCCCGGATCGACTGGGGTATTGCCGCCAACACTTCACGGCTGTCCGCCACCGGCGTTTCCCCACCTGATTCAGCCGGTGTCACGCAATGGAAAAACAAGGTTCTCGGCCAGGAACGCGCGTAGGAGTTTTCATTGTGTTGCGGAATGGTCTGATCGGGCGGGTATTCCGTAGAGGTATACACCTTTCCGCCGAGGGAGGTTCGCGGAGTCGACCGTTCGCCGTAGTTCTGAAGTTCACCGGCATAGGCTTCGGAAATCGCTTGGAAAGCTTCCACGCTTTCGACATCGAATCCACGAAAAAGCACGCCGCCCTGGTCGATCAGCGTTCGCTCAACCAGGCTTTGATAACCGACTATTTCATCACGGAGCTTCATTCCCGGGCGGTCAGCTTCGATCACCCGGATCAACCCCCGTTGCTCATCCAGACATGGGATGCCGGTCCCAGATATCGTTTCGTTACTGGTACTCATACGCATCGATCCCATCCGTTCACCCTCACGCCGCCCGGCCGGACTTAAACATCGCGGTCATGACCATCTTCCAAACGAAGGCTATGAATTGCCGCCGCTGGTTTTTTTCATTGGTCAGCACCGCATGCATCCGCTCCACAATGGTCTTGGCATCCCGTTCACTCAGAGTGACCGGAAAAACAACCCGGTCGATGTAGACATAGACTTTCCCTTCCAACAGCAACTTCTGATACATGAACAATGGAAACAGCCCCTCTCCCAACGCTCCAAAGAGCCGCTGACATTTACCCTTTTTTGAATAATTGATGTTGTATAAAAAGCCATCGCCACTGATGGATTGAACCGCTTCGGAATCCTCGGCAATCTTTTTAAAACCGTCTTTCAATATCTCGCGGGACTTTTCCATCCCAGTGCAGGCTTTCAGACCGTTCAACACATTCAGTGCCACATGTGCTGCAAACTGGTTGAGATACAACTGTTCCAGAGACGCTGTCAGCTCCGGATTCAACCGTTTGCTCTCGCGATAAACGCGCTCGTTGGCGAAGGTAACGCCCATTGGCATAACACCGTCAGACAGGGCTTTTGAGGCCGTCACCAGATCGGCCTCGATACCCAGACCGGAGAAATGAAACACCCCGCGCGAACGATGAAACGACAATAGAATCTCATCAATACCCACCAGATATTGCCCGGTTTCCCGGCACGACTGGATAAGCGCCAACACCTCAGCCGGTACCGCCACGCCGGAACTCCCCTGCACCGCCTCCAGCCATACCAATGCCACCTCGCCGGAATTCAATACCGCTTCCAGATCAGTCATCAGTGAGGGGGACTTCAAATCGAGGTAAAGCACATCGGCATACAGCGGTTTGAACTTGCTCTGCTCCTCCTCAAGAGCCGAACCAAGCAGTGACACCAATGTCTGACCGGCGTAGTTGTGATTGAACACAACGATCCTCCGCCGGGTGGGGTTGGCACTCACGGCAAGCAGCAGGGCATTCTCCACCGCCGTCGCACCACTGACCGCCGGAAACATATGAGGGTATCCGGTCATAGCCGTGAGTGTGGTTTTGAGTTCCGACCAATAGTCGGTATCGGGGTGGTGTCGGTCGACTACATTGGTGAGCACATCGTCCGGGCTGTGTCCGCGAGTGGAGGCACCCGCACCGAGAACGCAGTCATACACATCCAGCACCCGGCCGCGATAGTGCAATGTCAATTGACCACCATGCGCATACACCGGCTGACAGTCGAGTTTCATGATGGCATTGAGCTTCAACAGACCGGGGTTCACGAAACGTGCAAAAGCGTCCGTCATGGATTTTTTTGAACTTTCGATGGCTTCGAGTTCGTGCTTTGTATCCGCACCCGAACAGGAGGCCAAGGTGAGTAACTCGCGACACACCCGGGCCAAAACGATGCGGCCGCCACCATAGGTTGAGGTATGGCTGAGGCAACCGTCCATTCCAGACCAGGGCCGCCTGACCGCTTCACGCGCCAATACCGCACCAAAGGGTATTTCATGACCGGAGCAGGCTTCGCCCAGCACATAGATGTCTGCATCCGCCCGCAAAGAGGCTGGCATCTTGTCCAGGTCCGACAGCATGAGTGCGCTTACATCGACAATCAAAAGAGTGTTTCGACGATGCTTCAAAGCGGACATTGCTTCGTACAAATCCTGCATATCCGAGGGGCTCAGTATCACGGCCAGTGGTGATTCCTCAGCAACGGCGTCCAGCAGGGTGCTCAGCGCATGAAAGAAATAAACATTGGGCACCAACGCAAGGGAACTGTCGCCGCCGAGGGGGTTAAACAGTGTGGAAAGCCATTGAGGTTCCCGCGAATAGTGATAGACCGGAGGCCGCGGGCCATCCACTCCTCTATTGCTTTTTTTCTTTTTCTGCCGAAGCAGATAGTCGTTGTGACGAACCAGTTTGATAGCGGCCTGTACAGCCTCGTAACGGGAATTACAAAAAGTGGTTTGGTAGTCGTCACCCTCTTGCGAGAGTAAACGATTCAACAACAACCCCACTTGAGCCGCCTCAACGGAGACGAATTTCGACGGCACCAGGAAGTTGTACTGATGTTGTTCGTGGAACGACCGGATAATGGCCTTGGTTTCTTCGCCAACCGGTTTGAACAGTTTCTGCATCATACCGGTGTCTCCGTCTCTTGAAGGGCGGCGGGGCTGGTTTCAACCTCGCCTCCATCGAGATAACCGACGGCCCGCATATGGGCAATCAATTTAGCCAGGTAGTCGGCGTTTGGCTCCGGCCAATTGATTCCAATTGCATCGAGTGCAGCCAGGGTGGCATCGCTGTTGACCGTTACCTTCGTTCCGCGCTGCGCGCTTCCCCCGCTCTGGATCAGCGACGCCAGCCCCATCAGGTTGTGAGACCGTGCCTGGTCACGCGAAACTTCTTTCAAATAAGCCTGGAACTCGGGAACCGACAGTACTTTCAGATCAATGCTGCAATGCCGTAGCGCTTCCACCACCTGCCCATAGGCCAGATTATTCCGGTTGGCCATGTGGTAGCCGTTGTTCAATGTCGCGGGATCGGCCATCAGAGCGACGATTGCACGGGCGCAGCTGTCCACCGGTGTGAAGTTTTCTTCGGCCGAGAGCATGACGTCCGGCAGGGCACCCAGTTCGATGATGGATTTCAACAGGTTATAAAAGGCGTTATCGGCAATATTGGTTTGAAACACGCCGTCACTGTATCGCCCGGTCAGATTTCCGACTCGATATATAGATGCATTCAGACCGGCAGGAAGCGCATCGAATACGGCTTTCTCCGCCATGAATTTGCTGCGAACATAGACGTTGTCGGCGAAATTCTGTGCCACATAGAGGTGGTCTTCGGTGAGCGTAACATCAGTTTCATGCTCGCTGTATTCACCGGCCACGCTGACAGTGGACATCAAATGCAACGCCTTGTCGCGCCCACAGAAATCGATGAGCCGATGCACAGAATTCACATTGGTCCGTTCGAATTCGGCGTAGTCACCGTAGTGTTTGGTCAGGGCACCGGTGTGGACTACAGTGTTCACTTGCTGGTGCAAGCGACTGTATGTCTCTTCGGTCAGCCCGAAACGCTCTTCACTGAAATCGCCGCACAATACCGACACCCGGTCTTTGAATCCGGGCGCCGCCAACCCGTAATTCATCAGCGTATTTTCCAGTCGGCGTACCGCATCGGTGTGGGAAGCCGCCCGTACCAGACATATAATCGCGGCGTCCGTGCTCTGCAGCAGTTCCTCAAGCAGGTGGGCACCGAGATAACCGGTCGCGCCGGTCAGCAACAAGGTGCCAAGCGGTTTATCGGCAGGCGTGCGACTGTAAGCGAAGCGTTTGAACAGATAACTTTCCGGTATTAATTCGGCCGATTTCACCGAAGCCAGGTCAGCACGTCCCAACTTACGACAAAGGGCGCGAATGGTTTTGTACTGGAAATAATCCTGAATGGTCAGGTCCCAGTCGTAAGCGATCTGCATGGAAATCGCACGCAATACTTTCAGCGAATCGCCGCCAATATCGAAGAAACTGTCTTCGACGGAGACGGCCTCCGGCGCCACGCCCAACAGTTCGGCCCAGATAGACTGCAACCGGGCCTCCTGCTCGGTTTCCGGTGCTACATAGGCACCGCCTGAAACGAGGCTTAAGTCGGGTATCGGCAATGCGCGTTTATCCACTTTGCCGTTGGGCGTCAGCGGCAGTTGGTCCAACATGACAATGGCCGTTGGAACCATATAGGTAGGCAGCTCCCCTGCCAGTTGTTTTTTCAGTTCGCCCGCGTCAGCTGTACCCTCGGTGGTAACGTAGGCACACAATACTTTATCCCCACCCCTGGAGTGAGCCACGACGGCCGCCTCACGAACCGGCGACAATCGCATCAGGGCGGTTTCTATTTCGCCCAGTTCGATACGGTAGCCACGAATCTTGATCTGATCGTCCTGGCGGTCGAGGTATTCGATTCGGCCGTCGGCCAGCCAACGTACCCGGTCTCCGGTTCGATACATACGCTCGCCCGGCTCGAACGGGTTGGCGACAAACGCTTCGCGTGTCAGCTTCGGCTGGTTCACATAACCGCGGGCCAGGGCGGTGCCGGACAGGCAGAGTTCACCGGGTACACCCACCGGCTGCAATTGATTGTTTGCTCCCAATACATAAGTGCGAAGATTATGAACAGGTCGACCAATGGGGTAGCGAGCGTCGTTGGACGAGATGGTTGTACTGGTCGCAACCACGGTGCTTTCCGTCGGGCCGTAGTTATTCACCAAACGGTATCCCTGTGGCCGGTAGTGCTTCAGACGGTCACCACCGGTCAGCAAGATACGCAGGGACCGGTTACCCAACGCCATGAACTCTTCACACAGCGGCGTTGGCAAAAAGCTCACCGTGATGCCGTTGTCTTCGAAGAACCGGTTCAAACTGGCAATGTCTAGCAGTTCCGGAACCATATAGAGGCTGGCACCGGAAGCCAGATAGGGAAATATCTCCCAGACCGACGCGTCAAACCCGAAGCCCGCGAGTTTGGAGGCCCGGTCTTTTGGTGTGATGTCGAAAGTCTGGTTGTGCCAGTACACCAGGTTCAACAGGGAGCGGTGTTCTATCATCACACCCTTGGGTCGGCCGGTGGTGCCCGAGGTATAAATCAGATAGGCGAGATTATCCGGGGCAACCTCAAGTTTCATGTTTTGTTCGCCACCCTCCCCGATATCGGTCCGGGCATCAAGCGTGACGACCAGGCTGTCCAGATCAGGGCGTTCCCCCAGGCCAGGGTTCACCAATACAATTCTGGCGCGACTGTCTTTCACCATGTATTGGATGCGCTCGAGCGGATAGGACGGATCAATCGGCAGGTAGGCTGCGCCAGCCTTCAGCACCGCCAAAATGGCGACGGCCATTTCCAGGGAGTGCGTCATCATGATGCCGACCACGTCTTCGCGTTCGACTCCGCTGTTGATCAAGGACCGCGCCAGCAAGTTGGCACGACGGTTCAACCCGCCGTAGGTAAGTCGTTCACCGTCACAGACCACGGCAACCGCATCCGGTCGATGGGCGGCCTGCCATTCAATCAATTCATGCACCAAACGGGGGTCGTCAATATGACGTCGCGTATCGTTGAATTCAGTCAGTATCTGGTGGCGTTCAGCGTTGGACAACAGGTCGATATCGCTAATGGTCTGATCGGCATTGTTCGCGATGGCATTCAGGATATTAACGAAGTGCGACAGCATTCGTTCCGCTGTCTCTTTTTCGAACAGGCGGGTGCAATATTCCAACGTAAATACCAGGCTGTCCGCCGTTTCCATGGCGTTCAATGTAAGATCGAACTTGCTCGCGCTGTTGCCAAACTCAACGGCTGACAATTCGATATCGCCCATGGCCTGAACATTGCTGTCGTCATCCCGGTTCTGCACTACGAACATGGTATCGAAAAGCGGGTGACGACTCAGGTCGCGCTGCAGTGACAACTCGTCAACCAAGGCTTCGAACGGATAGTTTTGGTGCTGGTAGGCATCGACGGAACGCTGCCGGACTTCCGCCAGGAAATCGGAGAAAGTGCGTCCGGCCCCGGGATAATTACGCAGCGCCAGAGTATTCACAAACATACCGATAACATTGTCGAGATCGGCATGGGGGCGACCGGCTATCGGTGACCCGACGATAATATCGTCCTGTCCGCTGTATTTCGACAGCAAGACGTTATAGGCCGCGAGCAATACCATATAGAGCGTGGCCTGGTGACGCCCGGCCAGAGATACCAGCTGGTTGTATACCTTAGGCTCCAAACGGGTGTGGACGGTATCGCCTTCAAAACTCTGCATGGATGGCCGGGCAAAATCCGTCGGTATATCCAGTACCGGTGGTTCTCCGGAAAACTGTTCAAGCCAGTAATTCCGATGCTCGGTTATGTCCTCGGTCTGTTGCCATTCGGAAAAATCCTTGTACTGAATAGGCAGCCCGGGCAATGGCATTTCGCTGTACAGTAATGCCAGTTCGCGCTGCAGAATATCGAGCGAAGCACCATCGGAAACAATGTGGTGCATGTCGTACAACAGCACAAAATCATGGTCGTTCAGCTTCAGGAGTCTCGCCCGTAACAGCGGTGCCTGCGCCAGATCGAAAGGCATCAGAAATTCACCGGCCGCTTCCGCTATAGCTTGTTGAGTAGCCTTCTCCCCACGACCGGGGTTGAGCCTGACCTGTTCCAACCTAAAGTCAAACGCCGGTTCGACAATCTGCACCGGCTCGCCATCGACCAGCGTGAAGCGGGTGCGCAGAGCTTCGTGGCGGGTCACCAGCGCAGTGAAGGCACGTTCCAGTTGCGCCAGGTCGAGAGCGCCCTTCAGACGCACCGCACCGGGCATGTTATAACTGAGCGATGCATCTTCGAGCTGATTCAGAATGTAAATACGCTTTTGCGCGGATGACAGCGCATAATGCGGTTTGGCCGGGGCCTCGGGAATGGCGGCAAGCTGGTGAGTATTGGCTTGGTCGATACGTTCCGCCTGTTCCGCCACGGTGAGATGAGTGAACACCTCGCGCAACGGCAATTCGACCTGAAAATCACGGTGTATTTTCGATACCAGTGCCATGGCTTTCAGTGAATGGCCACCCAACTCAAAGAAGTTGTGCTGTATGCCGATACCCGAGTTCTGGTCGTCGGTTGTCGCCAGGCCCAGCACCTCCTCCCAGAGAGCAATTAACCTCGCTTCGGTATCGGTGGTTGGTGCCACATAAGGTGTGGCGGTTTGCACCTGCCCGCCCGGTTCGGGCAGGGCTTCCCGGTCGACTTTTCCGTTTGCGGTGACCGGCATGGAATCCAGGGGGATAAAATAGGTAGGGATCATGTAGTCCGGCAGCGCAGCGGCGAGCCGTTGCTTGATTGTCGCAACGGAAAGGTCATCCACCGCCCGGTAGTAAGCACACAATACCTTATCACCAGCGCGGTCCTGCTTGACCAGGACAACGGACTCCGACACGCCGTCGATCGCGGAAATACGGCTTTCTATTTCACCCAACTCAATACGATAGCCGCGTATCTTCACCTGGTGATCGATACGGCCCGTGTATTCGATGTTGCCGTCGGGCAGCCAACGGGCAAGGTCACCGGTACGATACATCCGATGTCCGGGACGGTAGGGGTTATCAACAAATTTTGCGGCAGTGAGATCTGGCCGATTCAGGTAGCCCCGTGCCAGGCCGTCACCGGCGATGCACAACTCACCTTCGATACCAATGGGCTGTAACCGGTCGTGCCGGTCCAGAATAAACATCTGAGTATTATCAATCGGGCGGCCAATCGGCATCATACCGTTTCGGTGTCCACCGCGACCGACGTCGTAATAAATTGTGGAATCGATACAGGCTTCGGTCACGCCATAGGAATCGATCAGGGTGATGTCGGGGCCTGCTTTTTTATCCAGAGTATTCAGGTCTTCCACCGTGACGCCTTCACCGCCGACGATCAGCATCCGCACCGAGTCGAGCGAGACTCCTTTGGCGGCTATGTAGTCCATCAGCGGCATTGCCATCGATGGCGTCAGTTCAGACAGCGTTACCCGATGTTCCGCCATCCACTGATATAAAGAAGGTATGTCGTAACGAACGTCTTCAGGACAGACCACCAGCGCCCCACCGTGCATCAAACCGCGTGCCACATCCCCGGCGAATACGTCAAAGGAGAAGCTCGCCATTTGCAGCACACGGTCGCGCTCGGTCAGTTCATAGGCCGACTTCCAGGCATGGCTCGCGTTGACCCAGCTCAAATGCTCCACCATCACCCCCTTGGGTAGGCCGGTGGTGCCGGAGGTGTAAATCAGGTAGGCAAGATCCTTAGAGCCGTTCACGCAATCGAGGTTTTCGCCGTTCCCGGTGTAATTTTCCGGGTCGTTCAAATCGACCAAAGTACCGGTAAATGACAGTTGGTCGAGGTAGTCGTCATGAGTCAGTAAGATCGATGTACCACTGTCACTCAGCAAATACTCGATTCGATCCGCCGGTAGCGCCGGGTAGATGGGTAAGTAGGCGGTGCCTGATTTCAACACGCCCAACACCGAGACGAACATATTGATCGACCGGTCCGCCATAATGCCCACAACCTGGTTGGGCAGCGCACCCAGTTCACGCAGACGGCAGGCAAGCTGATTGGCCCGACGGTTCAGCTCGGCGTAGGTCAGATGGCCTTCATGGGTAATCAGCGCAATGTTATCGGGTGTGGCATCGACCTGTTGTTCAAACAGCTGGTGAAAAGCCTGTGTTTTGTCGTAGGCGACTTCGGTGTTATTAAAGTCGACCAGAATACGCATCTTTTCACGGATGGCCAGAATATCCAAGTCCGCCAGAGAGCGCTCCGGGTTTTCGACAATGCGCGACAGCAGATTACAGAAGTGCTCCGCCATGCGTTCAATTCGGTCCTGCTTGAACAGATGGGTGCAATACTCAAAACTCAAGCGCAAGCCGTCTTCGGTTTCAGTGGCATCGAGCGAGATGTCGAACTTGCTGATACCCCCTTCCACATTGAGTGGTTTGATCCGCATACCATCGGCTTCCACCCCCTCACCCAGGTCACTGTTTTGCAGCGTAAAGAGGGTGTTAAAAACCGGGTTTCGGCTCATGTCGCGCTTGAGATTGAGGCGGTCGACCAGCTCCTCGAACGGATAATCCTGATGTTCAAACGCATCCAGGGCATTTTGTTTAACTTCGTTTAGAAAGTCGCTGTAGCTTTTGCTGGACTCTGGATAATTGCGCATGGCCAGGGTGTTCAGGAACATCCCCATCACCTGATCCAGTTGCGGGTAATGCCGCCCCGCAATCGGTGACCCAACGATCACATCGTCCTGCCCGGTGTATTTAGACAGAAGAATGCTGTACGCAGAGAGCAGTACCATATACAGGGTTGCACCGGAATTCGCCGCCAGAGCGTAGAGTTTCTCCGTTGTCTCCCGGTCGAGTTGAAAGTGGTGGTTGCATCCGTCATATTGCTGAACAGAGGGCCGCGCATAATCCGCTGGTAATTCCAGAACCGGTATCTCCGTTGAGAATACAGATAGCCAATAGTCTTCCTGACGTTGCATCGCATCGGACTGAAACAGCTCGTGCTGCCATTCGGAATAATCCTTGTATTGCAGCGCAGGCTTCGGCAATGTCTGACCGTTGTAAAGCAGCCCCACCTCGGTGACCAGCAGGCCCAGGGTAGTGGCGTCGGACACAATATGATGCATATCGAACAGCAGCAGATGCCGCTCGGAAGAGACGCTTAACAGCTCCACCCTCAATAGTGGTGCACGTTTGAGATTGAAAGGCCGAACAAAGGCGGCCATGGCGGCCTGCGCCAGTGCTTCGTCCGATTGATTGCCGCTCGCACCGATGGCATCCCCATCAATTGACTCGATGGTAAAATCCACCTTGGAGTGAACGGTCTGAACCGGTTCACCATCGACCCAATCAAAAGAGGTACGCAATGCTTCATGACGGTGGATAAGTTCGGCGAAAGCACGTTCAAACCGGGGTTTGTCCAGCTCCCCCTGCACCACTACCACGCCGGGCATGTTGTAGCTCAATTCACCGCCTTCGAGCTGCGACAATACGTACATTCGTTTCTGGGCGGACGACAGCTTGTAATGCGGCTTTTCAGGCGCGGGGCTGATTGCGTTGAAAACCGAACGGCCCGCCTGATCGATACAACGCGCCATCTCCTCGACCGTCGCATGGGAAAAGACATCGCGCAGCGGTAGTTGCACATCAAAGGTTTCATGAATACTGGAAACCAGGGAGGTCGCTTTCAACGAATGACCGCCGAGTGCAAAGAAGTTATCCAACGCGCCAATCGTCATCTCGTTGCCGCTGCCACGATTGAAACCGAGCACACCCCGCCACAATTCAATCAGGCGGGTTTCGGTATCGGTTCGGGGCGCTACATAGGTGGAGCCGCTGCTCATTTTTCCATCCGGTTCGGGCAAGCGCTTGCGGTCTATTTTTCCATTGGGCGTCAGCGGCATTTTCTCAAGCTGAACAAAGTGAGTCGGCACCATGTAGGCGGGCAACAGAGTGCCCAAATGCGCTCTCAGCGTTTGGATATCCAACGCTTCACGAGCGGTGAAGTAGCCGCACAGCGTTTTCTCGCCATCGGCATCCTGTTTCACCAGAATGGCTGTTTCCCGAATGCTGGGGTGGCCTGCCAATACCGTGTCGATTTCACCCAGCTCGATCCGATAACCACGGATTTTCACCTGGTCGTCGTTTCGGCTGACATATTCCAGAGAACCGTCCGCGCGCCAGAGACCGACGTCCCCCGTACGATAAAGGCGCTGTCCCGGAACATAGGGGTTTTCGATAAACTTTTGCGCTGTCAGTTCCGGGCGATTGAAATAGCCCCGGGCCAGGCCTGCGCCGCCGATATGAATTTCGCCACTGACGCCAGTCGGCTGCAGCTGATCCTGGCGATCCAGAATAACGATAAGATTGTTTTGAATCGGTTTTCCAATAGGTGCCACGGCACCACCCGCTTCGCCGATCACTTTTTCCTTGTAGGCGGTTGAATCTATCGAAGCTTCGGTCACCCCATAGGTGTTGTACACGAAAGTGTCAGGCAGGGTATCGCGAATACGACGGAATTCGTTGACGGTAAAGCCTTCGCCCCCCAGTACCAGTTTGCGCAGCGTCGACAGAGTTTTATTTTCTTCTCGCAGGTGAGCCGCCAGCGGGATCGCCATGGCGGGTGTCATCTCGGCGAAGTTGATTTCCCGTTCGTTCAGCATGGTCACCAATGAGGCAACGTCGAACCGGTCCTCTTCCGAGCAAATACTCAAAGCGCCGCCGTGCGGTAAAGTTTTAGCAAGATCCCCGCAAAACACATCGAATGAGAAGCTGGCCATCTGCAGCAATCGGGTGCTGTCATTCAGCTCGAACTCCGCCTTCCAGGCCTGGGACACATTAACCCAGCCGCGATGCTCGATCATCACGCCCTTGGGTTTTCCGGTCGTGCCGGAGGTATAAATCACGTAGGCGAGTTGATCGGGCCGGGTGATATTGTCCGGGTTGCTGTCGGGTTGATCCGAGCAATCCAACGAATCCATGCACAGCAGGCGGCCATCGAATGGCAGGGCGTCGCGGTAGCGTTCCTGGGTGACCAGCAGTGCCGCGCCGCTGTCGCTCAGGATGTGTTCAATGCGGTCGGCCGGATAGGACGGGTCGATCGGTACATAGGCGCCACCGGCTTTTAATACGGCCAGCACGCCGACAAGCATGTCCAACGAGCGGTCCAGGGACAGCCCCACCAGCATTTCCGGTACCACGCCTTCGTCACGCAGCCGATGGGCCAAACGGTTGGCGGCGCTGTTTAACTCGGCATAAGTCAGATGCTGGTCGCCGTAACTGGCGGCCAGGTGATCCGGCGTGCGCTCGACCTGCTGCTCGAACAATTGATGGAAAGTCAAAGTGTCCGGGTAGGATGCTTCGGTGGCATTGAAATCGTACAGCAGATTGTTACGTTCACCTGCGGACAGGATATCGGCCTTGTCGAATTGTGCTTCCAGTCCGGATGCCAGGTGCTTAAGCACGCTCTGATAAAAGTCGAGAATCCGGTTCGACACGTCCTCCGGCAGGAAGGAGTTGATTTCTATCACCAACTGCTCGAAGGTAGCGGAGATGGTCATGTCCAGAAAGGTATTGGTTTTCTCGTAGGAATCCAGGTCGCGAACTTCTTCAAGACCGGTGTAACGACTGTCGACATTGTTGTAAATGTGGAAATCGACATAATTGAAGATCACATCGAAGAAGGGGTTTTCACCGTAGCTGGATTCACCCACAGCCTCGACGATCTTCGACAACGACAGCCGTCCATAACTCTTCAATTCCATCAGCCTGGCATGAGTGGCGTCGAGTTGATCCGCCATAGTGACGGCACTGTCGATCCGCGCGCGGAAGGGGATGGTGTTCAGAAAGCAGCCGATCAGCTTGTCACCGTCTTCACGAATGGGTCGGCAATGCTCGACCAGACCAACGACAAAATCGTTCTCACTGGTAAACATGTTCAAGGTAAGCAGGTACGCATAAAAACACAGCGATTTCATGGGAACATGCCGACTCTCGGCCACGCGCTTTAACGCGGCCACGGCATCCGCATCCATGTGGCGGCGGTGTGTGACAAAGCTGCGATCGTCCGTCATGTAGCTTTCCAGCGGGAACCGCTTATAGGCCTCGAGTTCGGTTTGCCAGAACTGCTGGATGTCGGGCGTACGGTTCACAACGCACTGGTCGACTACGAAATCTTTGTAACGGCATTGCAAACGCGCAGCCGGTTCTTCCAGATTCCCCTCTTTCAAATCACTGATAACCCGGCCCAGCTCGGTCATCAAGGAAGCCACGCTCCAGCCATCCATCAAGGCGTGATGACAAATCCAGGCAATGACCAGATGCTCATCACTCAGCCGATAGACTTTTACGCGCCAGCCCGGTTCACGATCGAGTTGGAAGGGATGGTTTCGGTCCTCCTTCAGATCGGCGCGGATCCGGGACTCCTGCTCGGGACCGGCCAGCCCGGTCAGATCAATTTCCTCAAGGCGGGTTTCAACCTGGTGATAGACAACCTGAAACGCTTCGTCTTTCAGGTAAAAGAAGGTCCGCAGAATATCGTGTTTTTCAGCCAGATAGGCCAGGGCACGGTACATGATGTCCAGACTGAATTCGGCATCGCTGATCTGGTAAACCACCTGGTCGTGATACATCGCCTCTTCGAGGTTGGCCATGGACAGCATGATCATCCCCTGGGCGATGTCGCTCATGGGATAAATGTCTTCAATTCGCTCGGCATCGCCTGGGAAGTATCGGTTCAGAGCACCGTTTTTCCAATCGGCGATCTCATCGCGAACACTCGCTTCGAGCGAAGCATCGGCCAGTTCCGTATTCGGGTCGTTTAGAAACGCCACCAATGCCCGGATATTCGGAAACTGGTACAAATGCCGCACGCTGAGTTCAAGCGACAGGTTTTTTCCTATCAGACTGATCAAACGAATGGCTTTGATGGAGTCTCCACCCAGGTCGAAGTAATTGTCCAGAACGCCAACGCGCTCATGACCCAGCACCTCCGCCCAGATTGACGCCATGGCTGTTTCCCACTCGCCTTCCGGTGCTTCGTAGGCTGTCTGCACAGCGGCTTGCAGTGGCATGTCCAACAATTGTTTGCGGTCGAGTTTGCCGTTAGCGGTCAGTGGCAGTTCGTCCACGGCGATAAAGTAGGTTGGCACCATGTAATGCGGCAGGCGTTGATGCAACGCGGCTCTTAAGACGCCGGTGCCGGTACTTTCGCCGGCCCAAACCAGGTAGGCGCAGAGTGTGGCATCGCCATCGACCTCGCGCACCAGAACAGCGGCGTCCATTACACTGTTCTGATTCAGGAGCGCCGCCTCGATCTCGGACAACTCTATGCGATAACCACGCACCTTGACCTGATCATCGATACGACCCAGATATTCGATGTCCCCTTCCGGCAGCCACCGGGCCAAGTCTCCGGTTCGGTACAACCGTTCGCCCTCGGCATGGGGGTGGTCCACGAACTTCGAAGCAGTCAGTTCGGGCCGATTCAGGTAACCGCGGGCCACCCCGTGACCGGCCACATACATTTCCCCCGGGACACCAAAAGGACGAACCCGCATGGCGTCATCCAGAATCAGTACGTTTAATGTCGACAGAGGCCGACCAATGTTGCTGACCCCTTCGTCCACTTCGGCTCGGGTAATGTGTTTGTAGGTCACATGCACGGTGGTCTCGGTGATGCCGTACATATTGATCAGGGCCGTCGCCGGATATCTGTCTAGCCAGGGGCGCAGTGCTTTTGGGTTTAATGCCTCGCCACCGAATATGATGTAACGAACGTTCAGCGCCGCCTCGGGCGAACTGATTTCCTGTTGCTGCAATTGATAAAAATAGGTGGGTGTTTGGTTCAACACGGTCACACCTTGAGACCGTATCAATGCCAGGAAATCCGTCGGGTTTTGCGCTACGTCCCGTGGTACTACAACCAGGGTACCGCCGTTCAGCAACGCTCCGTACATTTCCCAAACCGAAAAATCGAAACAGAATGAATGGAAGAGGGTCCATACATCCCGGTCGTTGAATTCAAAAGGCAAATTCCGATGTTTCAACAGCTGCACCACATTTCGGTGCTCGATCAAAGTCCCTTTCGGAGTGCCGGTCGTACCTGAGGTGTATATCACATAGGCCAGATCATCCGAACGGCTTTCTTGGTCGGGCTTGACCGAAGAACCACCGGCATCGAGGCAGCTCTCCAGAGTGAGCACCTTACCGGAAAATTCATATTGAACCTCAGTGCTGACAGCCGTCAGCAACGCGGAGGCTCCGCTGTCGCTCAGCACGAAATCGATTCTGGACTGGGGGTATTCCGGGTCGATGGGGATGTACGCCCCACCGGCTTTCAGGATACCCAGAATCCCAACCAGCATGTTCAGCGATCGGTCCGACAGGAACGCCACTAGATTGCCCCGGCTAACACCCTCCGCCACCAGGGCGTTCGCCACCCGGTTGGCGCGTTCATCCAGTTCACGATAAGTGAGCAACTGTTCCTGACACACCACGGCGGTGTGATCAGGCGTCTCCCGGGCCTGGGTTTCATACAGTTCGTGCAACGTCGCATCGGTGGGGTAGGTATCGTATCCGGTCTCGCACACGGCCTTGATCGATTGCTCCTCCTCATCGGTGGTCAGCCGCAAATTCCCCACCGGAATATCCGGTTGTGCCACCACCTGCGTGGCCAGATTCTCAATATGTTTCGCCAGCCGCTTTATGGTGAGCTTGTCAAACGCAAAGGTGTTATAGCCAAACACCAAATGGATGCGGTCATCCACACCGATAACCAGGTTTAGGTCGTAACTGGTTTGCTCGAACACTTCGAGCCCGTTCAGTTTGAACGGCAGCTCGGAGCCCACCTCCATTTCCTGTTGTACCGGAAAATTTTCAAACGCCAGGATGTGGTTGATCAGATCATTCTTCAGCGGCGTGTAATGATGCATTTCATACAGTGGATGGTGCTGAAACCTTTCCGCCTCAAGCGAGGTTTTCTGAACCTCGGCCAGGCATGCCTGGAACGCCCGGTCCGCCGGGCAATGCACCCGGGCAGGTACGGTGTTGATGAACAACCCGATCATCTGCTCGATACCGGAAATCGCCGCGGGGCGACCGGAGACCACGCTGCCGAACACGACATCGTCGGTTCCGTTGTAGTGCTGCAACAATACGCCCCACAGGGTTTGCAACAGGGTATAGAGTGTTACGTTGTTCTCTTTTGCCAGCGTTTGCAGCCGAGCCGTCAGAGAGGCATCCAACGCCAACCGGTACTCGGTGGGCTTGTACTCTTCGTTTTTATTCGGTTGTTTTTTGGGGTAGGCGATATGCTGTTCATAGCCTTCGAGATAGCGCTGCCAAAACTCTGTAGCCTGACCGCTGTCCTGAGCTTCCATCCATTCGATGTATCGCCCGTAGGAGGGAATCGAGGGCAGAGCCACTGCGCGGTTGGCGGCCAGGTCCTGATAGGCTTGAAAGACTTCGTGGGTAACCAGTGGAATGCACCAGCCATCCATCAGGATATGGTGATAGGTCCACAGTATTTGGCAGGACTTTTCACCAGTCTTGAACAGGCTCACGCGCATCAAGGGGCCACGACTCAGGTCGAAGCCCTTGGTGCGATCCGCGACCTTGGCGTTCTCCAGGTGGGCTTCCTGTTGGCTTTGGCTGAGCTCCTGAATGTCTTCGATACGCAATTTTATAGGGCGGTTTTTTAATACCACCTGCAACGGCTGCTCCGGCATGCGGGTATTGAATACTGTGCGCAGGATGTCGTGCCGTTTGATCAGGTGGTTGACACTTTGCTCGAACAGTTCGGCGTCCACCTCGCCTTCGATTCGATAGGAATACTGTTCGACATAGGCTGTGGACGCAGGGTTCTCCATCGCATGAAACAACATCCCATGTTGCATTGGTGTCAACGGATACACATTCTGGATGTTTTGTGTCGCTTTGGAGCTCTTGTTCATTCCTACAGCCTTTGTTGTTTTTTTTCGGCAATACGAGACCTGCCGAATAGGAATTCGGCCGATCGGTCAGCTTATTCAGCTATACCGGGCTAGTGTCGGAAACTACAGGAGATGATGGTTGAAACAGCCATACTGCGAGCCTCTTTGTATCGTCAATTTCGTCGTTATTTTTATTGGTTTATTGCATTGTCGAACAGCCAAAGAAAGCGCTTTCAACAATTCCTCAACCCTACTGCTATTTCAACCCTGGGTCATGTACTTGGTTTACGCCATTCAATACTTTATTGCTCGATTTATGGTCCTTTTGTGACATGCATAAAACTCCCGTTTCGCAAGGGGTTGTGAGTTAATGCCTGGGTGGCAATGGCCCAGTGCGGTTTGGTTTTGGCGTTCGGTTTGGGTGGGTGCCAATGGGTCGCACCGGCTGCCGGGGTAGGCCTATCCAGGGTCGGCATTAACCCATCCATGGGGCCTGGACCGCAGCATCCATGCTGCGGACCACCCTGGATAGGCCTACCCCGGCAGCCGGTACTTGTATTTGTGGCGAACGCCAAAACCAAACCGCACTGAGCCACGCTTCTATGGTGCCCTCCCTCAGGCCTTCGACTGGATTGCCACGATGTCTGGTTTGCCATCCTGGGTATGAGGAATAGCGTCAAGCAAGATGAAACGATCCGCCTGTAAGGTTTTTGGCAGAGTGTCACGAATTTGTTGTTCGAATTTATCTGCATCCAACTGCGTGGAAAGCTTTACCGTTTTATCTGGAAATTGAACAAACTCCCCCGCCCTGTTTTTCAGGTTCTCTTCACGCACCGCCACGCAATCCCAACGGTCCGTTCCCTGCAGGTTTTCATCCTGGGACATCGATACACGAAAACCGGCGTCGCCCAGCAGCCGTTCAACTTCTTTCACCCTGCCTTTGGTTTTGCCTTCGCCGTCATCGTGAATCTCCATCACGATCACGCCTATGTTTTTCAGGTGGCGGTCTTCCAATCCCCGAAGTACATCCAGTTCCGCGCGCTGAACATCGATTTTCAATACGTCCACTCTATCGAGTTTCAGTTCATCGATTACGTCCGACAGTCGACGCAACCGACATTGGGTGATTTCCTGCTCGAAACGCCCGTCCAGAATCACGTCAATGTGCTGCAGCATGAGCGCGGCATTTTCATCTCCGGCTTCGGCTGAGTTTTTCAGGAAACGCTTGATCGATTCCCGCTCCTCTTCCGGATGGGCATCCTCACTGCGGGACGACATCATCGAGTAGCCTTTGTAGGATGTGAATTCGACCCGCCCTTCTTCATGCGCCAAACCAAACGGCAGCACGATGGCGTTGGGTGCGTAGCGGGAGACGTTGCGTTGCAATCGTTCACGAATTGAATCGACGGGTTCGAACGATACTACCCTGGCGTCGGGCAGGTGGTGGGCGATGAACACGGCGTACATTCCTATGTTAGCGCCCACGTCCAGCACAACGGCATCACGGGGGTATTGAATGTCGTCTCCGGTGTAGATCCGATGCGTGAAAATTTCCTCATACTGGAAAAGTGTTTCGTGCGGGTTCACGCTTGATACCCTATGGCCGGTGGGGATATCCACCAGTAATTCCCCCGGTTCGGCGGTGACGTGCGGCAGGAGCCGGGGGACGACGGCGGCGATGACGGCACCGGTCGCGGTGTCTTCGAACACGAGGCTGTCGTTTACCTCGGGGAGACTGTCCAGCGCCTGTTTGAGCATAGCGGTGTTGTCATCGGTAGAGTGTGCCGTGGTCATAGGTCGTCCTCCTGAACAAAACTGTCGATGTCGTCTTCCAGTGCCTGCAGGGCATCCATACTCAAGCCTTTGAACGTCATGTCGCTGGGGGTCAGCTCGGTGGATTCTTTACCGGTGCAATGGTCGATCACTCGACGCAGCTGATCGGTAAAACTCTCCGCCAAACGCTGAACCGTTTGGGCGTCGTATTCACTCGGCGAATAGTCGATGTTGATCTGCAGTTTGCCGCCCATTTTCATGGCGACAATGCCCAGTGGGTAACTCCGTTGGTTGCCCGGTCCGATCAGTGCACCGTTGGGGTGGGATGACAAACCGATGTCCGGGCTGTCCTGCACCTGTTCGTCGAACTGGCCGAGGTAGTTGAAACTGATCTCAGGATGCAGCGACCAGTCCGCTGTCTGTTCGGAACGCGCCAGGTATTTCAGCAGGCCGTAATCCATGCCGCGTTTGGGCACCCGGTGCAGGGTTTCCTTGACGCGTTTTATCTGGATCGCCAACTCCTCTTCCCGAATGTCCAATACCACCGGGTATTCACAGGTGAACCAGCCGACGGTGCGGCTGATATCGATGTCGTCGAACAACGGCTCACGGCCGTGCCCTTCCAGGTTGACCACAACATGGCCGAGGCTTGCCCAGTCGGATACGGCGAGCCCCAAAGCGGCCATCAACAGGTCGTTGATTTCCGTGTTGTAGGCTTTGTTGGCTTCGGTCAACAGTCGCTGGGTGTCGGCTTCATCGAGCGCTACGCTGCAAGCGGCGCTGTCATTCACCAGGGGAGTTTCCTCGGGAGTTCGGTCTTTCGGTAAGGTGGGTTGCTCCTGCCCGGCCACCTCGGCCCAGTAATCCAGAGTGGTATCGGAGGTGCCGTTGTTTGCATAGTCGTTCAACCGTTGCGACCAGTGCAGATAGGCGTCGGTTTTCGGCGGCAGGGTGATGTCGCTGCCAGCCATCAACTGACTGTAAGCGGTGCCGATGTCTTCCAGCAAAATTCGCCAGGAGACTCCGTCGATCACCAGGTGATGCACGGCGATCAGCAGATGGTCGCCATCGGGCATGGTGAACAAACCGAGCTTCAACAAGGGGCCGTCGTGGATGTCGAGCGATGCCTGAACAGCGTTGGCATGCTGCGCCACGAAGTCGCGTTGCGCTTCTTCGGTGTCGAGCCCCTGGCGGCCGTCGAACCGTTCCAGCGAGTAAAGATGGGAAGCATCCGGGGCGCGGTTGCGCAGTCGGTAGCCATCCTCACTCGGTTCGAAGACCGATCTTAAAGCATCGTGATGCTGAACCAGGTAATCAAACACCTGGCGCAGCCGAGACTCGTCGAAACCCTCCGGGCGATGAAGCATCAGCGATTGGTTCCAGTGGGCGTATTCGGAAAAGTTCTGCTCGAAAAACCAGGCCTGTACCGGCGTCAGACCGGCATCGCCAACGACAGGGCTTTGGTCAATCAGGCGGTTCACCGGTACGATGCGGTCACCGAGTTCCGAAATTCGTGGGTACTGGAACAGGTCCTGAACATCCAGTTTGTAACCGGCCTGATTCAGGCGGGCGGCCATTTGAATACCTTTGATGGAATCGCCGCCCAGGTCGAAGAAACTGTCTTCGATGCCGATTCGCTCCAAGCCGAGAACGCCCTGCCAGATATCCACCAGCAACTGTTCGGTCTCATTGCGCGGCGGAGCCTGGTTGGCGTCAGCGCTTTTCCGTTCGGGCTCGGGTAACGCCTTGCGGTCGACCTTGCCGTTGGGTGTCAATGGCAGCGCCGACAGTTCCATGAAGTGAGCCGGCACCATGTAATCCGGCAGGCGTTGCGCCAGGGCATGGCGTAACTCGGCGGCAGTGATGTCCGACGCTTTAACGTAGTAGGCGCAGAGATATTTGGTCTGGCCGCCGTCACGGTCGATCACCACCACTTCGGCGACGCTTTCCTGGTCGAGAATCGCCGCTTCGATCTCACCCAATTCGATGCGGTGACCGCGAATTTTCACCTGATAATCGATGCGGCCGTGAAACTCGATGTTGCCATCGTCGCGCCAGTTGGCGAGGTCTCCGGTTTTGTATAACCGGACACCCGCATTCCGCACGAAGGGGTCTTGCAGGAACACTTGTTCGGTCAGCTCCGGTCGGTTCAGATAACCGCGCCCCACGCCCACACCGGCGACGCACAATTCACCCTTCACGCCGACGGGCTGCAGGTTCATGTCACGGTCGACGATGTAGATATTGAGGTTGTCCACCGGTTGACCGACCGGTACCACGGCACCGGTTTCGGGTGCTTCCATGGTATGGAAGGTGACATCGTCCGCCGCTTCTGTCGGCCCGTAGGCGTTGACCAGTTTGATGTCCGGATAGTGCCGGAACCAGCGGCTAACCAGATCCGGTTGAATCGGTTCGCCGGTGACCAGCAGGTGGTGAATGTCCGGCAGCGCCGGACTGTCCAGATCGAGAATGGTGGACATGTAGGAGACCACCAATTCCAAGACCGTCACCCGGTCCTGTTTTACCCGTTCGACAAAACCGGCGACGTCAAGAATAAGGTCGTTATTGTAAATCACCGTTTTGGCGCCAATCGCACTGCCGGTCACCAACTGCCAGACGGAAATGTCGAAACAGTGCGGCGCGTTTTGAGCAATCACGCTGGTGCGGTCCAGCCCGAATTCCGCCACGGTCACATCGATGTGGTTGTTCATACCGGCGTGTTCGAGCATTGCGCCTTTCGGCTTGCCGGTCGAACCCGAGGTATAGAGCACATAGGCCAACTGGTTGGGATCGTAAGCCAGATCCAGATTGGTATCGTCTTCGGCTGCGATGGACTCAGCGGCTTCATCCAGCTTGAGCAGGAGGCCGTTGTAGGATTCAGTAAACTCTTGTGTGCAATAAGCCGCCTTGGTGAGAACCAGACGCGCGTCACTGTCGATGAGGATGTCTCGGGTCCGGCTGATCGGGTGTTCTGGATCTACCGGCACATAGCAGCCACCCGCCTTCCAGATCGCAAGAATGGACTGCACCATTTCCAGCGAGCGTTCCATGTAGATCGCCACCGGGGTGTCGACACCGATGCCCCGTGCGACCAACACACGGGCCAGCCGGTTGGCTTCGACATTCAGTTGACCAAAAGTCCATTGCCGGTCCTGCTGAACCAGCGCCACTTTGTTCGGGCACTCTCGTGCCCATTGCTCCAACCGCTGGTGCACGGCCTGTCCGGTCGGATAGGTCAGCATCGGACTGTTGAACTGCTCCAGAATCCGACGGCGCTCGCCGGCTGTCAAAATGTTCAGTTCGGCGAGTTTGGCGTCCGGCTTTTGGGTGATGTCTTCGAGCAGTGTGATCAGGTGTTGCACCAGGCGTTCCATGCGGGCACGGGTGAACAGACGGGTGCAATATTCCAGCCCCAGAACAATACCCGAGTCGGTTTCCGCCGCATCCAACGACAGGTCGAATTTACTGGTGGTCGCTTGGTATTGATAGGGTGAAAGCCGCAGCCCGTCCAGTTCCACCTCGGCATCCTGGCGGGTGTTTTTCATCGTGAACATGGTATCGAAAACCGGGTTGCGACTGGGGTCGCGATCGACCTTCAATTGTTCGACCACATCTTCGAATGGATAATCCTGGCTGTCGAATGCCTGCAGCGCGTTTTCTTTCACTTCGCGCAGGTACTGACGGTAGGTTTTTCCGCTTGTGGGTTGGTTACGCATCGCCAGGGTATTGATAAACACGCCAACGACATTTTCCAGATCGGCATGACGCCGACCGGCGATGGGCGAACCGACGACGATATCCTCCTGGCCGCTGTAACGACAGAGCAACAGACTGTAGGCCGAGAGCAGCACCATGTAGAGTGTGCTTTCAGTCCGGCTGGCTAGCTCGGTCAGTTTTCGGCTGAGTTCCGCGCCCAATTCGAAATGCAGGCTGTCGCCTTCGGCGGATTGAATGGGCGGGCGATGGTAGTCAGTCGGTAAATCCAGAACCGGCAGCTCACCGGACAGTGTTTCCAGCCAATAGTTTTTCTGCCGTTCCATTTCTTCGGACTGGAAGAGTTGCTGCTGCCAGTGCGAATAATCCTTGTAGTGAATCCGCAGGTCCGGCAGGTCCTGTCCGTTGTACAGCTGCGAGAACTCGCGCACGAGAATGCCGTTGGTGACGGCATCGGAGACGATGTGGTGCATGTCGATGATCAGCACGAATTCGCGTTCGGTTTTCTCCACCAGACCAACGCGGATCATCGGTGCCTGAGCCAGATCAAACGGCCGGATAAACTCACCAAGCAATCGCTCCACGGCCTGTTTTACCGGTTCGGAATGCAAGGCTTCAGAGCGCAAGTCCACCGGCAAATCCAACCGCTCAATCTCTACCGGCGCTTCAGCATGCACCCGCTGCACAGGCTCACCATCGACCAGTTCGAAAGAGGTGCGCAGAGCTTCGTGACGCTGCACCAGGGCATTGAAGGCTGTTGCCAGCCGCTGCCGATCCAGATCCCCTTCCACGGCGACCGTGACCGGCATGTTGTAGCTGGTGCTCGCGCCGCCGATCTGCTGCAACAAATACAGCCGCCGCTGAGAAGAAGACAGCGGGTAGTAGTCCTGTTGCGGTGCGGGTTCGATGGCGGCGAAATCATCCGATTCGGCCTGGCGGATATAACCGGCCAGGAATTCAATCGTTGGATTCATGAACAGTTCGTTCAACGGGATATCGACCTGGAACTGTTTCTTGATCCGCGCCAGCAACATGATGGCGTTCAAAGAATGCCCACCGATTTCAAAGAACCGGTCAGTGATGCCGACCGAGTCGAGGTTAAGCATTTCCTGCCACAAGGCGACGAGCTGTTCTTCGATGGCATCACGCGGACCGGTGGCAACCGCATCGTCCGCGCTTTCTATCTCCGGCTTGGGCAGTGCGGATTCATCCAGTTTGCCGTTGGCGGTGCGTGGCAGTGCGTCCAGCAAAACAAAGTGCGTCGGTACCATGTAGTACGGCAGGCTTTGCGACAGCGCCTGGCGTAATTCGGCAGTCAGACTCTCGCCACCGGTGGAGACGTAGTAGGCCACCAGCACCTTGCCCTCGGTTTCGTCACGGGCCAACACCACGGCATCGTTCACGCCTTCCTGCTGCTTGAGTCGGCTTTCGATTTCCCCCAACTCGATGCGATAGCCGCGAATTTTAACCTGGCTGTCGGCACGGCCGAGGTAATCGATCACGCCATCCGGCCGCATGCGGCCAAGGTCGCCGGTGCGGTAGGCACGTTGGCCGTCCAATGCTGAAAGCTGCACGAATTTTTCCGCGGTCAGGTCGTCGCGGTTCAGATAGCCCCGCGTTACCCCGGTGCCGCCGATATAAAGTTCGCCGACAACACCCGGAGGTACCGGCTGCTGGTCGGCATCCAGCACCCAAACGGATTGGTTGGGCATCGCGCGGCCAATGGGCAGGTTCGCACCCGCCCCCGCAAGGTCGGTTGGGCTGATGGGATAGAGAGTGGCGTCGACCGTGCATTCGGTCGGACCATAGACATTGGTCAGCACCACATGCGATCCCATACAGTCCCACACGGCTTTGACCCGCGCCTTCGACAGCGCTTCGCCGCCCACCACGAACTGTTGTACACGGCTGGTTTCCAGGCCGTCCGGAACGCTGTTGACCAACAGCGACAGGTAGGTGGGGGTGGCATCCGACCAGTCGATATCGTGCTCCGCGAAATAACGGTGCAGCGACTGACCGTCGGCGCGAATGGCCTCGGGAATCACATGCAGGGTACGGCCGAACAGCAGCGCGCCGTAGATCGGTTTGACCGACATATCGAACACATAGGGCGCCAATTGAGCGACGTTTCGATAGTCAGGCCGCTCCTGATAAATCGGCTCGAACATCGTCTTCACCAGATTCACCACACTGCGGTGTTCCACCAAAACCCCTTTGGGTTGGCCGGTAGTGCCGGAGGTGTAAATCACATAGACAAGATCGCTCGGTGCCACTTCTATGCGCAGGTTTTCCGCTGCCTTGGCGTCGTCATTCAACCAGTCGGCCTCGTCGACACAAAACGCTGTGCCGCCGTAGCCTTCCAGCAGTGACAGATGCCCGGTTTCGGTAATGAGTGCATGCGCACCGCTGTCCGCCAGGGTGAATTGAATCCGGTCCTCGGGGTACTGCGGGTCGATGGGAACATAAGCCCCACCGGCTTTCATGACGGCCAACATAGCGGTGACCATATCGAGCGAGCGATCCAGCAGCAGTGCCACCAGTTTGCCCGGGCACACACCGTCATCGCGCAGGCGGCGCGCGAGCCGGTTGGCACGACCGTTCAATTCGGCGAAGCTGAGCGACTGATCCTGGTAGACCAATGCCACGGTTTCGGGCGACGCCTCCGCCTGTCGCTCGAACCATTCATGTACGGTGGTTTCCGGTTGAGGCAGGGTCGGGCCGACGCATAATTCTCCCGTCAGTCGTTGCCGTTCTTCGACCGTCATCAGACCCAGCTCCGCGATGCGATGGTGCGGGCGCTCGGCGATGTGCGTCAGCAGTTCATGGAAATGTCCGAGCAGGCGTTCGATGGTCTCCGTCTTGAACAACAGGGTGTTGTATTCCAGCCACAGCGTCAGTTCATGGTCGGATTCAGACACCCGGAGCGTGGTGTCGAAACGGCTCAGCTCGTGGCCGAAGTCGTAGGGTTCCAACATCAGGTCGCCCAGGTCGAGCGGAGCGACATCGATGTCCTGCACCGAAAATAGAGTGTTGAACAGAGGGCTGCGTCCGGCTTCCCGGGTCAGGTTCAGTTGGTCGATCAGCGACTCGAACGGATAGTCCTGGTTCTCGTAGGCCTGCAGTGACCGTTGCTTCACCTCCTGTAGAAAGTCGGTGTAGGTTTTGTGCCCCTGCGGCGCGTTGCGCAGCGCGATGGTGTTAACGAACAAACCAATGGCCGACTCTATTTCCGCGTGCTGCCGACCGGCAATGCGCGAACCAACAATGATGTCGTCCTGACCGCTGTATTTGGCGAGCAGGATGTTGTAGGCGGCCAGCAACACCATGAAGGGTGTGGCACCGTTTTCCGCAGCGATCTGATGCAGCCGCGCTGTAGTTTCCCGGTCCAGTGTTCGGGTGAGGACATCGCTGACGACCTCGCCGGAGCCGGGACGCTCGAAGTCCATCGGCAATTCCAGTACGGGTAGTTCACCTGCGAATACGTCCAGCCAATAATCCTGCTGCTTCGCCAGGGCACCGTTTTCGATCAAACCGTTTTGCCAGTGCGCGAAGTCCTTGTACTGGACCTTCAGTTTCGGCAAGGGGGTGTCGTTGAACAACGCACTCAGTTCGCGACTGAGAATGCCGAGCGTCGAGCCGTCGGCGACGATGTGATGCACATCGAACACCAGGATATGCTCGTCCTCCGATACCGGCAGCAGGCCGACGCGGAACAGCGGCGCCTGGGTCAAATCAAAGGGTCTGACAAAGTCCGCAATACGTTGCCGGATGATGGGCTCCGCCTCGGCAGCCTCTTCGTTAGTCAGCGGCGCAAGATGTTCGATACCGAAATCCACGGCGTCGACAACGATCTGCACGGGTTGATCGTTCACCGTTTCGAACCGGGTGCGCAGAGGTTCATGACGTATCACCAAGTCGTTCAATACAGTGTCCAACCGGGTGACATCCAGCCGCCCCTTAAGCCTGACCGCTCCAGGGAGATTGAAGCGGGTGTCGCCGTCGCCCAGGGAGCTCACCATGAACATACTGCGTTGGGCGGGCGATGCCGGGTAATAAGCCTGGGGTCCGACCGGTTCGATAGTGGGCCGCTCACTCTGCCCGGCCTGTTCAATGCACTGCGCCAGTTGGGCGATGGTGGGCGATTGGAAAATGGTTTTCAGAGGCACATCCACGCCGAGCTCGCGGTGAATTCCGGTCGCCATGGCGGTGGCCTTGAGCGAATGCCCTCCCAGTTCAAAAAAGTTGTCGTGAATGCCGGGAGCGTCGCTTTCGTCGAGTGCCAGTACGTCCTGCCACAGTGCCACCAGTTGCCGTTCGGTATTGTTGCGCGGAGCGATGTACTCCGTCGCCCGGGTCTGACTGTCCGGTTCGGGCAAGGCTCTTCGATCCAGCTTGCCGGTGGCGGTCACCGGCAGACGGTCCAGCTGTACCCAGGCGGTGGGCAGCATGTAGTCCGGCAGGTGTTTGGCGAGCGCGTCGCGCAGCACGGCCTGATCCTGCGGGGTATCCGCCGTGAAGTAGGCGCAGAGGTATTTTTCCCCTTCAGCGTTGTTTCGCACCAGCACACAGGCTTCGTTGACCGGCGACAAGGCGGCGAGGCGACTTTCCACTTCGCCCGGTTCGATGCGATGCCCGCGGATTTTCACCTGCTGATCGATACGGCCCAGGTATTGAAGGGTGCCGTCCGGCAGCCATTTGGCCAGGTCGCCGGTGCGATACAGCCGCTCGCTCGGCCGGAGCGGATGTTCGACGAAGGCGGTTTTGTTCAGCTCCGGTCGGTTCAGGTAGCCTTCCGCCAGACCGGCTCCGGCAATGCACAGTTCACCGGGCACGCCAATTGGCAGCAGGTTCAACGCGGCATCCATCACGTAAACTTCAGTGTTTGCAATGGGTGCACCGATGGGCAGCACGCGCTGATCGGCGTCGATGCGGTCGACCGCGTGGGCAGTTGCATAGACGGTGCTTTCGGTAGGCCCGTAAACATGGATCAAGGTGTCCGGTTGCACATGTTCCAAGGCTTTGCGTACATGCGGCAAAGAAATGGCCTCACCGCCGAACAACACCTTGCGCACCCGGCCCAGGCTCTGCGGAGCGAGGTCGACCAGAGTGTTGAACAGAGCGGTGGTGATACAGGCAACGCTGATTTCCTGTTGCACGAGCACCTCGCCCAGGCGACGGATATCCCGGGCATCATCACGGGAGATCATCACCAGGGTCGCACCGTTCAGCAGCGCACCGAAAATATCGAAGGTGGCCCCGTCGAAGGCATAGTTCGATAACTGCAGCACCCGGTCGGTGTGGTGAAAGCGAATGTAGTTGGTGTTTCGCACCACCCGGCTGATGTTGTAATGACAGGTTTTGATGCCTTTCGGCCGACCGGTGGAACCGGAGGTATACATGATGTACGCCAGATCACCGGAGACCGTAACCGGATAGAGGTTATCGCCGGGCTGGGTGGTACCGGACAACACTTGGTCGATCAATAACAGCTCGCCTTTGAACGGTACCCGGTCTTCCAGACCGCTTTGCGTCACCAGCCAACGGGCCGCACTGTCTTTCAACATAAACTCGATGCGTTCGGCCGGGTACTCCGGGTCGATGGGCAAATAGACGCCACCGGCCTTCAGGATGCCGAGCATCGCGACGATCATATCGGTGCTGCGTTCACACAGCAGACCCACCACCCGGTGTGTGCCCACACCCCGTTTTCTGAGAATGCGGGCGAAGCGATTGGCACGGGCATTCAGTTGCTGATAGGTAAGCACTTCGTCGCCGAAAGTGACCGCTGTGTTGTGCGGGTTCAGGTCCACCTGTTCTTCGAACAACGACTGCAGTGTTTCGTATTTCGGGAAAGCCGTGCCGGTGCGGTTGAAATCCACCAATATTTGCCGACGCTCGTCTTCGCTCAGCATGGTCAACTCGGCCACGGAATTGTCCGGTTCGGCCACCAATTGTTCGAGCAGGCATTGGAAATGGCGGACAAAGCGCGCCATGGTGTCCGCCGTAAACAACCGGGTACGGTATTCCAGACGGAAGCCCAGGCCATCATCGGTTTCGCCGGCCACCAGTGTCATGTCGAATTTGGCGACGGTGTTTTCCATCTCGTAGGAGGTCAGCGTCAGATCACCCAGATCCAACTCGCCTCCATCGTTGTTTTGCAAAATCAACATCACATCGAACAACGGGTTGCGGCTGAGGTCGCGCAGCAGGTCCAGTTGTTCCACCAGATCCTCGAACGGATAATCCTGGTTTTCATAGGCATTCAATGCCTGTTGCTTCACTTCCTGTAAATAATCGTGGTAGCGTTTGTCCGCCTGAGGCTGACTGCGCAGCGCGAGGGTATTAACGAACATCCCCATAACCGGTTCGAGATCGACATGGGGACGACCAGCGATGGGCGTGCCGACAATCACATCCTCCTGTCGGCTGTATTTCGCCAGCGCCATGCTGTAGGCGGACATCAACACCATGAAGAGCGTACAGCCCTGCTCCGCCGCAAAGCGTTTCAGACGCTCACTCTGTTCCCGGTCCAGCGCGAAATCCAGGGTGGCACCGGCAAAACTTTGCATGGCGGGGCGTGGAAAATCCGTCGGCATGTCGAGCACCGGCAGGTCATCCGCGAACTGTTCCAGCCAGTAATTTCGTTGGCGAACGATATCATCGGATTGAAACAGACCGTTCTGCCATTCCGAGAAATCCTTGTATTGCACACGCAGCGGCTCGAGCGTTTCACCGCGATACAAAGCGGCGATGTCGTTGATCAACACGCCCATGGTCGCGCCATCGGAAATGATGTGGTGCATGTCGAACAGCAGCAGATGTTTTTCCTGTTCAAGCGGCACCAGACCGACCCGGAACAAGGGTGCCTGGGTCAGATCGAAGGGTTGCACAAACTCCCGGGTGATGTCGGCGATGGTGAGCGCATCCTTGGGTTGAATCATCCGCACCGGTATCGATACCGAGTCGTGGATACGTTGCACCGGTTCGCCGTCAACCACTTCGAATGAGGTCCGCAACGCTTCATGGCGTTGCGTCAGCGCCTGCAATACCTGATCGAGTATTTCTTGCCGGAGCGGCCCGTCCAGAATGACCGCCCCCGGCATGTTGTAGTTGATATCGCCGCCTTCCAATTGACTCAGCACATAAATACGCTTCTGTGCGGAGGACAACGGATAGTAGGGCTTCGCTTCCGCCTGCGGGATCGCCGTGAACCTTTTGCCTGTTCCGGCCTCGATCCGCTGTGCCTGTTGCTCCACCGTCGGGTAGGCGAACAGATCCTTCAGCGGCAGTTCCACCTCGAAAGCGCGGTGGATCTTCGCCGCCAGGCTTGTCGCCTTCAGCGAGTGCCCGCCCAGTTCGAAGAAGTGATCGTAAGCGCCGATCGGTTGGCTGGCTTCATCGGTCAGGCCCAATACCTCACGCCATAGGCCTATCAACCGCGCTTCGGTCTCCGTGCGCGGGGCCACATACTCGATGCCGGTTTGCAGGCTGCCCTGACGCTCGGCCAGGGCGTTGCGGTCGGCCTTGCCGTTCGCCGTGACCGGGATGGCGTCCAGCTGTTCGAAGTGGGTCGGCACCATGTAGTCCGGCAGGTGCCGGGCCAGTTGCTGGCGCAGCTCCGGCAGTGCCAGGTCGTCGCGACCGGTGACGAAGGCGCAGAGGTGTTTGTCGC
>CBFGUW010000009.1:0-133871 GCA_965652395.1 uncultured Saccharospirillum sp. | reverse complement strand
CATGGTGAGACAAATTTTAACGGAATCTTCCGATTAATTCAGAGGTTCCCTAGGTTTCTCAAATCCTTGTCCATAGTCCCAGCGGCCCAGGCTTTGAATCGCCCAATTTTATAAAGCAACACAGGCACCATGAGCAAAATGAGCAGGGTGCCAAAACCAAGCCCAAACACCAGGCCGACAGCGATGGGTTTCAACAAAGCGGCATCAATACTGGTTTCAAACAACAGGGGCGATAGGCCCGCCATGGTGGTTATGGAAGTCAGTATCACCGGTCTGAGGCGGGAGGTCGCAGCTTCGACGGTGGCGTCGTAGAGTGACAACCCGTCTCTGTGCAGTCGTCTGAATACCGAGACCAGAATAATGGAATCGTTAATGACAATACCGGACAGGCCGATCAGACCGAATACCGAAATCGTGGACAACGGCATGTTCATCAACCAATGACCTATGACAGCACCGACCAACCCGAAAGGTACGGTTACCAATACTGCGAACGGCCACAGCCAGGATTCGAACACCCAGGCCAGAATAAAATAAATCAGCAGTACCGATACGCCGATGGAAATCAGGGTGTCGTTAAAGAAGGCTTCCAACTCTTCAGCCTGACCTTCGAATGCCCAATCGATTGGGAAACGGGCTTCCAGGTTGGGCATGACCTCAGCTTCCAACACCTCGTACAGATCAGTCAATTGATCACCGCCGTAAGTGGCCGAGACGGTAACCGACAGTTCACCGTTTCTGGAGCTGATTCGGTTCAATCCCTTCTCGTATTGAAATTCGACCAGGCTGCCGAGTGGTGCTGTGGAGCCATCCTCCAGACGGATGGGTAGGCTGCGCAGCCAGCTTTCACTCTGGCGTTGGCGTTCATTCAGCTCCAGCACCACGGGAATTTGCTCGTAGCCGGTTTCGATGGTTGTCAGTGTGATGCCGGACAGTTGACTGGAGACTTGCCGCGCAACCAGGTTCAGGTCTATACCAGCGGCTTTCGCGGCCTGGGTGGGTTGCAGTCGATATTGCTGTGCATCGAAAGGCAGATCGTCGGTGATATCGCTGAGTTGTCCAATTCCCTGAAGTGACGACTGCAACTCCAGTGACGCTTCTTTCAGGGTTTGAATGTCGTCCCCCTCCAGTCGAATCGACAAATCGCCACCGCCGCCCGGGCCTCGGAAAGAGCGGCCGGTTGAGTAGCTGCGAACGAAAGGCGGTAACACATAGTCATCCTGAATGCGTTGCAGCACCTGGGCGTTGGTCAGCGGCCGATCAGTGTCGCTGGTCAGAGTCAGCTCCAGCGTGGCGCGTTCCGGTTCGTCCACGCGATCGAATTCCTGAACCATGGTGTCAATCAAGCCCCCGCCGACTGATTCATTAATGGCTTCAACAGTTTTTTGAAGTTGATCCATAGCTTCTTCCACCTGGCGCAGGCTCGTGCCTTCGAGCATGTCCAGCGAGACGCTCATGGTGGGTTCGTCCAGTGAAGGGGAGGGCTCGAAGGCTATGCGGCCACTGGTAACCGCGCCAAGGGTAAGCAGGGTGATCATGGCCATGGCGGCCAGGAAGACCGCACCATTGCCGATTGATAAACGCACCAGCTTGTTAAAGGGGCCGTCGCGAAAACGTCCAAAAGCGGTATCGAAACGCTGGCGGTATTTGCCCGGTGGACGCAGGCGGCGATGGTGGCCGAGGTGCCCCGGCAGGATGACGAAGCACTCGACCAGCGACGCCAGAATAGCGGCGGTGACTACGGTGGGAATATCCACCAGCAGATTACCGAACGTGCCGCCAATCAATAGCAAAGGCAGAAATGCCGCTATGGTGGTGAGACTGGAGGCGATGACGGCGGGCATCATTCGGCGGGCTGCGGTCCGTGCCGCCTGGCTGGGATTTAATCCTTGTGATTCCAAGGCCGCCGTGTCTTCGGCCACCACTATCGCATCGTCGACGATGATGCCGATAGCAATGACAAAACCGAACAGGCTGATGGTATTCAAAGTGGTATCGGACCAACCCATGAAGGCCAGCGTGCCCATAAAGGAAACCGGGATACCCGCCGCCACCCAAACCGCCAACCGGGTTCTCAGAAACACGAACAGCACGCCGATCACCAGCAGCATTCCGCCGATGCCATTGGTTAACACCAGTTTGAGTTGGGCGTCCACCACCTGCCAGATTTCGTTGTACTTGTGGAACTGGACACCATAGGGCAATTCACGCTCGAAGGAGACCATCCAATCATCCAGTCTTCGGGCGTTGTCGAGAGTGTCTTCACCGGCGACGCGGCTGATGTCCAATTGAATGGCGGGCATGTCGTGGTAGCGAAGAATATTGGCGTTATCGTAGATTTCCTGCACGGTGGCCACTTGGGACAGCCGTATGACGCCTCCGTCCTGCTGGGCGATGATGGCATTGCGCAGGGCGTCGAGGCTCCAGTCGGGCGCGTCGGTGACCAGTGCTGTGGTGTTCTCGCCAACGGTAACCGACCCTGCCGGGGTAACGGAAAACTGAGCGTTCAGTCGGTTGGCTAGGGTGTCGAGCGTGAGGCCCAGTGAATCCAGTGCTGCCAAATCGATTTCGATGCGCCGCTCCCGACCGGGGATGCCGGATAACTGAACCTCGGCCATGCCGCTGTTGATCAGCGATTGTCGCGCTCGGTAGCCGAGGTCGGCCAGCTCGCTGCGTTGTACGTCGCCGTAGATGAGCACGCTGGCAACGGGTTCGGTGATTTCAATTTTCTCGACTTCTTCCAGAGTGGCACCGTCGGGCAGGCTGATACTGTCGATGGCCTCTTCCAGCGCGTTTAAACCTTCATCGGCGGTCAGGCCGTCTTTTACTCTGGCGAAGAGGCTGTGGTTGCCTTCGCGCGCGGTCGAGCGGACAAAATCGAAGGCTTGGGAATCCATGATGGCACGATCAAGTGGCTCCGCGATTCCGGTTTGCACGGCTTCCACGTCGGCGCTTGGCCATTCGAAAGAAGCCCGTACTATCGGCAATTCAGTATCGGGGAAGAGTTGGGAACGAACCTGCTGCATGCCCCAGATACCGGCCCCTATGACCAGCATCATTAATAGGTTCGCCGCAAGCCGGTGTTTCAACAGGCTGTCATAGAAACCCATCATAGGGGTGTCTCCGGCACGGAATTCATGGCTTCGGCTCTTTCAGGTGGTGCAGTGCCGGAGGGGGTACCCAACCCGTTAACGATGGTTACCGGAGTGCCATTGGTCGGCTGAGACAGCCGGGTGGTCAGGATCGTTACTTCCCCTTCCAGCTCGCCGCTGTCCACCAGTGCCCACTGTTCATCGTCCCGTTGTTGATAACCCAGAACCGACACCGATACAGCACGCAGACGACCTTCGTTGATCAGATAGAGTTGATCGCCTTGATAGAGTGCGTTTTGTGGAACGGCATAGGCCTGTATTTCGGGAAGGGCGAGTTCCAGTTCAATGGTTTCATTGATAAGCACTGGCAGGTCTTCAGGCAGGGAGAGTTCCATGGCAACCGCCCCGGCATTCGAGGTTGCCGCAAGTCTGGACACCTTTGCGGGGTAGGTGATTCCATCCACCCGCACCCAGGCTTTTGTGTTGTTGCCGCTTACCTCCCGATAGGCGGACAGGGGAATTTGAGTGCTGGCATAGAGTGATGAGCGGTCGATCAGCGTGAGCAGATTGGCACCGCTGGCGACCTGAACCTTGGCCGCAGTATGAATAGCCGCTACCTCGGCCTCGAACGGAGCTTTAGGAGTCAGGTCCTCCAACTGAGCTTCAACCTGTGCCAGTTCGATGCGTGCCTGTTCGAGCTGAGCCTGACGTTGAATGGATTCATCCTCATAAATGGCAACCTGCAACTCGGCCGAACGAAGTGCCTCGGCCGCGGCCTGAACGTTGGACTCGTTTGAATAGCCCTGCTGCCTTAAATTCACCTCCCGCCGATAGTTCGCCTGAGCCTGTTCCAGTGCCTGTTTATGCACTTCATGTTGACGCGCCGCAATGCGAATGGCCGCTTCCTGCTGGGTAATGGCAGCTTGCTGTTGACGTAACGCCCACTGCAGTGATTCAGCCGATAATTTCAGCAGCGGCTCTCCCTCGGTTACATCCTGGCCCGGCTCGACAAGGATGGTGTCGACTCGGGCTTGTTGCGGTGCCGTGATCACTTCCTGGCGTTTGGCCGACACTTTCGCCAATAACGGCAGGGAAGGGGACTGGGCTTGTGGGGTGGCTGTCATGGCTTCAACCTGGAGGGTTGTGGTGGGCGCGCCACCGCGACCCCAGCGCTGGCCGGTAATGCCGGCCCGCATTTGCATGGCGGCATTGCCGCGGCGGGCCTGAGCGCTGTTTTCCTCTTTGGGGGCGTTCATCCACCAGTATCCACCGGCGCCGACAATGACGAGTACCAAAACAATCAGTGACTTCTTGATCATGTAATTACAGACCCTTATGCCTATCGGAAAGGATGAGGTTTATACGCTGAGGCTTTTTTAACACCGAGCCGGTCGGAACTTTTGGTATTGCTTAAAGGCACCCTAGCTTAAAAATACGCAGAGAGTATGGAAACGGCTTTTGCAATCTTTTCGAAGCCGTGACCCTTATTCCCCAATCGGTTACACTCTCGGGTTCCCTCGATCGAATAATCGGATGCAGGCTTTTTACGACGGCCTGCCCGGGTCGATGTTTGCCGATTTCCCGCCCCAAATATTTCAGGCGGAGTTTGCTGTGAGGGGCGTCCGGTACGGTCCCGTGGTAGGGGTAGGCCGGACACCTGACTACTACCGACATAACCTTTCCAACATGTGGCCCGTGGTAGGGGTCACCACTGAAGGAGCACGATATGCCCGTTATTACGCTGCCCGACGGCTCTGAGCGCCGTTTCGATAAACCTGTCTCCATCATGCAGATCGCCGAGGATATCGGCCCCGGTCTTGCCCGCAACACACTGGCCGGTCGTATCGACGGTGTTCGCGTCGATGCCTGTGACTTAGTCGAAACCGACGCCAAGGTCGAAATCATCACTCCCAAAGACGAAGACGGTCTGGAAATCATTCGGCACAGCTGTGCTCATTTGCTGGGCCATGCCCTCAAGCAAATGTGGCCGGATGCCCGCATGGCGATTGGTCCGACCATCGAGAACGGCTTTTATTATGATGTCGACATGGAACACCGGCTGACCGAGGAAGACCTCGAAGCGCTGGAAAAACGCATGATGGAACTGGCCAAGACTGACTATGAAGTCATTCGTCACAAGGTGACCTGGCAGGAAGCATTCGATACCTTCAAGCAGCGTAATGAACCCTACAAGATGGAAGTCCTGGAGGCCAACATCAGTCATGATGATCGGCCCGGTCTATACCATCATCAGGAATACGTCGACATGTGTCGTGGGCCGCACGTGCCCAACATGAAGTTCTGTCACCACTTCAAGATCATGCGGGTGTCGGGCGCCTACTGGCGTGGCGACAGCAGCAACAAACAGTTGCAGCGCATTTATGGCACCGCCTGGGCCGATAAAAAGCAGCTCAAGGCTCATCTGACTTTCCTGGAAGAAGCCGCGAAACGCGACCACCGGAAAATCGGCAAAAAGCTGGACCTCTTCCATTTGCAGGAAGAGGCGCCCGGTATGGTGTTCTGGCATGCGAACGGCTGGACGCTCTATCAGGTCATCGAACAGTACATGCGTGTCAAGCAACGCGAACACGGCTATAACGAAATCCGTACGCCGCAGATCGTTGATCGGGCCCTGTGGGAGAAATCCGGCCACTGGGACAAATTTGGCGACGATATGTTCACCACTCACAGTGAGCACCGCGACAACGCAGTGAAGCCGATGAACTGCCCCTGTCACATTCAGGTGTTCAATCAAGGGCTGAAAAGCTACCGTGACCTGCCGCTGCGTCTGGCGGAATTCGGCAGTTGCCACCGGAACGAGGCGTCGGGCGCGCTGCATGGCATCATGCGTGTTCGCGGCTTCACCCAGGATGACGCCCATATCTTCTGTACCGAAGCCCAGATTCAGGACGAAGTGGCACGCTTCATCGAGATGCTCAACGAGGTTTATTTCGACTTCGGCTTCGATGACGTGATCCTGAAGCTGTCCACTCGTCCGGAAAAACGGGTCGGCAGCGACGAAGTGTGGGATAAAGCGGAAGCAGCCCTGGCCTCGGCACTGGATGCCACCGGCCAGCCCTGGGAGACTCTGCCCGGCGAAGGCGCCTTCTACGGACCGAAAATTGAGTTTACGCTGCGCGACAGCCTGGGCCGGATGTGGCAGTGTGGCACTATTCAGGTCGACTTCTCCATGCCGGGGCGGTTGGACGCTCAGTACGTGGATGAGCAGGGCAACCGTCAGGAGCCTGTAATGCTGCATCGGGCCATTCTGGGAAGCTTCGAGCGGTTCATCGGAATATTGATCGAACAGCACGCCGGGGCCATGCCGCCCTGGCTTGCGCCGGTGCAGGCGATGGTCTGTAATATCACCGATGCCCAGGCGGATTTCGTTCAGAAAGTGCAAAAACGCTTGATTTCTGAGGGCTTTAGGGCCAATGCCGACTTGAGAAATGAAAAGATCGGCTTTAAAATCCGCGAGCACACGATTCAGCGAATTCCTTATCTGCTGGTTATTGGCGATAAGGAAGTCGAAAACGAGGCCGTAGCGGTCCGCACACGCGAAGGCGAGGATCTCGGCGTTATGTCGATAGAAGCCTTTATAGAACGCCTGTCTGCGGATATCGCCCGAAAAGGCCGTCTGGTAATAACGGAGAGTGAGTTATAAAACGCAACGCGAAAGCAGGAAAGGCGACAAACCGTCACGTAATCAACGATCAGATCCAGGCCAGCGAGGTCCGTCTGATCGCCTCCGACGGTGAGCAGGTCGGTATTGTTTCATTGGAAGATGCTCTGAAACGGGCCCAAGATGAAGGATTTGACCTGGTACAGATCTCCAACGCGGACCCTGTGGTCTGCAAGATCATGGATCTGGGCAAGAAACTCTATGAAGAGAAGAAGGCCAAAGCAGCTGCCAAGAAGAAGCAGGTGCAGGTTCAGGTCAAGGAGGTCAAATTCAGGCCTAACACCGATATCGGCGACTACAACGTCAAGTTGCGTAATCTGACCCGCTTCCTTGAGCATGGTGACAAGGCCAAGGTGACCCTGCGGTTCCGCGGTCGCGAAATGGCTCACCAGGAGCTGGGGATGGAGTTGCTACAGCGTGTCGCTACCGATCTCGAAGATCTGGCAACTGTGGAGCAGCGTCCCAAGATGGAAGGCCGTCAGCTCACCATGGTGATGGCTCCGTTAAAGAAAAAATAAGATTGGCGACTGGCTGATCTGTCGGTGGGCAACCACCGGCAACAAGGCGACGGTTCTGGCCGTCGCCTTTTCTGTATGGTCTTTTTGTACTGCCTTCCGGGCAGGCAAAAATCAGGTTTATATCCATGGAGGGCTGTAATGCCGTGCTGCCAGGAAGGTGTTTGCGGCAGAGTCCGCAGGTTTCGGCCTGTGGTTTAACACTGGCAACCGTTAGCTCCCGAATCACACCTTTTGGGGTGGTTCAGATGGGATGCGACTCGGTTATAGAAGTAGATCGGGAGATTGAAAATGCCAAAAATCAAGAGCAATTCCGGCGCTGCAAAGCGTTTCAAAAAGACAGGTAACGGCTTCAAGCACAAGCAGTCTTTCCGTAGCCACATCCTGACCAAGAAGAGCACCAAGCGTAAGCGTCATCTGCGCGGCACCCAGCTCGTCAACGATGCTGATGTCGCTTTGATCAAGCGCATGTTGCCCTACGTTTAACGGTCACAGGACTAGGAGGAGAGAAGAATGGCTCGTGTAAAACGCGGTACTATCGCCCGTCGTCGTCACAAGAAGATACTGAAGCAGGCTAAAGGTTATTACGGTGCGCGTTCACGCGTATTCCGTGTTGCCAAGCAGGCGGTCATCAAAGCAGGTCAATATGCCTATCGTGACCGTCGCCAGCGTAAGCGTCAGTTCCGTGCCCTGTGGATCGCTCGTATCAACGCCGAAGCCCGTGTGAATGGTCTGTCTTACAGCAAGTTCATCAACGGCCTGAAGAAAGCGGCTATCGAGATCGACCGTAAGATCCTCGCGGATCTGGCCGTTCACGATAAAGTTGCCTTCGCGGCTCTGACCGAACAGGCCAAAGCCAAGCTGGCTTGAGGTTTCTCGGTTTCATAAAAACCGCCCGGTGGCTAGCGCTACCGGGCGGTTTTTTTTGCCTGGCCCGGCACGGCTCTAGCCAGCGGCAGTTCGAAAAATGTGGGTTTAGTCAATTTTTACTTGGTGTATTTTATCCAGATTGCCTTCTTCGAAATGCCCTATATTACTGAGTGTCACTTCGGAAATCGCCTTCAGCGCTTCCTGGGTGAAGAAGGCCTGATGGCCGGTAATCAGCACGTTGCGGAAGGTGAGTAGGCGGGCAAAAGTATCGTCTTTGAGCAGTACATCGGAATTGTCCTCGAAGAACAGATCCGCTTCCTCCTCATAGACATCCAGGCCGAGATAGCCCAGCTGCCCGCTTTTCAAGGCGTTAATGACATCGACGGTATCGATCAGGCCGCCACGGCTGGTGTTGATCAACATCACGCCGGATTTCATTTTGGCGAGCGTGTTCCGGTTGATCAGATGCTTGGTCGCCGGCAACAAGGGGCAGTGTAACGAGATGACGTCGCTTTCGGCCCAAAGTTGTTCCTGGTCTACATATTCAGCGCCCGCTTCAAGGGCTTGTGGGTTGGTGTAAGGGTCGTGGCAAATCACCTTGCAGCCGAACCCTTTCATAATGCGGATAAACGCCACTCCGATTTTACCAGTGCCGATCACACCCACTGTTTTGCCATGGAGGTCGAACCCAAGCAGGCCATGAAGGGAGTAGTCATTCTCTCGTACTCGGTTGAAGGCGCGATGAGTATTGCGGTTGAGGCCGAGAATGAGTGCGACGGCATGTTCCGCCACGGCGTAGGGGGAATAGTCAGGCACTCTGGCTACGGTGATGCCAAGCCGCTGAGCCGTGGGTAGATCTACATTGTTAAAGCCCGCGCAACGAAGGGCGATTAACCGGATGCCTTGTTCGTGTAACTGAAGCAAAGTGGCTTCGTCGAGAGTGTCGTTGACGAAGCAGCAGACGGCATCATGCCCTTTGCTGAGGGCCGCTGTGCTGGCATCCAGGTGAGGCTCCAGAAAGGTCAACTGATGTTGGGCTTTGTTGGCCTTGTTCAGATAGGTCTCGTCGTAGGGTTTGCTGCTGAATATGGCGACTTTCATGGATGTGGAAGGTCTCCTTGGCTACGGGAGCCTCGCAACAGCGGGAGGGCTCCCTATTGATCGAAAGAGATGGCCTGGCCGTCCAGTGTGAGGGACAGGGTGCGAATCTCTTCTTTGAGTTTGCCTTTTTCATAGCGACCGAAACGCAGCGGAACATAGTTGAGATGGGGCGCGACCCATATCAATTTCCGTTCGTTCTCGCCGACGGGGTCAGTCTGCTCAATGATCCAGGTATATATACGGCCGGATGGAAGGTCCAGCATTTCTTCGCCGATGACCCGAAACGCCATGCGGTCCGGTCGCTTGTGACGAAATACGTCGAAAGCGATGGTATGCTCCCCCGCGATCAATGCCTGTTGCAGGGCCAGTTGGTAGCCAATGGCATCGTAGAGCGGCGGTTCGAATTCGGTGTCGATGCGGTCTTTATCGACACGACCGGTCACTCGGTTGGCACTATGATCGAACCTGAGCGATTTGGTGTTCTTGACCCAGAACAATTTACTTTGAAATTCATAGCGTTGCGGCAGTAATTGGTCCCCGTCGACCGTCAGCCATACCTCCTCTTCCAGAGAGACGGTGCGACCATCGGTGGCGAGGCGATAATGCCACTGCTGATTATTGTTCTGTTTCAATTGAAGAGTGCCACCGGTTTTCAAATCGATAGCACCGTAGCGGATGGCTTCAAGTTCCGCCGTGAAGGGGATCAGCTCAACAGCCTGTGCGGCTGAAAAGCCGGACAGAGCGATCCAAATGAGGATGTGAGCAAGTCGTTTCATGGTGTCCCAGTATCCAGCAGACGCCCGCCTTTGGGAAGGGGGTCGCCGTCAAGATAGGCTGTCTCATTTCTCAATGCCAACCGATCTTCCACGAACCAGCGAATCACAGTTGGATAGAGGGTGTGTTCCCGGCCCAGTACGCGTTTCGCCAGAGTGGTGGCGTCATCACCCGATTCGATGGCTACGGTCATTTGCGCGATGGGTGGGCCGCCGTCCAGCTCTGGCGTGACGAAGTGGACGGTGGCCCCGGCCTCGAGGTCTCCCGCTTCCAGTGCGCGCTGGTGAGTGTTCAGACCGGTGTATTTGGGCAGCAGGGAAGGGTGGATGTTGAGCATCCGCCCCTCATAATGCCGTACGAACTCGGGTGTGAGTATGCGCATGAAACCGGCGAGCACCACCAGATCCGGCTCGTGGCGATCGATCAATTCGGCGAGGGCCCGGTCGAACGATTCACGGCTGTCATAACCTTTATGGTCCAACGTCAGCGCCGGAACTCCGGCGCGCTCGGCCCGTTCCAGCCCCATGACGCCGGGGCGGTTGGAAATGACAGCGGCAATCCGGGCGGGAATGCGGCCTTCGCTGCAACCATCGAGGATGGCCTGGAGGTTCGAGCCGCTACCGCTGATCAGGACGACAATGTTCTTCACCGTCAGGCTCTTCACAATTAATTCACGCCTTCGATGATAACGGCTTCGTCGCGACGGGTTTCCACTTCGCCCATCATGATCGGCGTCTCACCTGAGGCTTTCAGCTGACTGACGACATCTTCCGCTTCGGCCGCCGGAACCACGACTACCAAGCCGATACCGCAGTTGAAGGTGCGATACATTTCACGGTCCTCGATGTTGCCGTTTTGCTGCAACCAGTCGAATACTGCCGGACGTTGCCATTGCGCCGGGTTGATGCGAATGGCCAATGAATCCGGCAGGACGCGGGGAAGGTTCTCGTAGAAGCCGCCACCGGTGATATGGGAAATGGCGTTAACTGTTTGATTGGCCAGCAGGCGCAGGGTCTGTTTCACGTAAATACGGGTGGGTGCCATCAAGGCATCCGCCAGGGTGCCGTCGCCCATGGGCTGGTTCAGGTCGGCGTTCGAGACTTCCAGAACCTTGCGGATCAGAGAGTAACCATTGGAATGAGGCCCGGAAGAGGCGAGGCCGATGACCTTGTCGCCTGCTCGAACACCCGCACCGTCCAGGATTTTATCCTCTTCCACGACACCGACGCAGAATCCGGCCAGATCGTAGTCCTCGCCCTGGTACATGCCGGGCATTTCCGCGGTTTCTCCGCCGACCAGAGAACAATTGGCTTGTTGGCAACCCTCGCCGATACCGGCGACCACCCGACTGGCGATGTCCACCGAGAGTTTGCCGGTCGCATAATAGTCGAGGAAGAACAGGGGTTCGGCGCCGCAGACGATCAAATCGTTCACGCACATGGCGACCAGATCGATGCCGATAGTGTCGTGGCGGTTGAGGTCCATCGCGAGTTTCAGCTTAGTGCCGACGCCGTCGGTTCCGGAGACCAGAACCGGGTTCTTGTAGTGCTTGGGTATGCGGCACAAAGCGCCAAAACCACCAATGCCACCCATTACTTCGGGGCGTCGGGTTTTCTTGACCGTACCTTTGATGCGGTCAACCAGGGCGTTACCGGCGTCGATATCGACACCGGCGTCTTTATAACTCAAGGGTTTTGACGCGTCCGTCATGAAGGGCTCCATCTAGGCGGTGCTGGAAAAGGCGCGCGGATTGTAGCAGGGACGACGGTCGGATTCAGCATGTCCGTTCGTTCAGGATTGTTAAAAGGCCGGATGGGAGAGGCTGAACGGGTGAGGCCGTTCGGTGCTGGCCAATCGCGTGTCGCGATTCCGTTGTTCCTCTGTCACAATAGCGCCTTTCTCAAGTAGCTGAAGTTCGATTCTATGGCATTGCGCTCTCTGATTGCCCTCGGGCTCTTGGTCTGCAGCCCCTTGTTGTGGGCTGCCCGAACCGTTGATTTGTACACCGAAGAAGCCATCCTGGCCCAAAACGCGCGTCAGGCGGAACAGAATAAAGCTGTCGCCGAGGCGCTCGGCCGCGTCCTGATCCGCGTTACCGGCGATGAGACCGTGATTGGCATGCAGGAAGGCCAGGCCATGATGGCGGATGCTAACGATTACCTCTCCACCTTCCGGTTCGAGCGCAGCGATGTCACCCTGACCAATGTGCTTGGCGAGGCCGTACCCACTAAACGCATGATCATGCGCTTTGATCGGGGCGCTGTGGAAGACTTCCTGGTGCGCAACCGGTTACCGATCTGGGGTCCGAAACGCCCGGAAACCCTGATCTTGATGGCGGATCGACTCGAAGGCACCGACCGTATCACAGGCGATTCCGACAGCGGTGAATTGGCCGAAACCCTCAAAGCCACAGCGGCCCAACGGGGCGTTCCTCTGGTACTGCCGTTGATGGACTTGGGCGACACCCTGGATGTGGGTTTTACCGAGGTTTACGGTCTTTTTACCAGTGATCTGGCGGCCGCCTCCGAACGATACAGTCCGGATGCCACAGTGGTAGCCCGGGTATCCCGGCAGGGCGGCGAATATCAGGCGGATTTCGTTTACCTGATGGAAGATGACCGTCAGCGTTATCAGGTGCGGGCCGAAACACAAGCGGCGCTGATGCAGGCCCTGGTCGACCGAATCGCCGGTCGACTGGCCGATCAATATGCCGTCATCCTTGATCCGGCCATGGCCGGGCAAATCAGTCTGCGGGTGAATGCCATTAGCGATCTTGCCACCCTGGCCGAGGTGGAAACCTATCTGGAATCCCTCAATCTGGTGACCCGGGTTACCCTGCGACGGGTGGAGCCCGAGAGCGTCCGGTTCGATCTCGATATCAGTGGGGACCGCAACCAATTGCGCGATGCTCTGGCGTTGGATGAACGCCTGAAGGTGGTCGAGGAAGCCGATTTGCTGAGCCAGCTTGATACCGAGTTGGTTTACGAATGGATGGCGCCTTAGCCTCGGGGCCTTACCTTCTGCCAATAAATATGTAAGCCAGGAGTGATCAGTGGCTGTCAAACAACTCCCTCTTAGCGTTTCTTTTCGGGAAGACGCGGTATTCGACGATTTCCTACCCGGCGATAATGCCCGCACAGTCGGAGCTCTGCGTCATGCATTGGCCCGACTGGATGAGCAACTGCTTTACCTTTGGGGGGCTCCGGGTTCCGGGCTCAGCCATTTGCTGCAGGCCGCTGTGCATGATCTTCAGACACAGGGCCTGGAAGGTCTCTATTTGCCCCTGGCTGAATGCATAGACTACGGGCCTGCCGCCTTGGAGGGGCTCGATGAGCTGGACGTGGTTGCGCTGGACGACATCGACTTGATCGCCGGAAGAGCAGAATGGGAAGAGGCGGTCTTCCATCTGTTTAACCGACTGAGAGATACCGGGCGGGTATTGATGGTGACAAGCCATAGCAGCCCTTTGCACCAGCAAATCGAACTGCCAGACTTGAAATCCCGCCTGAGCTGGGGGTTGGCGTTTCAGGTGCAGCCTTTAAGCGACGAGCAGAAGATGGACTGGCTGATTTGGAAGGCCCGCCGCCGTGGGCTTACTTTGGAGCCCGACGTGGCGGCGTTTCTGATCAATCGGGTGGCGCGGTCGATGAATGTGTTGGTGGAGGCCTTCGACCGGCTGGACCAGCATTCCCTGGCCGAACAGCGTCGGCTGACCATTCCTTTCGTGAAGTCCGTTCTGGACCTCTGAGCATCATCGCTCACCCCGGGGGTTAGCCCCCGGTTATGCCATTCACGCGGGCATAGAGATGGATGTACGTCCTGGCGACATCTTCCGCGTGGACGGCCGTCAGCCCCTCGGTTTCCATAATGAAACGACGTTGTTCGTCCAGATCGAAAGGGTCTTCATCCTCGAACGCCGCCGAGGCGGGAACCACCTCTACCGGCAGTTCCTTGCCATAGGCGTCGTACATCATGTCCAGGCAGTATTGAGCCAGTGCCGGGTCTTCGCAGTAGACTTCGCTTTGGTTGAAATCCTCCGCCCACTCTTTAAGCACGTCCAATACGGATTCGCCGCGCTCCAGCAAGTCCTGCAGAGGAGGTGCTCCAGCAGAGTTCTGGCCGCTTTCCCAATCGATCAGCCAATCGTCCTCGGGTTTCAGTAGCACCGCTTTGTATTGGCCGTCCGGGAGGCTCCAGGCGACGGAATAGGGATAGCCCTGGTCTTCATCCGTTACTTCAAAAGCGAGAAAAATAGGAAGTTCCATAAACCCTTCTACCTGTGGAATCAGCGCGCGCAGTATAGCGGCTGGGGCGGAGCGGCGCATCCACCGCCACGACAGCCTTGACACTATCTCCTATAATCCGCCCTCTGAATTCATCGATAAAGAGCCTGATTGTGACCGAAGAACGGCAGCCAAGAGATTTTTACCAGCGTGACCCCGAAGAACAGCAAGCCTTTCTGGATAACACCTGGTGCAACCAATGCCTGGAGATGGACCTCGGCATGACCGACCCGGAGGAATATGAATTCAAAGGCCGGGTCTATATTGAGGGGAAATGCGCCCGCTGCGGTCAGCCTGTCACCACCGAGATCGCCGAAGACGACGATGTCGAAGAGTGAAGCGGTTCGCATCCTCTATGAGGATGAGTGGTTGCTGGCGGTGGATAAACCCGCCGGCTTGCTGATGCACCCGAGCCCCATCGACCCGCGTGAAACCGACACCCTGGCCGGGAGGATAAAGGATTATCTCGGTGGCGCGACGCCCCATACCATTCATCGTCTTGATCGTCCCACCTCCGGCGTCGTTTTGATTGCCCGAACCGTGGAAGTCGCCAGACTACTGGCCGACCAGTTCAGTCGGCATCAGGTCACCAAGCAATACTGGGCGATTACCCGTGGCTTCACACCCGAGTCGTTCGAGTGCGACAAGGCGTTAAAAGAAGAGCTGGATGACCTGGCGGATCGGCAGGCTCGAGCGGATAAATCCGCCCAGGAGGCCCGAACGTCCTTTCGCAGATTGGCTATCAGCGAAGTGGGTATCCCGGTCAGTCGCTACCCCAAAGCGCGGTTCAGTCTGGTCTCCTGTCATCCTCACACCGGCCGAAAGCATCAAATTAGGCGTCACCTCAAGAGTCTTCGATATCCTATCATCGGCGATACCCGCTACGGCGACCGGCACCACAACCACTGGGCTGGCGATCGTCTGCCGTTAAAGTCATTAGCACTAAGAGCCGTTTCCATTGGTTTTCATCATCCTGTTACTCAGGTTTATACCGTTATCTATGCGGGGTTGGCGCCTGCTTGGTCGGCTACGCTGCAGGAACTGGGTTGGCACGCCAGTGCCGAAGGGTTTGCCAATGCCCTCGTTGAGATGAATGACCGCATCGAGACAGTCACTCAACCCAAACTGGTTTGGGCGCGACCGGATTCACAAGAGGGCGTTACATGAGAGGTATGAAGGGGAGCGGTACAACGGCCAAACCGGTTAAAGAACTGGACCTCCTCTTTATAGGTCGCTCACTCTGGCCTTATCTCTGGGCGTATCGTGGCCGGGTGGTGATCGCGTTGGTTTTTCTCGTCGCGGCCAAAGCCGTAACTGTAGCCATGCCCTGGGCTCTGAAACACATCGTGGATGGGTTGGATTCGGATCAGGCCAAACTGGTTGCTGTGCCTCTCGGCTTTTTGCTCGCTTATGGGTTTTTCCGTTTTACCTCGGTGGCGTTTGGCGAACTGCGCGATGCCGTTTTTTCCCGAGTGACCGAGCGAGCCATCCGGTTGGCCTCGCTGGAAGTCTTTCAGCATCTGCATCAATTGGAGCTCGACTTTCATCTCAGTCGGCAAACCGGAGGGTTGAGTCGCGACATCGAACGTGGCACCAACGGCGTGCATTTTTTACTGAGATTCCTGGTGTTCAACATTGTGCCCACCGTGCTCGAACTGGTGTTGGTTGCGGGGATTCTGATCATCAATTTCAATATTTGGTTCGCGTTAATTACTTTGTTTGCCGTGGTGATTTATGTGTTCTTCACGGTATTAACCACCGAGTGGCGCAATCGTTTTGTGCGCGAGGCCAATACGCTCGACAGCCAGGCCAATACCCGCGCCATTGATTCTTTGCTGAATTATGAGACGGTCAAATACTTCGGCAACGAACGCTGGGAGGCGGAATCCTACGACCGCAATCTGGACCAATGGGAGCAGGCCCGGCTTAAAAACCGTATGTCATTGTTGATGCTGAATACCGGTCAGGCATTTATCGTTACCGCCGCCCTGACGCTGATGATGTGGCTGGCCGCAAGAGATGTCGTGACCGGCGAGATCACCATCGGTGATCTTGTAATGGTGAACGCCTATGTGATTCAGCTGTTTATCCCTCTGAACTTCCTTGGCTTTGTTTACCGCGAAATCAGGCGCGCCCTGACGGACATAGAAAATCTGTTCGGGCTGTTACGCCGCCCCGCCAAGATACAGGACGCGGACGACGCCACTGCCTTGAACGTCACCTCAGGTCGGATCGAGTTCGATGGCGTGGATTTTCATTATCACAACGACAGAACCATTCTGAATGGTTTATCGCTGACCATCGAAGCCGGTCAAAAAGTGGCTCTGGTGGGAAGCAGCGGTGCGGGAAAATCCACCATTGGCCGCTTGTTGTTTCGGTTTTATGACCCGCAGAAAGGTGATATCCGCATAGACGGCCAATCGATAAGACATGTTACCCAGGCCAGTTTAAGACAGGCCATTGGCGTGGTGCCTCAAGATACGGTGCTGTTTAACGACACCATATTCAACAATGTGAAATACGGTTATCCGGATGCTACGGACGAGGCCGTATGGAATGCCATCCGGATGGCGCATCTGGACGCTTTTATCGCCAGCCTGCCGGAGCGGGAACACACCAAGGTGGGTGAACGTGGGTTAAAAGTCTCGGGTGGGGAAAAACAACGCATTGCCATTGCCCGTGTATTGCTGAAAAATCCGCCGATACTCTTGTTCGATGAAGCCACTTCGGCCCTGGATTCCCACTCGGAGCAAGCCATTCTGCAAGCCATGCGGGAAGTCTCGCGTGACCGCACCAGCATCGTTATCGCCCACCGCCTGTCGACGGTGATTGATGCGGATAAAATCGTTGTATTACAACACGGAGAAGTGGTGGAGCAGGGGACACATTTGCAACTGTTGGCGACCGAAGGCGTCTATGCCAAGCTTTGGCGGACCCAGTTGCGGGAGGAGGAATAGCTCTTCTCATTCCGAAATTATCCGCACCTGCTCAATACTTGCCCAAGCGGTCGTACCAATGCAGGATGGCAGCCTTCCCGGATTTCCCACTAAGGTAAGCACTATGAATGAGTCCTCCAACCCGGAAGCCCCGTTGATTGTTGAGCAACAGGGGGCGTTGCGATTATTGCGAATGAACCGGCCCGCAGCACTGAACGCCTTGAATCTGGAGCTGATCGAAGCGCTGACGGAGGCTCTTCAGGCCGCGTTGGCAGACGAACGGGTGCAGGCGGTGTGGCTGGAAAGCACATCGGAGCGAGCATTTTGCGCTGGTGGCGATGTCAAAGCATTGGTGGGGGCGCTGAACGGTCGCTCGGCTGGGGAGCAGCGGCAGGCGGGGCACCGCTATTTCCTGGCGGAATATCGGTTGGATGCGCTGATAGCCAATGCCGCCAAGCCCATAGTCGCTTGGGGTCAGGGGTTGGTCATGGGCGGTGGTTGGGGCCTGTTTGCCGGGGCGGACCTTCGTTTGGTGACCGAGCACAGCCGTTTCGCCATGCCCGAATTGCAGATTGGGCTCTTTCCGGATGTGGGTGCTGCCTATTTTCTGCAACAACCGGATTGGCGGCTAGGGACCTTCCTGGGAATCAGCGGCGTTCACCTCAGTGGTCGCGACACGGTGGCTTTAGGGTATGCCGATGCCGTGGTCTCGCCCGACGATGCTGACCGTTTGAAACATTGGCTGGCCGAAGGCGGGGCGCTCACTGAATGGACCCTGCCGGATCCGGACAAAGAAACGCAGTCCATAAAAGCTGCCTGGCAGGACGCTATGGATCGATTGCCGGAACCCAACCTTGCAGACTGGATGAGCGTGATTGAGCACCATGATTTCGGGCCGTTCAAAGAGGCGCGGTTGCAATGGCAGAGCGGATCGGCACTGAGCATGGCGTTGACCTGGTATCACTTTAAGAAGCTCCGTCATGCAAGCCGGGTGGAGGTATTGGAAAAAGACCTGCTCGTGGGCTCTCATGCCTGCTCCGAACAGGAATTCATGGAAGGTGTGCGGGCCTTACTGATCGATAAGGATAAATCGCCCCAATGGCTTTATCCCTCGGTTGCCTCCGTACCTTTCACCATGATTGAACGATTTTACCGACCCCTGTCTTTCGAAACGGGGGCGATCTGGCCTTAAAACAGCATCACAGTGAGGGTTTCGAATGTCTGGACAAGCAAAACAACATCAGGACAAACACATCGTCATTACCGGGGGCGCCCGCGGCCTGGGTTATGCCATGGCGCGGATGCTGGGCCTGGAAGGTGCTGGAATTTCAGTGGTGGATATTGACGCATCGGCGGTTGAACAGGCCGTCGGCGCTTTGAAAGAGGCGGGGATCAAAGCCTTTGGGTATACCGCCAATGTCGCCGAAGAAAGCACGGTTGTTGCCCTGTTTGAACAAATGAGGGCCGACCATGATCGATTGGATGTGCTGGTGAACAACGCCGGTATTACCCGGGATGCCCTGTTGATCAAGCAGAAAGAGGGCGAGTTGACCAAGATGTCGCTCAGCCAGTGGCAGTCGGTTATCGATTTCAATCTGACCGGTGTATTCCTCTGTGGACGCGAGGCGGCGGCGTGGATGGTCGAGTCTCAAACGCCCGGCGTGATCGTCAACATAAGCTCCATCACCCGCAGCGGTAACATCGGCCAGACCAATTACAGTGCTGCGAAAGCGGGCGTCGCCGCAATGACGGTAACCTGGGCCAAGGAACTGGCTCGTTACGGTATCCGGGTGGCCGGTGTGGCCCCTGGCTTTATCGAAACCGAGATGACCGTCAACATGAAGCCGGAGGCACGGGAACGTGTCAACCAGGCTGTACCTCTGAAGCGCATGGGCACACCGGAAAATATCGCCTCGGCAGTCTCTTTTATTATCGCCAACGACTACTATTCCGGTCGAATTGTGGAAGTGGATGGCGCACTTCGCATTTAGAATCCCGAAAAGAGGACTTCCTATAATGACAAAAGACATCGTAATAGTTGCTGCCAAACGTACCCCTATGGGGGGCTTTCAGGGCTCTTTGAGCTCACTTTCCGCCACCGACCTGGGGGCGGCCGCCATCAAGGCCAGTCTCGAGTTTACCGGACTGACTTCCGAGCACATCCAGGATGTGTTGATGGGCTGTGTGTTGCCTGCGGGTCTTGGGCAGGCACCTGCCCGCCAAGCGGCTCTGGGCGCTGGTTTAAGCGATTCAGTGCCCGCGACCACGGTCAATAAAGTCTGTGGCTCCGGCATGAAAACCGTCATGCTGGCGGCGGACCAGATGCGCGCAGGCGATATCGATGTCGCCATAGCCGGGGGCATGGAGTCGATGAGCAATGCCCCCTATCTGATGAGCAAAGCCCGCAGCGGTTACCGCATGGGGCACCAGCAAGTTTACGATCATATGTTCCTCGATGGGCTGGAAGACGCTTACGATGGCCGCGCCATGGGTGTCCATGCCCAGGCCACCGCGGACGAATTCAAACTCACCCGTGAAGCCATGGATGAATTTGCGATTCGCAGTTTAAGCCGGGCTCAACAAGCCATCGAAAAGGGTTGGTTCAAAGACGAAATCACCGCTCTGACCATCAGTGATCGCAAAGGCGACACCCTGGTGGAACACGATGAACAACCCGGTCTGGCCCGTCCCGATAAAATTCCGAACCTGCGTCCGGCCTTTTCAAAAGAAGGCACTATTACGGCTGCGAATTCCAGTTCCATCAGCGATGGTGCGGCTGCGTTAACCTTGATGACCCGCGCAAAGGCCGAGCAATTGGGCTTGCAACCTTTGGCTACTATTCGCAGCTACGCAAGCCATGCCCAAAAGCCGAGCACCTTCACCTGCGCGCCCATCGGCGCAATGAACAAAGCGTTGGAGAAAGCCGGTTGGCGCAATACCGATGTGGAACTTGCGGAAATTAACGAAGCCTTCGCCATGGTGACCATGCTGGGTATGCAGGAAGTCGGGTTGAGTGCGGATATTACCAATGTGACCGGTGGTGCCTGTGCATTGGGGCATCCGCTGGGCTGCTCCGGTGCGCGACTGATCGTGACCCTGTTGCACAACATGATCCGTTTGGATCAGCGTAAAGGAATGGCGGCATTGTGTATTGGGGGTGGGGAAGGTACAGCGATTTGTATTGAGCGGTAATGACTGTAACCTCAGGCACCGCGATTGTGCCTGGGGTTAATCACCTGGGTTTTATTCCAATACTTCGATGGTCCAGGCATTTTCTTTATCCTGCTTTGCCAGGCTTTCCAACGCTTTCTCTTTTACCTCATCAGTCAGATCCGCCAAGCCGTTCGCGGTTCTGAATTTTCGACCCTCGGTCATATACTGATGCACTTGTTGTGTCTGATTAATGAGGGTGACCGTATCTTCCTCTATCGAGAAATCAATTCGAACTTCTCTGGGCGTAGGTTTGTAAGAGAAAGAGAATTTCGAGGAATCTTTTACGCGAGTTGTCAGCATGCCGATGTAATAATCACCGGCGGGATACGGCCCATAAGTGCTGACATCGGAGCCTTGAGCCGGATTGATCTGAATCCGGTCGACTTCCAGATTGGTGTCCTCATCGTAAATTGTGTATTCGAAGACGTAATAAATCGGGAAGCTGGTTTGGTTTTTAATATCCAAGGGGAAGGCAAGCATGCCGCCTTGGGTTTCGGAAGGGGCTGGCAAAGTGGCACATCCGGCCAGTGCAGTTGCCGCTGCAATGGCTAGCCATTGAATCAACTTCATTGTAAATCCTTGAGGTTCGGGCATTTCATCCCGCCGCCACTCCGCGATTTCACAATCCTTAGAACCGACGACTGGGGTTGAGGTGAACTTTATCAGCCTATTTAACTTCGGGGAAGCTTTGACACAATTCCAACCACCGTTGGATTCCCGGGCTACGATATTTTTGCCGGTGTAATACAAAATAAAACTCCCGGCTAAAATCCCGATGCGGAATATCGAGGGGAATTAATGTTCCGCGTCGAAATGCTTCATGCAGGCTGACACGGGACAGGCAACTGATACCCAGCCCGGCTTCCACCGCACGTTTAATGGCCTCGGTATGCTCCAGTTCCAAGGCGATGTGCAGGTCGGTAAGAATGCCGTGCATACCTCTTTCGAAGGTCTGACGTGTGCCTGAACCGGGTTCCCTTACTATCCAGGCTTCGTTAAGCAGGTCGGCATCACTCAGTGCCTGCCGAGCGAGCGGGTGGTCCGGGGCGCAAAAGGCCACCAGGTCGTCCGAGCGCCAGCGTTGCAACTCCAGGTCGGGGTGGTTGATTTCGCCTTCGATCATGCCCAGATCAAGATCGAAAGAGAGAACGCGGTCCGCGATAGCCCGGGTATTGGCCACTTCCAGTTTCACCCTGGCATTTGGTTGTTCGGCCATATACTGCGCCATGAATTTCACTGCCAGATAGTTACCAATTGTCAGGGTGGCGCCCACTTTGAGTCGGCCGAGATCGTGATGGCGGGTCAGGTCCCTTTCGAGTTCCGTGGCCTGCTCCAGCAGAGCTTCTACCCGAGGCCAAAGCTGGCGACCCACCTCATTCAGTTTCAGGCGCTTGCCAGCCCGTTCAAACAACCGAACTTCGTACAGCGTTTCGAACTCTTTCAGGGCACCGGAAGCGGCGGACTGGGACATATTCAGACTGGCCGCCGCCCGACTGATGTTTTCATGGTGAGCGGTGGCCAAAACCACCTGTAACTGCCTGAGTGTGAATTTCATATCGGAATTACCAATAAATGATATCGGAAATAGTCATTTTGCCGATAACGCTTTGCTGAGTATAGTAGTGCTATATAACGCATTATTCGAAATAAAGAGGTTCTTATGTCGAATTTAAATATCGAGACTGTCACCAGTGTTCGGCATTGGAATGACACTCTGTTCAGTTTCACAACGAGCCGTGACCCGGGTTTTCGTTTCAAGAACGGCTACTTCACGATGATTGGTCTGGAACAGGATAACGGCCGTCCATTGTTGCGTGCCTATTCCATTGCCAGCGCCAACTACGAGGAAGAGCTGGAGTTCTTCAGTATCAAGGTGCCGGACGGCCCGTTGACGTCCAAGCTGCAGAATATTCAGCCGGGTGACCAAATATATGTGGGCCGGAAACCAACCGGCACGCTGGTGGCGGACCACCTGTTGCCGGGGCGCAATCTCTACCTGTTGTCTACCGGCACCGGTCTGGCCCCGTTTATCAGCATTATTAAAGACCCGGAAATTTACGAGCAGTTCGACCGCGTGATTCTCACCCACGGCGTACGCTATAAGTCTGAACTGGCGTATCAGAAGCTGATTGAGGACGAGCTGCCGAACAACGAGTTTTTCGGCGAACTGATTCGTGACAAGCTCTATTACTATCCGACGGTTACCCGTGAACCTTACCGCAACGAAGGTCGACTGACGGATCTCATGATCAGTGGCAAGTTGTTTGACGATCTGGGTGTGCCAAAGCCCAACAAAGAAGACGACCGTTTCATGCTGTGCGGCAGCCCGGCCATGTTGAAAGACACCACGGCCATTCTGGATGATTGGGGCTTTAACGAGACCCGCGCCGGACACATTGGCGAATACGTCATAGAACGCGCGTTCGTCGAAAAATAACCTCTCCCCTTGTTCCCTGTTTGGGTGCCTCTATATTAGCTAAAAATGATATAGAGGCTTTTTCTCATGAGTACCTCCACCATCGCTTGTGCCCACTGCGGCACCCCCAACCGAATTCCCACCGACCGCCTGGTTGACGGCCCCAAATGCGGCCACTGTAAACAACCGGTCTTTAGCGGTGCCTCGGTTAAAGGCACTCGTGCGAATTTTGAAAAGCTGGTGTTGAAATCGGATATTCCCGTCGTGGTCGATTTCTGGGCCAGTTGGTGTGGTCCCTGCAAACAGTTCGCCCCAGTATTCGAACAGGCGGCCGGGCGGTGGGAGCCGAAGATTCGCATGGTGAAGGTGAATACCGAAGAAGAGCAGGCGCTGGCTGAACGTTATGGCATTCGCAGCATTCCCAGTTTGTTGATATTCAAGAATGGCCGGGAATTAACCCGGCAAGCGGGGGCCTTACCGGCCGCGCATTTCGATCAGTGGCTAAAAAGCCAGGTCTAAGTTGAAGCGAAGAGGGAGGCGCACGGCGTCTCCCGTCTCCTCAAAGAACGGTGTTTCACAGGTTTAGCATCTTCCGTCCGGCGTTTCCCGTCTCCCGGATCACATCAATATCTAAACCGACTCACCGACTCATTCTGGTGCTCCACCAGTTCGTTAAGCCGCTCAAAGGTCTTCACATTCATGGTGGCGTTCGAGTAAATGGTGTCCGAAATTTCAGCGATTTCCTGAATGGATCGCGATACTTCCTCGGCCGTTGCCTGCTGACTGGAGGTGCCTTCGGCAATGTGCTGACTCATGTCGTTAATGTGCTGCAGCGACGCCAGAATCGTTTGAATGGAGTGGTCGGTGTCTTCTGCACTGGAGACCAGTTGTTCCACCCGCTCCAGATTTTTGGTCATCAGTCCGACAGCATTGTTGGCCCGGGTCTGTAACCGGTCGATCATTTCATAAATCTCTTCAGTCGAGCTTTGTGTTTTGCTGGCCAAGCTGCGTACTTCGTCTGCCACGACCGCAAAGCCTCGCCCTTGCTCGCCCGCCCGGGCGGCTTCTATAGCGGCGTTCAATGCCAGTAAGTTGGTCTGCTCGGCAATGCCCTGGATCACGTTCAGGATCTGGCTGATGTTGTCCGATTCCTGTTGCAGGTTGTTGACGACTTCGCTGGCGTGGTTCAGGTCGTCCACCAGTTGTTTGATCACTTCGTTGCTGTTGCGCATGTTCTTCTGGCCTTCAGAGGCCGAGCCGTTCACTTCTTTCACCTGGCTCAGGGTATTGCTGGCGTTCTCCGAAATTTCACTGGCTGAGGAAGTCATTTCCGAGACGGCGGTGGCGATGGAAGCCGACTGGTCTTTTTGCAACAGGAGTTTTTCCGAGCTGGATTTGGTTGTCTGAGTGACCTGGACCGCAACCGATTCCACTTCGGTGGCTGTCTTTTTGATATCAACGATGATGTCTTTGGTGTGATCTATCAGTTCGTTGATACCGCGACCAATTTGCGAAAACTCATCGTTCGACTTGATGGTCATTTTCTTGGACAAATCGCCATCGGAGACGGCGGCGAGCAGCGCTGTGATGGTTTTCAGCGGTTGGCGGATGCTACGAATCAGCGAGAACATGATGGCCAGCGCCACCACCAGGGAGGCACCCAACACGCCGACGACGGTAAAGGTTGATTGGGTATTGGCATCCTCCACCTCTTCGGCCAGGCGCAGCCCTTCATCGGAAAGCGCCTGGGTCAAAACGCTAAGTTCCTGAACGCTTTGGTTAACGGTGTCCGCCAGCCGTGCCAAAAGGTCGGCACTGTTTTCAGCCGCCTGGATCGATTTCAGATAGAGTGGAACGGTGCCGTTTTCACCCATGACGGCCGTGCGTAGAAGTTCCACATAGGTTGAGAGGTAACGATGGACAATTTCGTTAGAGGACGCCAGGCGTTCCAACCGGGTATCGACCCGTTCCAGCTCTCCACTGAGGTTGGCCTGTACGCCCTCAACCGCCTGGGCTGACTCCAGACCGCCAATGCCCGTCACGCCGGAACGAATCAGCGCGATGCGGTCCAGAATATATTTGGCATCGCCCCCGACCTGACTCGCCACCCGGTCGGTACTGGTGGCCAGGTTTTCCAAAACACGATCAACGATTTTCATGTCGTTGGCGAAGGTGAGCCACCGGGAGCCCTGGCTTTGATATTCCTGCAGGAAGGCCTGGCGGGAATCGAGAACCTCACGCCGAGTGGCCAGATGCTGTTGCCCGAGGGCGAGAGCCTGACCGGCCTGGGTGTAAGCCGTTTCCAGGGGAGCGGACAGCCTTGGCTGACCAGCGAGCTGTTCGCTCAGGTTCTGGTGAGTGGTCGCCACGGCATCACTGGCGGCGGCGAAATCCTGCTCATACTGTTCCAGCAAAGCCGGGTCGGTGACGGCGGCGTGTTGTGAAACGGCTTTATTGGCATTCTGAATGGCGATTACCAGCCGGTAGGCCTCCTGCATTTCCGGTACCACTTCCGAGGTGGTGATGCGAAAGAGCCGTCCGACCGATGATTGGTTGGTCAGCGCTGTAACCGAAATGCCGATCATTAATGCGAGGATAAGCCCAAACCCCAGGGCTGTTTTCATGATCACGGTCAGCTTCATAGCTTGTTGCTCCAATCGGGAACACAAAGAGTTCTTGTAGTTATTGTCTATCGGCAAGAATAGTTCAAAAGTTAGAAAAATCTCGGTGGTTGGCGCATTTAGAAGAAATTAAGAAACGACTCGGGGCGTTCCCGGCCATCGATTGGCTCCTCCAAAAGTAGGGTGAAAGCCATGCTTGCCAAACGGTTCTTGTTATCGTACTGTGAGACCTGAATCGACTCTCAGGTTTGGTTATGTCCCAGCACAGTCTTACTCCCAAAACCGCTCGGGGGGCCCGTACCCTTGAGAAAATCCTTCGTGCCGCCGAAGCGGAGTTTGGCGAGCGGGGGTTCCATGAGGGGTCCATTGTGGGTATTACCCGTCGGGCCGAAATTGGGCAAGGCACCTTTTACCTCTATTTCAAAACCAAGGAGGCCGTGCTGCGGGAGCTGGTGCTCTATACGAGTCGACAATTGCGTCACTACCTGTCCGAACAGGTGATCGATGTCGACGACCGGATGCAGGCTGAACGCGTCGGCTTTCGCGCCTTTCTGGACTACATTCGTGCCCACCCGAACCTTTATCGCATCGTACAGGAAAGCCAGTTTGTCGATGCGGAAGTCCATCGCGCCTATTACGAGGCCTTCGCTGAAGGCTATATCGAAGCTCTGACCAAGGCCGGACGGGAACAACAAATCCGTGAAGGGGACTACCAGATATGGGCTTGGTCCATCATGGGGATGATGCATTTTATCGGCCAGCGTTATCTGTTGTGGAACGAAGATCGTGATTTGGAAGAGGTGGTCAGGTCGGTACTGGATTTGATGATCCATGGCATGGAGCCACCCCGGTGAACTCCTTGGATTCCCGGCAATGGGCCGAGTCCTGGGGCGATAAACCGGCGTTGATCTCGGTGCCAGAGGATGAGACCTGGAGTATCGCCGACCTGCATACCCACGTTCAGGAGTGGGTGTGCCGCTTAAAGGCCACGGGTCTGCAACGCGGAGACAGAGTGCTTTGGCTCGCCCGGAACCGGTTGGATTTTTTCGCTGTATTGATGGGCTGTTATCGCCAGGGCTGGGTTCTGGTGCCGCTGAACTGGCGGGAAAGTATCGATGTTCAACTGGCGCAATCCAGCCTGATCGAGCCCAAGGTCATACTGGCCGAGCGGGATTTCCACTCTGTTGCCACCAGCTTGCATCGTTTGTCGGGAGCGATACTGGGTTGGCTGGATGAGCACATGCCCGAAGGTGAGTTGCCTGCGGCCGAACCGGTAGCTGATAACGAACCCTGGTATTTGCTGTTTACCAGCGGCACCACCGGAAAACCCAAGGCCGTGATTTATACCGCTGGTATGGCTCTGGCCAATGCCGGGAATGCGCACGCGGCCCTGGCCCTTCAACCGGATGATGTCACGGCCTCGGTGTTACCTCATTACCATACCGCAGGCATTAACCTTTTCGCGTTACCTACTTTGATGCATGGCGGGAGTGTACGTGTTTATCGGCAATTCCAACCGGATCAACTGATGTCTGATCTGGTTGCACGGCGTTTGACCAAGGTGCTGCTTGTTCCCACTCAGTATCGTCGTTTGGCCGAAACGGAACAGTTTCATCGGTCCGAAGATCTCTCTTCCTGTGCGGAATGTCTGGCCAGTGGCGGGGCTCCGATGGATGACTCTCTGTTGGGTCTTTGGGCGGATCGGGGCGTCGTTATCCGCAACGGATGCGGTATGACGGAGTCCGGTCCGACCCTGTTTTTTCAGTCCGCAGCCGAAGCCCGAGCCTTTCCGGGAGGGGTAGGAAGAGCGATGCCGCACACCGAATGCAAGCTGGTGGGGCCTCATGGTGAGCCTGTTCCGCCTGGTGAAGTGGGGGAGGTTTGGGTGCGAGGTCCGGCTATTACGCCGGGGTATTGGCGCAACGCCGAGGCTAATCAACAGGCTTTCGAAGGGGGTTGGTATCGCAGCGGCGATCTGGCCTACCAGGATCGTGACGGCCACACCTGGATCGTGGACCGGGTTACCGACATGTTTATTTGCGGTGGTGAAAACGTCTACCCCTCCGAGGTTGAACATTGCCTGCTGCGGCATCGCTGTGTTCAGGATGTGGCGGTGACCGGTGAATACGATCGCACCTGGGGTGAAACCGCCACCGCTTTCGTGGTGCTGAAGCCGGGCCACTGGGCCACCGAAGATGAGTTGCAACGTTTTTGCAAACAACGTCTGGCGACCTACAAGGTACCTCGTCGCCTCGTGTTTCTGGATGAACTGCCCCGCACGCCGACTGGAAAAATCCGTCGGGTCGCGGTGAGAAAATGGGTGCGTCGTTCCGAAGCGGAATGAGGCGCCGGAGTAATACACCATTCGTATTCACAATAAAACACAGGAGAAGGCTATGAACCTCACCACCCTGATCAAGAGCGTTGCCTTAACGCTGCCCATTATGATCAGCGGCGAAGCATTCGCCGAAGATCCGATCAAAATCGCTCATGTTTACGGTAAAACCGGCCCTCTGGAGGCTTACGCCAAGCAAAGCCACGATGGCTTAATGCTAGGGCTGGAATACGCCACCGGCGGTACGATGGAGGTGTTGGGGCGCCCCATCGAAGTCATCGAAAAAGACACCCAATTGGACCCGGCCACGGGCCGATCACTGTTGGAAGAAGCTTACGCGGACGACGAAGTTACTCTGGCTGTGGGGCCAGTGTCGTCCGGTGTGGCGTTGGCGATGCTGCCGGTGGCGCAGGAGTACGAAAAAATTCTCCTCGTGGAACCGGCCGTGGCGGACTCGATCACCGGTGAAAATGGCAATCGCTATATTTTCCGTACCGGCCGAAATTCATCGCAGGATGCTGTTGCCAACGCCGTGGCCGTCGGCAAACCGGGCGTGAAAATCGCAACGCTCGCGCAGGATTATGCCTTCGGCCGTGACGGTATCGCCGCATTCCGTGAAGCCGTTGAAAAAACCGGTGCCGAGCTTGTTCACGAAGAATACGTTCCTACCGATACCACGGATTTCACAGCAGCCGGTCAGCGGATTTTTGATGCGTTAAAAGACGAGGAAGGAGAAAAAGTTGTCTTCTTTTATTGGGCTGGCGGTGGCAACCCCATGGGTAAATTGAAGGCGATGAACCCGGAGCGGTACGACATCGAATTTGCCACCGGTGGCAACATCCTGTCCGCATTGGTGGGGTATAAACCCTTCGAGGGAATGGAAGGCGCGACTTATTACTATTACGAAAATCCGAAAAACGAAATCAACAACTGGTTGGTCGAACAGCACCTCGAACGCTTTGGCACTCCGCCGGATTTCTTCACGGCCGGTGGTATGGCCGCCGGAATCGCCATAGTCGAAGCATTAAAGCAAGCCGAGTCCACCGACACGGAAGATTTGATCGCCACCATGGAGGGAATGCGTTTCAATACCCCTAAGGGTGAAATGATGTTTCGCCCGGAGGACCATCAGGCGCTGCAACAGATGTATCACTTCCGCATCAAGGTGGAAGAGGGTGTCGAGTGGGCTATCCCTGAATTGGTCCGGGTGATTCCGCTGGAAGAAATGGCGATCCCGGTCGGGCGCACTAACTGAGCCCCGTTTTATGATGACTCAATCGATGACACCGGTACTCGAAACCAAGGATTTGAGTGTCCAGTTTGGCGGGCATGTCGCGGTGAATCGGGTCAGTTGCCAGTTTCACAGCGGTACCCTGACGGCAATCGTCGGACCGAACGGGGCAGGGAAGACCACCTACTTCAATCTGATTTCTGGTCAGTTACCGGCAACGGGCGGCGAGGTTTGGTTGCGAGGCCAAGTCCTGGGTAACCGCTCGGCGGCGCACAGAGCCAGGGCGGGACTGGGACGGGCTTTCCAGTTAACCCAGCTGTTTCCGCGCCTGAGCGTGGCGGACAATCTGCGCCTCGTGGTGCAGGCCCGTCTGGGTTTGGGTTTTCGCTTCTGGCAACCCGCGAGTCGATTGAAAGAAGTGGATCGCGAAGTCGAGTCACTGTTGTCCCGGGTGGATCTTTCCAGCCGGGCAAAGGTGCCGGCTTCCCAACTTTCCCATGGCGGACAGCGACGCCTGGAAGTGGGCATGATGCTGGCACTTGATCCCGAAGTGATGATGTTCGATGAGCCTACTGCCGGTATGAGCCTCGATGAAGCGCCGGTTGTGTTGGATCTGATTCGGTCAATAAAAGAGAGCGGCGAGAAAACCATTCTACTGGTGGAGCACAAAATGGATGTTATTCGCTCCCTGGCGGACCGCATCATCGTTTTGAACAACGGAACCCTGCTGGCCGACGGCGAACCTGCGGCGGTGATGGCAATGCCTGCGGTACGTCAGGCTTATCTGGGTGAAAGCGGGGAGGGGCTTCAATGAGCGGTAACGCTAATCAGTTGGAACTTTACAACGTCCATACGCGTGTGGGTGGTTATCACATCCTTCAGGGCGTCAGCTTTGTCGTACCCAAACATCAGGTCACCATGCTGCTCGGTCGCAACGGCGTGGGGAAAACCTCGACCATGAGAACCATCATGGGGCTGTGGCAGGCGAGCCAAGGCGAAATCCAATTCAATGGTCAACCCATTCAAGGGTTGCCGACCATGCAGGTGGCCAGGCGCGGACTGCAATACGTACCCGAAAACATGGGGATATTCGCCAGCCTGACGGTTTCTGAAAATCTGCGCATCGCCAGTCGTCGAGGGCGCCTGGGTGGCGCAAGGCTCGATTGGATACTGGAACTTTTTCCCGCGTTGCAAACCTTTTGGCATTGGCCTGCAGGAAATCTTTCCGGCGGTCAAAAACAGATGTTGGCCATCGCCCGCGCTGTGATAGAACCCTGCGAACTGTTGCTGGTGGACGAGCCAAGCAAAGGATTGGCACCGGCCATCATAGAAAAGTTGATCACGGCCTTTCGGTCCCTCAAAGACGAGCGCACCACCATTTTAATGGTGGAGCAGAACATGAGCATGGCCCGGCAACTGGGGGACCACTTGGTGGTCATGGATGATGGCCGCACTGTTCACCAAGGTTCGATGGTGGATTTCGCCGCCGACCCGGTACGCCAAAGCGAGCTACTGGGCCTGTCGATGGAGGCTTCCTCATGACCACCAGCCTCGAAACCCTGCAGGAAAACAACACCACCCCGGTGAAACAACACCTGGCCTGGTGGCACCGACCCGATGCTCAGGCCGCAATCTTGGTTCCGGCGCTGGCGATGCTGGCCCTACCCATGACCGGCGATCTCAGTGCCTGGATGACGCTGACCCTCGCCGGTCTCGCCATGGGAATGATGCTCTTCATCATGACCTCCGGCTTTACGCTGGTGTTTGGCCTGATGGATGTACTCAATTTTGGGCACGGCGCCTTTATTTCTTTGGGGGCTTTTTTCGGATTCACCGTGTTGATCGGCCTGGAAAGCTGGCGACTGGTGGACTCTCTCTGGCTCAACCTCGCCGCCTTCGGGCTGGCCGCCCTGGTTGCCATGATCGCCTGCGCAGCGTTGTCCTGGGCTTTCGAGCGGGTCTTGGTGCGGCGGGTCTATGGCGATCACCTGATGCAGATATTAATCACCATGGGCGGCCTTATTGTCGCCGAGCAACTGATTTACGTGTTCTGGGGCGGCGAAGATGTGCCGCTGCTCAAACCCACTGCCTTTCAAGGCGGGTGGCAATGGGGCGATCTGGTGTTCGAAAAATATCGTCTGTTGGCGGTCGTTCTCGGGTTGGCGCTCTTCGCCGCTCTGATGGTGGTGTTCAAATGGACAAGACTCGGGTTACTGATTCGCGCCGGGGTCGAAAACCGTGAGATGGTTGAAAGTTTCGGCTACAACGTACGCCGGTTGTTTGTGCTCGTCTTCATGGCAGGGTCAGCCCTGGCCGCGCTCGGTGGCGTGATGTGGGGGCTTTATGACGAAGTGATCACCGCCCATCTGGGGCAGAGCATCATGATTACGGTCTTCATCGTCGCCATCATCGGCGGCCTGGGCTCGATAGAAGGGTGTTTCATTGCGGCCCTGCTGGTGGGGTTGATGTCCAATTACGTCGGTTTCCTCGCCCCCAAGCTGGCGCTTGTTTCGACCATCGGATTGCTGGTCGTGGTATTGATGTGGCGTCCACAGGGGCTGGTGCCCGCAACCCAGGGAGGGCATTGATATGTTGCAGGCCATCCGCGATACCTTACCCGCCAACCGCTGGATTCGATTGGTCTTGCTGGGCATCCTTCTGGCGGTACTGTTCACCCCCTGGTTGTTCGAAGGCACCCGGGCGTTGGATACTGCCGCGCGGTTGAGTATCTTCATCGTGCTCGCCGCTTCTTACGATCTGCTACTGGGTTTCACCGGCGTGGTTTCCTTCGCTCATGCGCTGTTTTTCGGCATCGGTGCCTACGCCGTGGCCATCGCGTTTGATCATTTCGCGCCGGGGTTTGGCGTCTTGTTGGTCGCGGTTGTCGCCGGTTTGGGTGCTTCTCTGCTGGTCGCCTTCGTCATGGGCCTGGTCTCGCTGCGCGTCAAGACGATCTTCTACGCAATGATCACGCTGGCCGTTGCCAGTGCCGCCAGTGTGCTGGTCTCGCAGTTTTATCACCTTACCGGCGGTGAAGACGGCCTCACCTACCGGATTCCCCGAGTGCTGACCCCGGCTTTCAAACTGCTGGACGATCCGCTGTTCGGGGTTCGTGTAAACGGCAAATTGCTGAACTTCTACTTCGTGGTATTCAGCTCCATTGTGCTGTTTCTGGTCATGGTCCGCATCGTGGCTTCACCCTTCGGCCGAGTATTGAAAGCCCTGCGCGAGAACGATTTCCGGGCCCAGGCCATTGGCTATAACACGCTCGCCTACCGCACCACCGCCACATTGCTCAGTTCCGCCTTCGCCACCCTGGCAGGCGTTCTGATGGCGCTCTGGCTGCGTTACACCGGTCCGGATTCGGTGTTGTCGCTGGATATCATGATCGATGTGCTGTTGATGGTCGTAATCGGCGGAATGGGCAGTCTGTATGGTGCCATTATTGGAGCCACGGTCTTGATGCTGGCGCAAACCTATCTTCAAAACCTGATGGGGACCACTCAGGGTTTGGTAGAAGGCGTGCCCGTCCTGGTGGACCTGCTTGATCCGGATCGTTGGCTGTTATGGCTGGGGTTGTTGTTCATCGCAAGTGTTTATTTCTTTCCCCAAGGTGTGGTCGGCCGTTTGGAAGGCCGCGCAAATCAGGAGGCAACCTCATGATGGAGCATGCTTTTGTAACGCTTGAGAACCGGGAGCTGCATGTTCGGGTCTGGAACCCGCTGGCGGAAAAAACGGTGGTGTGCTGGCACGGCCTGGCGCGGAATGGATTCGATTTCGAGCCGCTGGGCGATGCATTGGCGGAGCAGGGTTACCGGGTGCTGGCTCCGGATACTCTTGGCCGTGGTTTGTCCCAGTGGGCGAAAAACCCGAGGGAGGAATACCATTTCGAGTTATACAGCCAGCTTGCTTTGAGTCTGCTTGATCATTTTAAGATCCGTCGATTGAGTTGGGTGGGGACGAGCATGGGAGGCTTGCTGGGCATGCTGTTGGCCAGTGATCCGCTGAGGGACCGGTTGGACCGGCTGGTACTGAACGATGTCGGCCCGACGATTCCGACCGAGTCGCTAAAGCGCATTACGGACTATGTTCGCGACACTCCGGTATTCGATACCTTGTCGGCCTTCGAAGCCCGTATCCGAACGCTTTACGAGCCGTTCGGAAAGCGCTCCGATGCAAGCTGGCGTGAGATGGCGATGGCCTGCAGTCGACGCCTGCCGGACGGACGCTTCGTGACCCATTACGACCCGGAAATAGTCGGCCAGTTCGACGAAACGGCGCCTCCTTTGGATCTGTGGTCCCAGTTCGAGGCTATCGATTGTCCGGTGCTGCTGCTGCACGGCACTCAGTCCGACGTTCTGACCTCGGATATCGTGTCCGCCATGCAGTCACGAAAGCCCGGGTTGTCGCTCCTTTCTTTCGACGACTGTGGTCATGCTCCTGGGCTTCACCTGGCTGACCATATTTTGCCAGTGGTTCGTTTTCTTGGCTCCGATTCTGGCTGAGGGTGGCAGTGGTTTTGAGCCTTGGCTCCGATGCTACCAGTTACGGTGGCAGTGGTCCGCACCCGGTAGCCGGTGTCCCTCAGTCGGAGCGCCGCAAGTCCCCGCAAGCGGGCCCGGCCCACCAGCATAGCTGGTGGGCGTTCGGCTAAGCGCGAAGCATGCTTCGCTGATGCTTGCCTCACCCATGTAGGCTCGGCGGACCGCATCCATGCGGTCCGACGTCCGTCTGAGGGACACCGGCTACCGGGCGCTTGTTGCCGTGCGTTCTTTTCTTTTTTTCGCTTCCCTAAACCAGGGCTTGTTATTTAGTCAGAATAAATTGGAAAGGAGCTATAGGCGCTTTGCGAGTGGTGGATGCCAGGGGGGCTCATTTGGGGATGTCCGAGGCATGGATGCCGAGGCCAAGCCCCCATGGATGGGTTTACGGCGACCCCAAATGAGTCCCCCTGGCAGTCGCCACGGACCACAACCCCCTGCAGCTAAAACCACCAAAGGAGCCCATCCCCCTCCACCTCCTACTTTTCAACGATGGGTGGGAGGGGGAAGTCGTTCTACACTCATTGCATCTTAGAATAATGACAAAAGGAGTACCGGAATGACCGGCGCTATGATGTCTCACCTTTTGAACACCAGCGACATTTTGAAATCGGCCGCTATTCGTACACCGGACCAGCAGATTGTTTCCGCATTGCCTGGCGGCAAGCGGCATCGCTATACCTACAAAGAAGCCCTGGCGCGGGCCGCTCGGGTGGCGAATCTGCTTGCTCAGGCAGGCATACAACAGGGCGACCGGGTGGCTACCTTGGCGACCAACCATTATCGGCATTTCGAGTTGTATTACGGGATATCCGGTTATGGGGCCGTGGTTCATACCCTTAATGCCCGGCTCTTCAGCGAGCAGCTGCAGTACATTATCAATCACGCCGAAGACCGCTGGATATTCCTCGACCCCGAATTTCTACCCCTGCTGGAAAGCGTGGCTGATCAGATCGGTGGAGTAGAGCGGGTCGTCCTGTTATGCGACCCCGAGGACATGCCGGAATCCTCCTCCTTGGCCTTGGATAATTACGAAACCCTCCTGGAAGCACAACCGGCTGAGTTCGACTGGCCACGTCTGCCTTCAGACGCCCCCTGTGGCCTGTGTTACACCAGCGGCACCACCGGTAACCCCAAAGGCGTGTTGTACGAGCAGGGCTCGACCCTACTGCACGCCATGATGAGCGGCTCCAGCCAGTATCTTGATTTCAACGAATGGTCCGTCGCCATGCCTGTGGTCCCCATGTATCACGTCTGTGCCTGGGGGGTGCCGTTTTCCGCGCCGTTGTATGGCGCCCGTTTGGTACTGCCCGGCGCCGGTTTGGATGGTGCAAGCTTGCAACAGTTGATTGAAGAGGAATCCGTCACCCAGGCTTTCGCCGTACCGACGGTCTGGTTGAATCTGCACAATTATTTGCAGGAGAGTGGCAAAAGCATAGACACCCTGCAAATGGTGGGCGTTGGTGGCGCGGCGTCGCCTCGCGCTTTGGTGAAAACCTACGACGAGCTGTACGACGTCTATTGGATGGGTATCTGGGGTATGACCGAGACCAGTCCACTGGCGACGGCGGCTCCTCGCGTGCCAGCCATGGAAGACATGAGCGCCGAGGAACGCTATGAGCTGCAAAGCTCGGCGGGACGGCCGATGTTCGGTGTCGAAATCGAGATTTTCGATGAGGATGGTCGTGCCTTGCCTCACGATGGTGTGACCCGGGGGAATCTGAGGTGTCGGGGACCCTGGATTCTGGCGCAGTATTTCAAAGGGGAAGGGCAGGATAAATTCATCGATGGCTGGTTTGAAACCGGTGATGTGGCGGTGATTAATCCCCAGGGGTATTTGCGCGTGGTTGATCGCAGCAAGGATGTGATCAAGTCCGGTGGGGAGTGGATCAGCTCGGTCGAGTTGGAGAATGCCGCTCTGCACGATGACGCCGTGAACGAAGCCTGCGTCATCGGCGCTGCCCACCCGAAATGGGATGAACGCCCGGTGATGCTGGTGACCGTGAAGCCCGGCAGGTTGCTGGACGAACAACGGTTACGGGCGACCTTGCAGGAAAAGGTGGCTAAGTGGTGGCTGCCGGATGCGATTATCCAGGTGGAAGAATTGCCTCACACGGGCACAGGCAAATTGCGTAAGGTTGAGTTGCGCGACGAATACCGGGATTATCTGGTGAAACAACAAAACTGACAGGTAAGCAGTACAACAAGCCATGGCGCCCTCCTTTTTCATTCTGATCGCGCTGCTTTACATAGCGCTGTTGTTCGCCATCGCCTTGCGTGGCGATCGCAAACCTCTTGCCCGCCGCTGGCAGCCGTGGGTCTATGGTTTGTCGTTGGCGGTGTATTGCACCAGTTGGACCTTTTACGGCGCCACTCGTCAGTTTGGCGAGTCCGGCTGGGCCTTTGCGCCGTCTCACGTGGGGGCCATTCTGCTCTTTGTGTTCGGCTTTGCGTTCTGGCTGAAGCTGGTGCGGGTGGCGAAGCGCGAGAACGTAACCACCATCGCGGATTTTATCGCCAGCCGGTACGGGCACAGCCGGGCGGTGGCGGTGTCTGTTTCGCTTATATCCCTGATCGGCATCGTGCCTTACGTGGCACTTCAGTTGAAGGCGGTGTCGGTCAGTTTGAACATTGTGTCCGGCAGCCTGGCCACCTCGACGAATTGGTATAACGACTCGGCTCTTTATGTGTCATTGATGATGGCGCTGTTCACCATGTTGTTCGGTACGCGGCATCTGGACACCTCCGAACATCATCCGGGCATGATGTTGGCGATTGCGTTCGAGTCCGTCGTCAAACTCATCGCTTATCTGGCGGTGGGTTACTGGGCGGTTTATGCCGTGGGTGGAGGCTTTGGGCAGTTGATTCGCGATACCGTCGAGAACCCCGAAACCTGGGCGCTGTTGACGGATTTCAGCGATCCGTACGTCTATACGACCCAGGTATTGCTGGGCATTGTTGGCATTGTCGCGCTGCCACGGCAGTTTCATGTGGCGGTGGTTGAAAACAAGGAAGAGGAAGACCTCCACAAAGCCCGTTGGATTTTTCCGCTTTATCTCCTGTTGATTAATTTTTTCGCGCTGCCGTTGGTACTGGTGGGTTACCATCATTTCGCGGCGGATGCGGCCAGCCTTGAGTATCTAACACTCACTCTTCCCATGGCCGAAGGCCGTAACGGCCTGGCGCTGTTTACGTTCGTGGGGGGCCTTTCCGCCGCCACCTCGATGGTGATTATCGCGACCGTGGCGCTCAGCACCATGCTGAGCAACGAAATCATTCTTCCGGCGCTGATTCGAGTGGGTTGGTGGTCCACCGACGCGCCGGACCTGGGCCGTCGGATTGTGTGGCTTCGCCGTCTGGGAATTCTGGTGATCGTTCTGGCCGCCTTTTTCTATTATCGCTTGATTGTCGCCTACGAAGGGTTGGTGGCCATCGGCCTGGTGTCTTTCGTTGCCGTGGCGCAGTTTGCTCCGGCCCTGTTTCTCGGTCTGTTCTGGACGGCTATAAATCGTAACGGTGTTCTCTGGGGGTTGGGCCTGGGTTTCCTGGTGTGGTTCTACACTCTGTTGATGCCGCTTTTTGTTCGTGCCGGTCTGATGCCGGAGCACTTGATGGAGGGGCTGTTCGGACTCTCGTTTCTGCGACCTCAGGCGTTGATGGGGTTGGCCGGGCTGGATCCGATTGTTCATGGTACGGCCTGGAGCCTGGCGGTGAATGTGCTCGGTTTGTTGCTGGGCTCGGCTTATCATCGCGAAACCTTGAAGGACCGGATGCAGGCATCGTTGTTCGTGCATGCGAACCGGCCGGACGCACCGGTGATGGGAACCTCGGGTCGGCAGGTATCGGTAGGGGACTTACATCTGTTGCTGGGTCGGTTTATCGGTGCCGAAAAACGCCAGGTTTTGTTTTCCCGTTACATCAATCCTTTGAACGGTCGTTTGCTGGGCGACCAGAAAGCCGATGAAGAATTGCTGTATCAAGCCGAACGTGCCTTGTCTTCCGTGTTGGGCGCCCCGGCGACCCGCTTGCTGTTCGAGCGTTTCGATCAATCGATGAGCGGTGAATGGCGGGACCTGTCCACCATGGTGGATGAAGCCTCCCAGGTTCTGAAATTCAACCGGGAATTGTTGAACTCGGCGCTGCAGTCGATCAACCAGGGCATCAGCATTGTCGACCGGGATTTGAACGTGGTCGCCTGGAATCAGGAATACCAGCAGATGTTCGAATACCCGGACGGCCTGCTGGCGGTAGGGCGCCCAGTTGAAGAGTTGATTCGCTATAACGCGTTGAAAGGTGAATGTGGCGCGGGTGAGGTTGAGCAATTGGTGCAAAGGCGCTTGGATCATTTGCGATCTGGCGGGTCTTACCGCTATGAACGCCGTCGGCCTGATGGCAGCTATCTTGAAATACAGGGTACGCCAATGCCGGATGGCGGTTATATCACGGTGTATTCCGACATCACCGATCGACGGCGCATTGAAGACCAACTCAGGCGCAGCAACGAGATTTTGGAAGACAAGGTGCAGCAACGTACCCAAGCGTTGCAACTGACCAATACTGAACTGGAAAAAGCCAACGCCAATAAAACCCGGTTCCTCGCCGCCGCCGGGCACGATCTGGTGCAACCCTTGAATTCCGCCGCTTTGTTCGCCGCCAGCCTGCAATCAAAGCTGCGGCGTTTGGGTGACATGGATGGTCTGGTAAATCTGGCGGAGCAAATCGAGCGGTCATTGAATTCCGCTGATAATTTATTGAGCGAATTATTGGAAATATCGAAACTGGATTCGGACATCATCAAGCCCGAGCTGCAACGGATTTCGCTCGCCAAACTTCTGCATTCCCTACATGAGGAATTTGAAGTATTGGCCACCAAAAAAGGCATACGGTTGACGGTGGTGCCGAGCAGTTTATGGGTGGAAAGCGACCCAAGACTGTTGCGGCGCATGGTGCAGAATTTCCTGAGCAACGCTCTGCGCTACAGTCAGCGCGGACGGGTGGCCTTGGGCGTTCGTCGTCATGGCGACCATTGCTCCATCGAGGTGTGGGACACCGGGCCGGGTTTGAACGAGCAGCAACAGAACGAGATTTTCGAGGAATTTCATCGCCTGCCAGATACCCAGAGTGATGAAAAGGGGCTTGGTTTGGGGCTCGCCATTGTTCGACGGCTCTCCCGGCTGCTAAAACACCCGGTATCCATTCACAGCACCCTGGGGCGGGGCAGTGGCTTCCGAATTCAGGTGCCGGTCACTGAACCGCTGCATACCCAGGAAAGCGAGCAGTTGATCAACGAAGCGACGAATCGGGTGTATCGGATACTCTGTGTCGACAATGAGCAGCAGATCATCGAAGGCATGCACAGTCTGCTCGCCGAATGGGGGTTTCAGGTCGATACCGCTGCGGACAAAGAAGGAGCCGAAGCCTGCGTGGCGCGGGGTATGCCTGATCTGATCATCATGGACTACCATCTCGACCATGGCATGACCGGCCTGGCTTTATTGAAGGAATGGCAGCAAAGCTGGCTGCGCGGCACCCCGGTCATCGTTATTACGGCGGATTATACCGACGATGTTCGAATCGCCATTGAACGCCGGGGGTTCAGGCTGCTGAAAAAGCCCGTGAAGCCACTGCAGTTGCGGTCATTGGTGGATGCTTCATTGAGGTGAGGTGAAACCGGAGCCCTCGGAGGAGGGCGCCTATTCGGTCTGGACGCTATGAGAGGATGGGTTACTCCGGCACTTCCAGATACTGGTTATACATGGCCGCCTGGGTGCGGTTATAGATATCCAGCTTGCGAAATATTTCCGAGACGTGTGTCTTCACCGTCGTTTCCTTCACATCCAGCTCATAAGCGATCTGTTTGTTCAGGAAGCCACGGGCGATCAGCGCCAGCACTCTTTGCTGTTGCGGCGTGAGCGTGGCCAACTTGCGAATGGCTTCCACATCGTCCTGGCAGTCCAGGCTGTTGCTCAACCCGTTGGGGAAAAATGGAGTGCCTTTTAGCAGACCATTCAAGGCGTTGACCAGTTGTTCCAAAGCCATCGACTTGGGCAGATAGCCCAGTGCGCCAGCGGCTTTCACCTGGGTCATAGTCCGGCCGGACTCGTTGGCCGTGATTACCGCCACGGCGACTTCCGGGTGCAGGTTGCGTATCTGAATTAACCCCAGCAACCCCTCACTGCCCGGCATTTTCAGGTCAAGCAGAACGAGGTCGATGTCGCCCTGCCCAAGCCGTTCAAGAGTGCTTTCCAGCGAATCGGCCTGGCTGATATTGACGGGTGTTTGGGTGTTGCTTAAAGCTTCCGAGATAGCGTTGCGGAAGAGCGGATGATCGTCTGCGATCAGTACAGCAATGTCTTCTGTCATGGCACGCTTGGGTTATTGTTGTTCGGATCGAACTCTTTATAGCAGAAAACGGGCCGGAACACGATCTTGCCGTCTAGACGTCCTTCCTAAGTAGGAGAGGGATTTAACCGGTCTCCTCGGACCGGCTCGTGCCCTTGGCGGCGTTTGAGAGCCGCTTGTTCTCGTCTTCCAGCTCCTTGATGCGGGTCAGCATGGTCTGGCTGTCGGTCATGAACTGCTGCAGCAGGAGTTCCATTTCTTCCATGTCTTCGTTTGAATCGGGGCGGTGCTTGGCGGAAGCCTCCGTGGCGGGAGCACCGGCCTGGATCTCTTTTTCAAGATTGGACATCAAAACCTTGGATTCAAGCAGCAGGTTTTCCAGTTGAGCGATTTCCTGCTCCTGTTGAATGATGATCTCCATGGCGTCGCCACCGTTGCGAATGGCCTCAACGTGGGTTTTCAATTCACCGAGACTGGCCTGCTGCTGGTTGTTGAGGTCTTCCAGTTGATCGGTGGTGCTTCCTTTGCTTTCCGATGGTGCAGGTGTGTCGCCACTCGATAAGCCGCTTTCCAGTTTGGCCAGCAGCTCCCGCTCCCGCTCGGTTAACTGATCGATTGTGCTTTGCGCCTGTTCCAGCTCCATTTCCAAAATCGCGATGCTGTTGGCCGAATCCCTGACCAGCAATTCCAGGCGTGCCACTTCGGATTCCTGCAACTCCAGAACATTTTCCTGAGGCTCGCCGTTGCGCAGCTGCTCGATCGACTCTTTCAGGGTCGCGACAGACTGAGCTTGTTTGTTGGTGTTGCCGGACAGTTTATCGATGTTTTTCAAATCGAGAATGGCCTGGCGATCCTCGGTGGTGGCAATATCTTTCAACCGGTTTTTCAGGTTTTTGACTTCGCCCTCCAACGCTTCATTCTCGTGATGAGCGGCTTCGAGCTCTTTCTCCAACAGGTTGATGTTGATGTCCGCGTCTTTCATATACTTTTCAAGCTGATTCAACTGCTTGGTCAGTTCACGGATGTACTCATCACTGCCCGGATCCATTTGTTGGATCTTGAGGTTCAGCTGGTTGATGCTTTCCTGGAGATCGAACTTCTCGCATTTCAGCTTGTAGAGCTGGTCGGTGTAGGCGCCCATCTCCGGGCGCTCATAGTGGTTGGCCTGAACGGTGTTAATGCTCTTTATCTGGTCCAGTTCGCCTTCCAGCAACGAGATTCGGTCCCGAGCGGATTCATATTGGGTTCGGTATTGTTTGACCTGTTTTTCGAGTGCCGAGGCCTGGGTCGCGTCCTCCGTGGCGGCCTTCCGGTTCGGGTCTGCGCTTTCCAGCCCGGCGTCTTCGAGAGCATTTTGGGCGAGGGGACGCCAGTCGTCCTCGTGCAGCTCTTCGGTGGCGATCTCCTTTTCCAATTGAAGGATTCGTCGGCGCAACCATTCGAGCTGGTAGTCGTCTTCCGGGCCGGGCGGTTTTTTCAGATTGGTGCCGGTTTGTTTGGCCCGGTTGGTCAGGGTGTCGATTCGCTGTTGCAACTGGCCCGAAAAGCTGACTCCCCCCGTCTCGGAGAGGTTCTGCATTTCCACCATCAGGCGTTCATTTTCAGCCTGGAGCGCAGCATTTTCCTCCAGTTGAGCTTCCAGTTGGCGAGCGGTATCACCCCGCAGCTCCTTCAGCAGTGCCACCAACACGTGAAACAGCCGATTGCGGTACAGCATGAAGATGGTGATTACCACATAAACGAGGGCGATCTCACCGACGATGAAGAGCGTCAACTGGTCAATATACATAAGCGGGGAGGCTCCGTATCAGACCGAGTCTACCCAGCCGGTGACCATCCCGGAGGATCGGGAACCGCTGGCAGAATAGGTGTCCGTGGAGCCCACCAGGTTTTTCAGCAGGTTCATCTTGGCCTGGTTGCGGGCGGTGAGGGAGGCAAGGAGTTGCCGGTTGACGGCATTGGAGCGCTGGTTGGTGTCGAGGCATTGCCGTACTTCCTGCCACTGTGCCAACAGTGGGGAGCGGTCTGCTTCGGGCAGAGCGACGGTCCAGCGTTCGAATTCTTGATAGTCCGGCTCGATATCTTGCTCGGCACACCAACTGAGCAGACTTTGAGAGGCTTTAAGCAACTGTTCGGTTAGCTGTTTCTTTTGTTCCAGGGTGTCGGCCAGCGATGCCAGATCGGCGCTGCTTAATGCTTCCTGTTCCGCGGTGAGCAGCGGTTGAAAACGCAAACCGGCGTCGAGTGTGTCCTGCAGGGCCTGGCGTAGCCGCTGCACAGTGTGGGTGTCGATAGTCATGTCCCCGAGTCTCCCCGGCGACAGCCCACACGTCGATGGATCACAATCCTGATTCGAAGCGTCGGAAGGCGGCCGCCAGTTTGTCGTAGTCAATCTTGTAGTCGCCATTCTGGATGGCGCTCCGGATGCGGTCGACTTTTTCCTGATCGATGTCCGGCAGGTTCTGCATTTTGCTGTTAACGGTACGCAGTACCTCGGCCCGATCAGACAGTTTCACCACATCATCCTTGCTAGCAGTTTCCGTTCCACTTTTCTCGGTATTGCTTTTAACCTCGCCCGTCGATTCATTCTGACGGGTCTTGGTGGTGCCGCTTTGGCCCGGTGGCAGGCCGTTTATGTTCATGGCCATGAGTTCATCCTCGCGTTAAATATACTTTCCTGAAGGGGTTAGCGGCCCTTTCTCCAGGAACTTTAGCCCTTTTTGTGAAAAAATCTGATTTTCGTGGCTTTGGGGTGGTCCTTGGCTCTGGTTTTTGTGCCAGTGGTCCGCCCCAAGGGCCGGGTATACCCAATTGGGGTCGCCGTAAATATCCCGAAACGTCGGACCGCCCTATAGGCTTGGCCGAAACATCCATGTTTCGGACATCCCCACTTGGGTATACCCGGCCCTTGGGGCTTTCAGAGAACGCTTAAGCTCCTATACCCATTCGATTTGTTGCATGACATTGGCTAGCGCCGTTGTCCTGGTTAGCCCCTGCGGGGGTGTCCGCAGTATGGATGCTGCGGTCAAGCGTACAAGGACGTATTCACAGCGACCCCGCAGGGGCTAACCAGGACAGCGGGGCGGGTTCAGCCACATAACAAAAAGTCGCGTCAACCAAGAATCAATCCACTGCTATCTCAACCACGCCTTTGCTTTTGACGTAGGCGTGAACCACCTTGCGGGACGTCAAATTCCTGACAGGAATCTGATGTCCGGCCCGGCCGTCTCTCAAGGCTTCCCCGAGCGTACGAACCGAGAGCCCGCCGCTGGTGGTGGCAATAATCACCACCCGGTCGCCGCGCTGTATCATGACCGGCGGTTCCGCCATGTGAGGCGTGATAACGTCTCCGGGTTTCAGGTTTCGTGCCACTTCGTAGCCTTCCAGCTCTTCGACGCTGTCGAAATAGCCAAGGTGTAGGCCGCCGATATCCATCGTTCTCAAGTGCAGGTCGGCTGCGGTCAGGCGTTGGCCGCGTGACAGGCTGCCTTTGGAGACTACCACAGGGCGATGTATGGCCAGAGTGATGGGGACATACAGTTGCCATCCCAAGGGGTCGCAGCTGATTTTCGGCGTCTGCCGACCGGCGAGGGATTGGCCGCGCCAGTCCACAGAGACCGGCTCCGGGCAGGCCTCTAAAGTCGTTGTTGCCGCTGGCAGTTGGTAATCCACTGTGTAGCTGTCTTTGGTTAAGTCGGGGTAGCGGTGTTCGATGCGGGTCTCCGTCGCTTGGGCCAGGGCCTGGTCTATCTGGGAGGTGGCGTCTGCGGAGGGTTGGGCATCCGTCCATAGGGGTAGGGCAAGCAACACGCCGAAAAGGCCGGTGTGCACGGCTTTGCTTAAGCTTTGTAGCCCCTTGGCCGATATAGACGATAATTGTGGCATCCAGTTGTCCTGTGCCAATAGCCGACTATGCTTTATGAATCTGGCTGTAATAGGTGTTGGTGGGCAACGACGGTTTTGTGGCGCGACCAAAGGCATTCCTGATTGTGAATTTGAAAGCCGGGCAATGGAGGTAATACCTCCACAAGCCAGTCGAGCCGGGCGAAAGCACCTTTTTTGCTGCCAGCGCCCGATAACCGGGATAGCCGAGAAATTGACGACGTAACCCAAAGCAAACCCTTGTTGTACCCTTTTGTGGAGTCATGTTTGCAAAGGGTATGCCGATCCGGTAAACCGGGAGACGCCCTCCAGTTGCGGGCGGGCGTCAGTGAAAGAGAGTGGAGAAACGTATGGCAGGCGTATTGGACAGTGTAAACCAACGCACGCAATTGGTCGGTCAGAACCGGCTGGAGTTACTTCTGTTTCGCCTGGACGGGGACCAGATTTACGGCATCAACGTATTCAAAGTAAAAGAAGTGCTTCAATGTCCGGCGTTGACCCAGCTGCCTCAAAGCAACTCTGTGGTGAAAGGGGTCGCCCATATTCGGGGTGGAACCATTCCCATTCTGGATTTGAGTCGCGCCACCGGGAACGCACCCATCGATAAAATCGAGGATCGCCTGGCGATCATCACCGAATACAATATGCGCAGCCAGGGCTTTCTGGTGAAGGGCGTGGAGCGCATCATCAACATCAACTGGGAAGACGTGCAACCGCCACCCAAGGGGACCGGGCACGATCATTTCCTCACGGCCGTCACCAAATACGAGGATAAGCTGGTCGAGATTATCGATGTCGAGAAAATCCTTGCTGAGGTGACACCGATGACCGAGGACATCAGCGAGGGTATCGTTACCGAAGAAGTAACCTCCAGGACGGTGTCCAAGCAGGTCCTGATAGCGGACGATTCAAAAATCGCCCGTAAACAGATTTCCCGCACTCTGGAGCAGGTGGGCCTCACCGTGGTTGCCGTGAACGACGGTCGCGAAGCGCTGGATCATCTGCTGGCACTGGTAGCGGAAGGCGTGCACCCGGCTGATCGTTATCCTATCGTGATATCCGATATTGAAATGCCCGAGATGGACGGCTATACCCTGACTTCTGAAATTAGGAACCACCCTCAATTAAACGACCTTCATATCCTGCTGCATACCTCTCTGAGTGGTGTCTTTAACCAAGCGATGGTAAAAAAGGTGGGCGCCAACGACTTTTTGGCGAAGTTTCAGCCCGACATGCTCGCCCAGTTGGTGATTGAGCGGGTAACGCACCTCGGCGGCGATTTACCGGCCGTGGATGGGGATGCATGACGGGACAGAATGCCTGGGGGTGTACGCAGTGGAGGTTTCCTCTCCCGCCCCGAGTCACCGGACAAAGGGAGCCAAGGGTTTAATGGTGGATGTGAACGAAGGCTACGAGGCCTTCTGCAGTTATCTGGAAAAAAACAGCGGCATTTGTCTGGGCGCCAGCAAACAATATCTGGTGTCCAGTCGGTTGCGTAAGATCCTCCAGCAGGAGTCGATCAAGAATCTGAACGAATTGGTGGCGGTTATGCTGCGCCCCGGTGGCCAGGCGCTGAGGACGTCGGTGATCGACGCGATGACGACGAACGAGACGCTCTGGTTCCGCGATATCCACCCGTTTCGTATTCTGGAAGAAAAGCTGCTGCCTGAATTTTATGGCGGTCGCCCTGCGAGGCCGATGCGTGTTTGGTCCGCTGCCTGTTCCACCGGGCAGGAACCCTATTCCATTTCAATGATGATCGAAGAGTTCAAGGCGCGTAACCGGGTTTTCAGCAGCGGTGAAAAAATTGTCGCCACTGATATTTCACCCTCGGCCCTGGCGGCAGCCAAATCGGCGGAATACGCCATGCTGGCCATCGGGCGTGGACTGGATGCCGACCGGTTGAAAAAGCATTTCGAGGAAACGCCGGGCGGCCGGTGGAAGGTGAAACCTGCGATAACCCAGCGGGTTGAATTCCGGCCGTTGAATCTGCAGGACAGCTATGCGCTTTTAGGGAAGTTCGACATAGTGTTCTGTCGAAATGTTCTGATTTACTTCACCGCAGAACTTAAACGCGACATTCTCTCCCGAATTCATGCGACTTTAAACCCGGGTGGATACCTGTTGGTGGGCGCCTCCGAAGCCGTGAATGGGCTGGGTGACCTGTACGAAATGGTCCATTGCCGCCCGGGTATAATTTATCGCAAACGTTAAGCAGGCGTTCCTCGCCTGCTGCCTCCTCTCGCCTGAACCATAGGTGGAATCGCTCATTTCCATACAAGAGTTGAACATCAACCAAACACCCTCAGATAATTCTTTTACTAACCTACAGACCGGAACATTAAGGTATCGTGACATTCGTCCGGTTTATGGTCTGGTCGGGATAGCTTCTGTATCAATCGGATTCAGGAGGAAAAAGCATGAACAGTATGGGTAAATTTGGTTGCATCGGGGTGAGTCTGGCTGCATTGACATTAACGGGGTGCAATCTGGAATTGGCGCCCGAGCCCGGTCGGTTGGATTTGGACATCACCGACGCACCAGTCGATGCAGCCGAGAAAGTAGTGGTGGTTTTCACTGGAGTCACACTCCAGGCTGAGGACGGAACGCGGATCGAACTGGATTTTAACGAGCCAAAGGAGCTGGATCTCCTCTCACTGCAGAACGGCGAAACTGCTTCTCTGCTCGATGACCAGGAATTGAAATCGGGCGGTTATGAATGGATTCGCCTGCACCTCATGGCCGATGAAGGTAGCAGCAACTCTTATATCGAGGTGGATGGCGCGCGCCATCAATTGGTCGTTCCAAGTGGCAGCGAGACTGGGTTGAAGCTGGTGAGTGGGTTTACCCTTGCCTCTGAAGAAACCACCCATATCACCATCGATTTCGATCTGCGCAAGTCTGTGGTTCTCGCCAACGATGAATACAAGTTGAAACCTGCGCTCAGATTGGTGGACAACAGCGAAGCGGGGCATATCAGTGGTACCGTCGACAACTCTTTTATAGGGCCGGATTGTCATGGTGCGGTATATGCCTTTATGGGGGCGGACGTTACTCCCGGTGACATGGGCGGCTTGGCTGCAGAGCCGGTCACCACAACCCTGGTGGATACCGATGAGACAGGGGTCACAGCCTATGAATATGATCTGTCTTTCCTGAATGCTGGTGACTATACCCTTTCATTCACTTGCGAAGCCGACGAAGATGATCCGGAAGCGGCTGATTCTCTGATATGGGAAGGTACCCAAAACGTGATGGTCACCGCGAATCAGACTACCGAAGCACACTTCGGGCCCTGAGCTTTTTCTGCATTGCACGTCCAGAACAACCCGGCCACCCGCCGGGTTTTTTTGTAAGAACGTGAACCCGGTCTGGCCCTTACGTCGACTCTCTCTCATTACTACAGTCGATAAACAGCACCGAAACACCCGGGTATTTTTCCTGTCGTATGCTGGGCCGCGTTACAGACATCCAGTCGATGTCATCGGTTAATCAGCAGAAGGAGAAAACTATGAAGCCCTACAAGTTAGTTGCAGGTTTGGGTGTGGGTATGGCGGCCATGATGCTGGCCGGTTGTAACCTGGAGGAGGACAACAACGATTCGGATTCCGGATCGGGCACGGCCACTGGCCGTATGAGCTTGAGAGTGACCGATGCGCCCACCGACTCCGCTGAGAAGGTGGTAGTGGTGTTCACGGGGGTCACCCTGCAAGCCGAAGATGGCGAGCGAACAGAATTTCAATTCGAAGAGTCCAAGGAAATTGACCTGTTGGCCTTGCAAGGGGAGAACTCCGCGCCCTTATTGGAAGAGGTGACCGTCGAAGCGGGCGAGTATGAATGGATTCGGCTTCATGTGGCCGCTGAAGAAAATGTCAGCGATTCCTATATAGAAATCGATGGCGCCCAGCATGACCTTTCGGTACCCAGCGGCTCGCAAACCGGGCTTAAACTCGTTAACGGCTTTACCGTTCCAGAGAACGACACGGCGGATTTCACACTCGATTTCGATTTGCGCAAGGGCGTTGTCCACAACGCCAACGGCTATATGTTGAAACCGGTGGTCCGTATGGTGGATAACACCACAGACGGCGAAATCGAAGGCACAGTCGACAGTGCTGTGATCACGGCGGAATGTGCGGCGGCCGTTTATGTTTACGCCGGAGCAGATGTCACCCCTAGCGACCTCGGTGGCGAAGGCGCCGAGCCGCTGATCACCAAGTTCATTGATACCGGCTCCACCGGTGTGACCGAATATAATTTCGAACTGGCCTTCCTGGCCACTGGGGAATACACCCTGGCCTTTACTTGCGAGGCCAACCGGGACGAGATTGACACCGAAGACGCTCTGAACTGGCTGGGGGTCCACACCGTCACCGTCACAGCGGATGGGACCGCCACGGTCGATTTCGGTATCTAAAGCCTTTCTGCCTTCAATAATCTCCTTTTAACCCGGCTCAGGCCGGGTTTTTTTATGCCTGAGGTTTTGCTTCGTGGTCTCTCCGGCTGGTTGCCGTACCGTTTGGGCGGGGCCGGTCAAGCCTTGCCGCTTACCGCCTAGAGGCTGGGTGGAAGTGGAGTAAGTTATTGATAATAAAGGATTTTATAAGTTGGCACTGGGGTTGCTATAGATACCCTAACTGAGAAAAAAGCGGCAAAGAGGTGTCCAATGTCTGCTCTGGGATTCAACAACTCGCTGGGTATCCACGATAACGCACTGCTGGTGAGGGCACAGCGTTCCGAAGTGTTGGCCAACAACCTGGCCAATGCCGATACCCCCAATTACAAAGCGCGGGATATCGATTTCCAGTCCATCCTGCAGGGCGAGGCAAAGAAGACCCAGCGTTTGGAGATGGCGAAGACCAGCAACGACCACATCAATGGTGAGCGGTCGGCCGTATACGACATGCTGTATCGCAACCCCAGCCAGCCATCCATCGACGGCAACACCGTCGACACCAATGTCGAAAATGCCGAATTCACCAAGAACGCCATGGCCTATACCGCCAGTTTTGATTTCCTCAACCGGAAGTTCAAAGGCCTCGAAAACGCGTTGAGAGGACAATAATCATGTCATTGACCAACGTCATCAACATCGCCGGTAGCGGCATGAATGCCCAGTCTATCCGGCTGAATACCACCGCCAGCAACCTGGCTAACGCCCAGAGTGTCAGCTCCAGCGAGGCCGATACCTACCGTGCCCGCAAGCCGGTTTTCGAAGTGTTGCAAAGCCAGTTCCTCGACCGGGGTTTGAGTATGTCGGAGTCGGAACATTACGCAGGGGAGGGTGTTCAGGTCAGTGGCATTATCGAAAAAGACGATCCGCTGGATATTCGGTTCGACCCGACCCACCCCATGGCGGATGAGAACGGCTACGTCTACTACCCGAACGTGAATGTGGTCGAGGAAATGGCGGACATGATCTCGGCATCGCGCAGTTTCACGGTGAATGTCGAAGTGTTCAACACCGCTAAAACGATGATGCAAAAAACCCTGACGATGGGCCAATAACCGGCGAGGCTACACAGCATGGCTGATGTCAATAATGTGTCTGGCACTGGCGCTCTGAGTCAGTACGACATCAACAACAAACAACCCAAGGAAACCAAGTCCAACGAGTTGGGCAAGAATGAATTCCTTGAGTTGATGATTGCCCAGTTGAATAACCAGAACCCGCTGGAGCCGCAAAAGAATGCCGAGTTCGTCGCCCAGATGGCGCAGTTCTCCACCGTTGAAGGCATTCAGAATATGAGCAGTGGTTTCGAGGCGCTGGCGAACTCTTACAAGTCGTCGCAAGCCTTGCAAGCCAGTTCCCTGGTGGGTGGCGCCGTGACGGTCGACGGTGAAGACACCAGCCTGCTGCGCCACGGCGAATTGGTTTACGGCATGGCCGATGTGCCTCCCGGCAGCGACGATCTGCGCCTGCAGATCACCAACGAAGCCGGTGAGATTGTCGAGAATATCGAGCTGGGCTATCAGCCCAATGGTTCGCTCTCCTTTAAATGGGACGGAGCCAACCTCGAAGTGAACGGTGAGATGGCGGACATCGACTACGACAAATTCCCGACCGATGAAGACGGCAACATTATTCCGCATGAAGCCGGTCAGTATCAGTTCCAGGTGGTCGGCAACGTAGTCGGCCAGCAACAGAACCTGAACGTTCACATGAGTGCCCGGGTCGACTCGGTCACCTTGGGTGAGAACAACGATATCGTCCTGAATCTGGCCGGCGGTGGCACCGCGACAATGGCCGATGTGAAACAGATTAACCACGTCTACTGATTGGAATCGGGGGCGATCTCGACAGAGGTGTTCTGAAGAGAGTTTAGAGTGTTTTGCTAGGGTTGGTCAGGGTGGCGCCGACCTTACGAAAAAAGCAGTGCGAGGAGCATAGCATGACATTTGGTACCGGCTTGAGCGGCGTTGCCGCCGCAAACAAAGACCTTGAAGTAACCGGCAATAACATAGCCAACGCAAGTACCACGGGCTTTAAGGCCAGTCGTACCGAGTTCGGTGATGCCTATACCAACTCTTTCCTGGGTTTCGGTCAGGACAAGGTGGGTGCGGGTGTCAACGTTGAAAACATTGGCCAGAAATTCGAACAGGGCAATATCAGCCAGACGAATTCAGCGCTGGATCTGGCGATCGATGGTAATGGTTTCTTCGTGACCGAGTACCCCAGCGGAACTGTCACCTATACCCGAGCGGGCATTTTCGGGGTCGATAAAAACGGCTTCATCACCAATAACCAGGGCGCCCGTCTGCAGGGCTTCGGTGTGGATTCCAACGGCATCGTCACAGGGGTATTGACCGACCTGGAAGTGGACAGCGGCAACCAACCGCCGCGTGGCACTCATCACGTAGACTCACGCGTCAACGTGCCCGCGGGTGCTCAGGTTCTGCAGCAGGAAGGTACCATCACCCGTACCAACGGTCTCGCCATCGGCGCGGCTCAGGTGGGCTCGCTGACCGATACCAACAGTATTTTGTCCACGGTTGGGTTTCCGACCACCGCTGGCAGCAATGCCACTTATCAGGGTGCGGCGGTGGATACCGTCGGCGGTTTTGGAGGGGGTGGCCTACCCTGGACGCCTACCGCCGTTGAAGCCACCTGGACCATCGATGTGTCGGTCCAAGGCCCCAATATCAATGGCGGCACCACGCCGCTGACTTCCACCATTCAACCGTTCAACGATACCATCACCTATACATCGGTTGCCGATATCGTTTCCGCTATTAACGGTAGTCTCCTGTCGGATTCCGCCATGGCCGGCAAGGTTCAAGCCGTGGAAAACCCGGCGGGTACCATTACATTTGAAACCACCGGCACCTATGCCACCGATGGTTCCTCTTTTGTCGGTCTGGTCGATAACGTGGGTAACCTGTTGCAGCCGGGCTATCTGAATATGGCGACGCCCACCGTGACCTCGCCAGTCGCCGGAACGGACCTCTTCGCCAATGGTGGTTTTATCGATCTAACGTCGGACCCGGGCCAGGCGGCCACTCTGCAGGCCAACGACCAGATGGAGTTAAGCTACAACAACTTTATTCCCGGCGATTACACCACGCTGACCAGTGGCGTGACGATGAATTCATTGGATAATGCCGATCCCTTCGCCAACGCCGAAGCCGGTAATGACATTGCCTTTACCATCGCCGTCGGGTCGCTCAGCAGTGCTATCACCATGACTGTGCCCGCAGGCGGCTACGCGGATCAGGATACATTCGCAGCCGATCTGGAAACGGCCATCAACGGCGCCCTGGGTGCCAATACCGTTGCGGTGAGCGTCGACGCCTCAACCAACCGCCTGGTAGTCTCCAATGACACCGCCGCCGGGGTTGGCCCGGTGGATATCAACATCATTCACGATGCGGGCAATACCACCTCTGCGGTGAACATGAGCACCCTGGGTATGGCGGTATCTTCCGCACCGGCACCGACCAAAGTGCTGGGCAACGCGGACACGCCCTTCAATAACCAACTGGATGTCTCCATCGACGGTGGCGCGGCACTGACCATCACCATTCCGCCGGGTACCTACGCGACCTATAACGAACTGGTGGAGCAGATCAACACCCAGATTTTGACTACGCCTGGCCTGGCGGGTGAGGTCGAAGCTTCCCACGTGAACGGTCGTCTGGTGTTGGAACGCACTCAGGTAGGTGTATTCCCGTTGGATGTCGACGTAACCGGCACGACGGAATCGTTGGACCAGATCGGGCTGACAAGCAGTACCAAAACCGTCGGCCAGGATCCGATTGACCGTGAACATTCCTTCCGTGTGAACCTTAACGTTCCGTTACCGGACGAGGAAAACCGCTCGGGTTCCGTTGAAATCAGCCTGGATGAAACCATTCTCTCCGTTGACCAATTGGCCGCTGCCATCAACCGGCAATTGGCTGCCGTTCCGGCTGATGATTACATCGGCGTAAGGGCCGAAGTCGTTCGCGACGCCAACGATATGAAACAACTGCGCTTCGTCGCGACTCAGGCTGGAGAAGGCTCCACGGTTTCCATTACCAACCTTCAGGCCCCCGGCGCCGACCTGGACGTGGAGCAGCTTTATGCGTTGTTACAAGTCGACCAGTACGACGCCAACTACCTGGAACTGGGTGAAGCTGCCATAACCAACGGTTATCCGGAACAGTCTTTGGTGTTGTATAACGAAGAAGCGGATGAGCGAACCACTCTGACATTGCCGGAAGGTGCCAGCGCTGCGGAAATCGCCGCGCAACTGAGTGAAAACGCCGGTGTGGATGCGTCCGCCGAGACCGAGGTTCGTTTATTGGCCGAGAACTACGCCAATGCCGGTGACATGAATATCTACATTAACGGGCAAGTCATCGAAGCCAACGACTTCCAAGGCATGGTCGATGAGATCAACAGTTATCAGCAATCTTCGTTGAACAGCATCACCGCAGAATTGGATGATGCCACGGGCGATATCATGATCACCTCCAGCACGGGTATCGATATCTCAATTTCTATCGACTCACCCAACGATGTCGATGCCTTGACCGTTCAAGGTTATGAAGGCACGGCACCGGTGATTTTGGGTGGTCAGGCCGACGCTGAAGTGAACGCTCGGATTGGTGGGTATGTCGATATCATCCTGAACGAAGGCTATACACTGTCGGAGCCCGACCCACGCGTGGCTGGTCTGTTCAATGGCCTGAGCGACGCCAGTTTCGAAGACTATACCATCAATGCCTTCGACTCGGCCGATCCGGAAACCTACAACGAAACCGCCTCACTGCCGATTTACGATTCCATCGGTAATCAGCATCAGCTGCAGTTGTTCTATGTGAAGGATCCGGATGATCCGAACCGCCCTCAGGCGCTGAATTCCTGGACGGTCTATGCTCAGATCGATGGCGAGGACGTGGGCGATCCAGACACCAGTCTGCCGTTCCCGGAAAACACCGAGCCGACCATGGCGTCGTTCAAGCTTTACTTCAATGCGGATGGCACGGTGGACGAAGTCAATTCCGGTGACTTCCTGATTTCCAACTGGTCGCCGACCGATCCGGAAACCGGTGACCCAACCGGGGCCTATGTGGGACGGCCACAGTCTCAGGGTGGGAATCTGCCGATTACCGAGCCGAACACCAGTTCCAACTTCGCGGTGTCGTTCGACGGTACCACCCAATACGGCGGCCCGTTTTCACGCTACGATTTCCAACAGGACGGCTACGCCAGTGGCCGCTTGAAAGACCTGGAAATCGCCGATGACGGCATCATCTACGCCCGCTACACCAACGGTGAAGCTCAAGTCTTGGGGCAGGTCGCATTGGCTTCATTCGCCAACACCGAAGGTCTGAACCAAGTCGGCCACACCGAATGGGAGGTGAGCTTCGAATCCGGAGACGCCACCGTTGGGGAGCCGGGCACGGGCTTGTTGGGCAGTATACAATCGGCGGCGTTGGAGGATTCCACCGTGGATCTATCCGAGCAGTTGGTCCACCTGATCATCGCCCAGCGTAACTACCAGGCTAACGCTAAAACCATTGAAACGGCCAACGCCGTGACTCAGACGATCATTAATCTCAGATAGTGAATAGTGTGATGGGAGACGCTTGACGGGAGACGCAGGGACGCTTGGTTGAAGCGATTGTTCAGACGGTGGGAAGTATATTGCCGCCTGCTTTCCGCCTTGCCGTTCTTTTAGCGTCTCCCATCCAGCATCTCCCGTTAAGCCTCCCCCATTCCAGCCTTCTTCGCGGCCGATTAAACCTGGCACACCTTTCGCAATACCTCCTGCACAGTATGAAAAAGCGGCAGGAGTCCTCCCATGGATCGTGCAATCTACATCGCGATGACCGGCGCCAAGAACAACATGATGGCTCAGGCTTCGCACTCCAATAACCTGGCCAATGCCAGCACCTCGGGTTTCCGGGCAGACTGGGAACAGGCGCGTGCCATGCCGGTTTATGGAGAACACTTTCCGACCCGGGCTTATTCCATGACCGAACGTCCCGCGACCGACTTCAACGACGGCCCTCTGATTCAAACCGGCAATGAGCTGGATGTCGCCATTGCCGGTGACGGCTTTTTCGCCGTTCAGGATGCCGAAGGCAACGAAGCCTATACCCGTCGTGGAGACCTGGCGGTGACCCCTCTTGGGGAATTGATCAACGGCACCGGTAAGCCGGTCTTGGGCAACGGCGGCCCCATTGTTTTACCGCCATACGAAAAAGTCGAGATCGGTGAAGACGGCACGATATCCATTCGGCCCGCCGGTGCCGGTCCCAATGAAATGCTGGTGATCGACGCTTTGAAAATCGTCAATCCAGATCTGCAGAATTTCGATAAAGGTGACGACGGCCTGTTTCGTCCGCGTGAAGGGCGACCCGTGCTGGAAGCCGATCCGGCGCTGCGCGTGTCAACCGGTTTTGTGGAAGGCAGCAATGTGAATTCTGTCCATGAGTTAACCAGCATTCTGGCGTTGAACCGCCAATACGAAATGCAGGTCAAGTTGATGAAAACGGCTGAGGAAATGTCCCGGTCGTCCGAACAATTATTGCGGTTAGGCTGAGGAGTACATCATGCATAAAGCGCTATGGGTCGGCAAAACCGGTTTGGAGGCTCAGGATATCGCCCTGGCCACCATTTCCAATAACATGGCCAACGCCAGCACCACCGGCTTCAAGAAAGAGCGAGCGGTATTCGAGGATTTAATTTATCAGGTGCAGCGGCAACCCGGTGCCCAGAGTTCGCAAAACACCCAGCTGCCCTCGGGGCTTCAACTGGGTACCGGTGTGCGCACCGTGGGTACGCAAAAGATGTTTACCCAGGGCGACCTGAACATGACCGAGCAGCCATTGGATCTGGCCATTAACGGTCGTGGTTTTTTTCAGGTGTTGATGCCGGACGGCAACATCGCCTATACCCGCGATGGTACTTTCCACCTGAATGCCGAAGGGCAGGTGGTCACTGCCAGTGGTTATCTGCTGGAACTGGACATCGAAGTACCGGAACAGACCAAGACCATTACCGTAGGCAACGACGGCATAGTGACCGCGGTATCGGAAGGGGATAACGAGCCTTTCGAAATCGGCCAGATCGAAGTGGTGGACTTCGTAAACCCAGCGGGCCTGCAGGCGATGGGCAACAACCTGTATCTGGAAACCGCCGCCAGCGGTCAGCCCCAGGTGGGCGTACCCAGTCTGGATGGTTTCGGCGCCGTGATTCAGGGGGCGCTGGAAACCTCGAACGTCACCATTGTCGAGGAAATGGTGGACATGATCTCCACCCAGAGAGCCTACGAAATGAACTCCAAAGTGGTCAGCACCGCCGACCAGATGTTGGGCTTCCTGACTTCGAATCTTTAATGTGAACTGATGCAACGGGAGGCCGACTTATGACCATGCGGCTAGGCATTACCTTAATTCTGATCGCCACCCTGTTAACCGGTTGTGGTGGTATGCAGGTGTCCGCTCTGAACGAGACGCCCAAGCCGGGGGATCCTGATTTTGCCCCGGTGCCTTCGGAATCCCTGGTGGCACCACCGAACCAAAACGGTTCTCTGTTCAGCGACCGTTATGGCATGTCGCTCTATGGCGATAAAAAAGCCATGCGCGTGGGGGACATCATCACGGTGGTATTGGCCGAAGAAACCCAAGGCAGTAAATCCTCACAGGCGCGTTCCAGCAAAACCAGCGAGGCGGGATTGACCGCGCCGGTCATCGCCGGTGGCAGCCCCATCGAAGCGTTGAGCGCTACCATTCAGGGTGAACGAAGCTTTCAAGGCCGAGGTGATGCCGACCAGAGCAACAGCCTGAGCGGCAACATTTCCGTCACTGTGGCGGAAGTGCTACCGAACGGCGTCCTTCGGGTGCGCGGTGAAAAATGGATCACCCTGAACACCGGCGCCGAGTTTATTCGCATTCAAGGCCTGTTGCGCCCGGAAGACATCAATCTGGACAACACCGTATCCAGCCAAAAGCTGGCCGACGCCCGCATTGCCTACAGCGGAGCCGGTGCTTTGGCCAATGCCAACCAGGCGGGCTGGCTGACACGTTTCTTCAATAGCCCCATCTTTCCGTTTTGATGGTTCGGGAGATGCTTGACGGAAGACGCTCATTGCCAATAGCCAGGGTTTAAGTCAAAGCGTCCAGCGTCTCCCACCAAGCGTCTCCCGTCTCCAAACAGCTGGCCCGCAAATTGCTCATCCTATTTAAATCCCCTCAGGCGCCAAGAAGGTGACACCATGAGATTCCTTATATCCTGCTTTATCGCTGTGCTGGTGGGCGGGGCCGTTCAGGCGGATCGCATCAAGGACCTCTCCTCGGTCCAGGGCGTTCGCAACAACCAGCTGGTGGGTTATGGTCTGGTCGTCGGCCTGGGTGGTACCGGGGATAGGGCGCCTTTTACCAACCAGACATTCCGCAACATGATGGAGCAGTTCGGCATCACTATTCCTGACGGTGAAGACCCTCGATTGCGAAATGTGGCCGCCGTGAGTGTGCACGCCACACTGCCGCCTTTTTCCAAACCCGGTCAGGAAATTGACGTTACGGTTTCAAGTATCGGCAATGCCGAAAGCCTGAGAGGTGGCAGCCTGTTGCTGACACCGCTGCGCGGGCCGGATGGGCAGACCTATGCCGTTGCTCAGGGCAATTTGGTGGTCAGTGGTTTTGGTGCCGAAGGGCAGGACGGATCGTCTATCAGCGTTAATGTTCAAAGCGCGGGCCGTATTCCCAATGGCGCCATCGTTGAACGTGGTGTCAGTAATACCTTCTCCCAGGGGGATTATCTGACTTTCAACCTGCATCGTCCCGACTTCACCACCGCCAAACGCATGTCCACCGTCATCAACGAATTGCTCGGTCCTAATGCCGCCTATGCGGTGGACGCCGCTTCTATCCGAGTGACTGCGCCACGCGACCCAAGCCAGCGCGTGAGCTTTATCAGTGTGTTGGAAAATCTTGAAGTCACGCCGGGTGAAGAAGCCGCCAGAGTCATCATCAACAGCCGAACCGGCACTATTGTCGTGGGTAAACACGTCAGGGTCGAACCTGTGGCGATCACTCATGGCAACCTCACCGTGACCATCGATAACCAGTTGAATGTATCTCAGCCGGAACCCCTGTCTGAAGGTGAAACGGTCGTGGTGCCCGATACGGATATTCAAATCGATGAAGGCAACAACCGGATGTTCCTGTTCGGCCCGACCGTGACTCTGAATGACATCGTCAACGCGGTGAACGAAGTCGGCGCCGCACCGGGTGATTTGATGGCAATACTGGAAGCGTTGAAATCGGCCGGGGCGCTGAAAGCGGAGTTGATTGTTATATAACCTGGCACGGGAATTGATTGCCCTCTCCCCAGCCCTCTCCCAGTGGGAGAGGGAGTACAAATAAAACCCAGCTCACAACGGGAGAGGAAGCACGATAAAGCCCCTCTCCCCCTGGGAGAGGGGTTGGGGAGAGGGCCGGAAAAACCGGCAAATTTTCACCGGAGAGCGGCAACAAATGGTTTCACAACTGGATGCAGCCTTTAACTACAACGACCTTCATGGTTTGAATTCCGTGAAGCAGGCCGCCCGTAAGGACGACCCTGAAGCGTTGAAGGTAGTTGCGAAACAGTTTGAATCCATGTTCATCAACATGGTGCTGAAAAGCATGAGGGATGCGACCGATGTCATGTCCACCGATTTGTTCAGCAGCAACGAAACCAAATTCTATCGCGACATGCACGATCAGCAGTTAAGCCTGTCGCTTTCTGAAAGCGGTGGTTACGGTTTGGCTGATGTGCTTTACAAGCAGCTCTCCGCCCAATTGCCGCAACGCTCCGAAGATTTTTTCAACATCGATATCAAAGCCTTGGATCAAACGCAGCGGCCGATTTTGCCGACCCTGCAACCCATCGAGCGAGAAGTCGAAGTGCCTTTGCGACCGCAGCCGGAGGTTCGAGGTGCATCCGAAGCCGATCAACCCGTCCGTTTCGATTCTCCCGAGGAATTTATCCAGTCCCTTTTACCTCATGCCCAAAAAGCGGCTGAGCGATTAGGTGTGGAACCTCGGGTTCTGTTGGCGCAAGCCGCATTGGAAACCGGTTGGGGGAAGCACCTTATCAAGGATGCCGAAGGTCGCCCCAGTTTCAATTTCTTTGGCATCAAGGCTCACCAGGGCTGGCAGGGTGACGTGGCCGATACCCTGACCCACGAGTACATGGATGGGCAGCGGCTGACCATAAAAGACCGCTTCCGTTCCTATGGCGCTCCTGAAGAGTCATTTCAGGATTACGTGAACTTTCTAAGCAACAATCCGCGTTATCGGGAAGCACTGCAAAAAGCCGCCGACCCGGAAGCCTATGCGCGCGGCCTGCAGGAAGCCGGGTACGCCACGGACCCGAATTATGCAGACAAGATTTTGAATATCGCCGACAGTGAATTGATGCAACTGGCCGCTGGCACGTCCACCTCAACCGATCGGCTTGCTTAGGGGTAAGGCTGAATGAGTCTGCTCAATACCGCCATAACTGGGCTGAAAGCTCAACAGGAGGCCCTGAAAACCACCGGACATAATATCTCCAATGCCGGTACTCCGGGTTATTCCCGACAGGAAGTGGTGTTGCAGGCCAACGATCCGCAGTTTCGCGGGTTCGGGTTTGTCGGGCAGGGGGTGGACGTCACTTCCGTACGTCGCATTACCAATCAATTCATGATCGAGCAATTGCGCACAGACACCTCCAATTTTCAGCGGCTCGATACCTATCGCGCCAACATCGAGCAGGTCGATCGCCTGTTGGCGGATGAAAAAACCGGTCTACAACCGCAGCTCGACAGCTTTTTCGCCGCGTTGCAGGGCGGGGCGGACAACCCGGCTTACGTGCCTTCCCGCGATGTTATTCTCGGTGAGTCCCAAGGTCTGGTGGATCGCTTCAAGACCATACATTCGTACCTGACCGATCAAAACAAAACACTCAACAGCCAGATCGAGGCCACCGTTGCCCAGGTGAACTCCATTGCCGAGGGCATCGCCATCCTCAATGAGGAAATCGTATCCGCTCAAGGCAACCCAGGTCAGGCACCTCCGAATGACTTGATGGACCGCCGCGATGAGCTGGTCCGGCAACTGGCGGAGTTCATCAATATCGATGTCACCGTCGATAACGATCAACTCAACATCTCGGTCGGTAGCGGTCAGGCACTGGTTTTGGCGAACCAGTCGAACAAGTTGATGGCGACCGGTGGCGTTGAAGACCCGCAACGTTTTGGCATTCGCTTCATCAGCCAGACAGAGAATATATTCATTACCGATAAGATTACGGGTGGACAGCTGCGGGGGTTGGTTCAGTTCCGGGAAAATGCATTGGACCCGGCCATGAACAATCTGGGACGAATTGGCGTCGCGCTGGTCCAGCAAATGAATGATCAGCATAAGCAGGGCATCGATCTGAATGGCAATTTCGGCCAGAACTTTTTCCAAGACCTGAACGACCCGGATTTGGCTTCCAGCGGTCGGGCGCAGCCCAGCGCGCTGAACACGCCACCCAAAGACCAGGTGTTGAGTGTTTACTTTGACGACCCTTCCGCGCTCAGTAACAGCGATTACCTGATTGAATTCACCGGGCCGGAAGACACCAACTACGAAATCATTCGTAAAAACGATGGTCAAATGGTCAAGGAGGGCTCTCTACTCGGCGATCTTCCGCAGGAACTCAATTTCGATGGCCTTAGAGTCGTGTTGGAAAACGGCACCTTTAAAGCAGGTGATGAGTTCACCATCAATCCCTTACGCAGCATTCCCAGCCAATTGGAACTGTTGTTAAAAGAGCCAGCGGAACTGGCGTTTGCCTACCCGATGCGGGCTCAAACCAGCAGTGGCAACCAAGGCACCGGTGTGATCGACCAGGGACAGATGCTCAGCCCGGACAGCGAGTTTTTTTCCGAGGATGGTGAACTGACACCACCCCTGTTGATTCTGTTCGACAGCCCGACCCGCTATTCGGTGTACGACAACACAGACCCCGGCAACCCTGTGCCGCTGGAACCTCCGATGAAAAACATCGAGTTCATTCCCGGCGCAGCCAATACCATTTTTACTGGCGATCCGGGTGAAACCCTGGTCAGTTCCTGGCGACCCCGGCTGCCACAAAGTGCGGCTATCGCGGTGGGTGGCACTGCGTCCAATCCACCTTACAACGGCATTAACGCGGAACAGTTTGTCTTCAGCCGGACTGATCCGGTTACGGGAAAAGTAACCACCGACCCGGTAGTGATTACTGAATCCGGCGCCTCCGCAGCGGAGATCGCCAGTCGGTTGAACCAGGTCTCGGGTGTGAAAGCCCGCGCCTACACCGAGGTGCAACTCAGCAACTTTACCAATTCCGGCACGCCCTACGACCCGGACAATCCATTCGAGATTTGGGTGAACGGCTATGAGATCACCTTGGATGACCTGGGTCAGAACCAAACCATCTTCATGGATGATTATCCGGAGGAACTGCCGGACGAACTGGGACCGAATTTCCTCGCGGACCGGATTAACGCTCATTACGATCTCCAAGCGGCCGGCATCAGTGCCAAGAGCGATGGTCACACCCTGACCATTACCGATGAAAGCGGCAACGACATTTTCATCGAAATGCGAGGTGACAAACCGGAACCGGTTATCGTCGGAACACCGCCATTGGGCAGTGGAACGGCCAACAGTGCCATCAACCCAGGGGATACGTTCGAGCTCAGCACTGGCGAGCGTTGGACGGTGGATCCTGTTCAGGGGAATACACGGGGCCAACTGAACAACCTCACCGGTTTCAACTTCAGTGAAGGCGGCCCCTACGAGTATCAGATGTACCTGCCGGATGGGCGCACGGGCAGCATTATCCTCACCGGAAACCATGCCACGGCGGAAGAGGTGAAAACCGAAGTCGAATCAAAAATTCAGGCACTTCTGGACAGCCCTGGACGGGTGGAAGCCACGATCACGGAAACGGGCGCCATTGAGTACCAGATATTCATGAAAGTGAATGGCACGGGCTCCCAAAATACGGCAGGGGTCAACGTCGGTGGCCAGGTCGATGTCACCATGGCCGATGGTATATCACTGCAAACAAAGCCAGGCGACGGTGCGATTTTTACCGGCATACCCGAAGCGAAGTCCACCTACACCGGTTTCCAGTTTCAGATTTCCGGCCGCCCCGAAGCTGGCGATGAGTTCACCATAGGCTGGAACGAAGGGGGTGTCTCCGACAACCGCAATGTGTTGGACCTGGTCGGCTTGGAAACCAAAGACACCGTCAACAGCCGCGACGGTGGTATGACGTTTACCGAAGCCTACAGCCAGGCGGTGGAAGAGATTGGTACAAAAACCCGACAGGCTCAAATTCAGAGCGATGCCGCCGAAGGCGTATTGCGATCGGTCGAGGAAGAGTTGAATGCCGTGCGGGGGGTTAACCTGGATGAAGAGGCTGCACGGCTGATCGAGTTTCAACTGGCCTACAATGCGAACTCCCAGGTGATCCGTATTGCTCAGGAAATTTTCGACAGCCTGATTGCGGCGTTCAGATAAATTATGGAGGGGTCCTGATGAGTGACCGTCTATCCACCTACTGGATTTACAACCGTCCGGTGCAAGACATGATGCAGCTGCAAAAGGATGTGAACAAAACGCAGGAGCAGATCAGCCTGGGCAAACGAATCCTTACCCCGGCTGACGACCCTGTGGGCGCAGCCAGGGTACTGCAGCTGAACCAGGAAATCGCGTTGATGGACCAGTATGAACGAAACATCACACTGTTGGATGCGCGCCTGGAACAGGAAGAGGGCGTGCTGGGTGCCGTGGAAGACAACATCGCCCGTATACGTGAACTCGCCGTCCAGGCGGGTAACGCCGGAGTATTGACCGAGGCCGACAGGGTGGCGATTGCACAGGAGTTGCGTGAGCGGATTGAAGAGGTTCACGACCTGATGAACAGCCAGGATGGCAGCGGTGAATATCTTTTTGCAGGGTATTCAGGGCAGACGAAACCCTTTGTCGAAAGCCCTGGCGGTGGTTATCAGTATCAGGGCGACGAAGGTGTTCGGTTTCTACAGGTCAGTCGTACTATTACTCTGGCTTCGAGTGATTCCGGCAAAGATGTCTTTATGGATATCCCGTCGGATCAGAAAAGTTTTACCGCCTACGCCAACCCCAAAAACAGCGGTAACCCTCCTGGGGTGATTTCAGCGGGGATTACGTTGGACCAGGATGCGTTGGATGAGTTCTATCCCAACGATGCGGTCATCACCTTTGAAAACCCTCTGGATATTGACCCGCCAAAACCGAACTTCACGGTCCGTCGCAAATCGGATGGCCGCGTTATCGGCAATATGGAGAACGTTGCCTACCAACCGGGTTCGGCCATTCAGTTCGCCGGTATCAGCGTTAATATTGTCGGTAATCCGGCTCCGGGTGACCAATTCGTAGTGGAGTCCACCCAAAAACAAGGCGTGCTGACGACTTATGAAAAGTTTCTTTATGCATTGGAGAATTACCCGCCTGGAACCGGGTTCGATGATGTCTACGACGCCAATATGGAAACCACGCTGAACAATCTGGATAACACCATCGAGAATATTTCACAGATTCGGGCGCGGATTGGTGCGCGGTTGAATACGTCCGAATCGGTCACCAACCAACATGCTGACAACAAGCTGGCCGCAAAGGAAGTAAAAGCCACGATCGAGGATTTGGACTTCGCCGAGGCTGTGAGTCGTATGCAAATGCAGAGCTTTGTGCTGCAGGCCGCCCAGCAGAGTTTTGCGCAGGTGAGCCGGTTAAGCCTGTTCGATTTCCTCCGTTAATGCGAGCTTTTATTCAAGCGATCAACATCGCTGTATTTTTTTGCTTTCGCCTGACGGGATTTCGCGGAGGGTTCGGCCAATTGCTCCATCAGCGCCGCGTTTTCCCATTCGAACAACAGACGGTTTTCGCGGATGATTGTTTGTAAGGTCCCCACTAATTGACTTGCCTCCGGTTCCGGCAGTTGACTTAGGTGCTCATTGCAAGCCCGTTGCCAAGCTTCCAGGCTTTGGGTCAACTGGGCTGGGTTTTGAATCAGCCGGTTCAACGCATCTATCAGCTCTTGGGACGTCATAGCGGCAAGGCCTGGTGGGAATTTATTGCAGTGTAGGAGTAGTGCCCGGCTGGCACAACCAGCTGAGCGACATCCTTGGGGGCGGTAGATAGCCCTCTCGGATTTGGTGGGGCTCCCCGGGTCACAGTACACTGTGGAGAATACGGATCATGGAGATAGGGTATTGATGGCACCTTGGCTTGCTATTCGAGTCGACGCCTCAGAAAAAATGGGTTCGGGTCATCTAATGCGATGCCTAACGCTGGCTGACGCCGCTGCGGCTCTCGGTTACCGTTCCGTGTTTTTGAGTGCGGTTATGCTGCCAAGCCTGTCGACATTGATTTCGGAGCGGGGCCATCAATTGGTCAGCTTGGAAGCAGACGGGGCGACGTCAAACAAGTATGACCATTCGTCCTGGCTACCCGGCTCCGAACAGGGCGACGCCCAGGCGAGCCTCGCAGCCGTTCGGGAAATTACCAACGTCAACAATCAGGCCCCGTTGTGGGTCGTTGTGGATCACTACGCGCTGGCAGCCCACTGGGAAGCTGCGTTACAGGTGAGCGCACCGGTGCTGGTTATCGATGACCTCAGCGACCGATCTCATGTCGCTCGGGCATTATTGGATCAAACCTTTGGCAAGTCAGCATCCGCCTATCGTGATTGGGTACCCCCGGATACCACGCTAATGATCGGAGCCGATTTCGCCCTGCTTCGGCCTGAGTTCCACCGGAAACGGTCGGAAAGCCTGGAACGAAGGACCAAGCTCGATACGATTCACAATGGCTTGGTCACACTTGGCGGAGTGGACAAAGACAACCTCACAGAACGAGTGCTGGAAGCCCTCGCAGCCACTGAACTACCGTTGGCGGTGACCGTGGTCGCCGGGGCCTCCAACCCTAATAAGAATCGTCTTGTCCGGCAGGCCCAATCCTCCTGGCCCTGGGTGCGTGTGTTGGAACAGACCGAGGATATGGCTAAGCTCATGGGCGAGGCGGATTTTTGTATTGGTGCCGCCGGTTCTACCAGCTGGGAGCGATGCGTGCTGGGGCTGCCCACTCTGATGCTTACTTTGGCCGCCAACCAGCGGACCATTGCCCAGAATCTCGCCCAGGCCGGTGCCGCACTGGATTTCGGTGAATTATCCCCGGCACGACAAGACGCCCTGGTGCAAACAATAAAGAATTGGCTAAGCGCGCCGGAGTCGCTGAAGCTTATGTCCGAGCGGGCGGCGCAAGTCTGCGATGGACTCGGCACTCAACGGGTTCTGAACAAGATGGGGTTGGACAGAGAATGACGGCTAAACCATACATTGAAATAGACGGGCGTCGCATAGGCGCTGATTTTCCGCCTTACATCATCGCCGAGATGTCCGCCAACCATAACGGACAACTGGACACGGCCTATCAACTGATTGAACGGGCTCAAAAGGCCGGTGCCAGCGCTGTCAAACTGCAAACCTATACAGCCGATACCCTGACGCTGAACTCCACAAAACCGGATTTTCAAATCAACGATGGGCTTTGGGCAGGCCGGACCCTGCACGACTTATACGAATGGGCGCACACCCCCTGGGATTGGCACAAACCCCTGTTCGAGCATGGGCGTAAGCTCGGCATCACCCTGTTCAGTTCCCCCTTTGACACCACCGCAGTCGACTTTTTGGAAGACCTTAACGCCCCGGCCTACAAAATAGCCTCCTTCGAAGCGGTGGATCTGGCACTGATCCGCTATGTGGCGCAAACCGGTAAGCCCATGATCATTTCCACCGGCATGGCGGATGCCACCGAGATAGCCGAAGCCATCGATACCGCACGGCAGGCCGGGTGCGAACAACTGGTCGTGCTGCATTGTGTCAGCGGGTACCCGGCCCCCGCCGGAGATTACAACCTCAGAACACTGCCAGACATGGCCGAACGCTTTGGCGTGATGACCGGCCTGTCGGATCACACTCTCGACAACGCCACGGCCATAGCGTCGGTCGCGCTGGGGGCTTGTTTGATCGAAAAGCATTTCACACTGGATCGCCAGGGAGGTGGGCCGGATGACAGTTTTTCTTTGGAACCCGAAGAGCTCGAACAGCTGTGCCGTGACACCCGGATCGCCTGGGAGGCGCTGGGGCAGGTCAATTATGGCCGCCCAAGCAGTGAATTGGGCAATGTGAAATTCCGCCGATCCCTCTATTTCGTGCAAGATCTGGCCGCTGGGGACCTGATAACGGCAGAGTCTGTCCGCAGTGTCCGGCCAGGCTATGGCTTGGCACCAAAGCATTTGGATGAGGTGATCGGCAAACGCGTCAACACAGCAGTCGAGCGCCATACCGCTGTTAGCTGGGATCTACTGGTGGATTAAAGCAGCCATCGTCTGAGCCGCTATACTGGTGGTAGAGCTCCGCTAACCCACCGCCAGCATCCGGTTTTGCTTCGAATGGCACATAAAATGCTGGGGAGATAAAAAGGCTTCTGTGCCAAATGATTGACAGCTCGTGGAGATCCGCCTGTGTTTGATAATGCGTCAGTTCTGATCACTGGGGGAACCGGTTCCTTCGGCAAGCAATTTACCCGGACGATTCTTGAGCGCTACAAGCCCAAACGGGTCGTGATATTCTCGCGTGACGAACTCAAACAGTTCGAAATGCAGCAGGAATTCAACCAGAGCTGTATGCGCTATTTCATTGGCGACGTGCGCGACAAAGAGCGGGTCATGCAGGCGTTCCGAGGGGTCGACTATGTAATTCACGCCGCGGCACTGAAGCAGGTGCCTGCCGCTGAATACAACCCGACCGAATGCATTCGCACAAACATCAATGGCGCTGAAAATGTTATTCGTGCCGCCATTGAAAACCGCGTTCAAAAAGTCATTGCGCTCTCCACCGATAAAGCCGCCAACCCTATAAACCTTTATGGGGCCACCAAGCTGGCATCCGACAAACTGTTCGTCGCTGCCAATAATATGGTCGGCGGCGACGTGCCACGTTTTGCCGTGGTTCGCTATGGTAATGTGGTCGGTTCGCGCGGTTCGGTCGTGCCCTTTTTCAAACGGTTGGTGGACGAAGGCGCCACTGAAATACCCATTACTGACCCCGAGATGACCCGGTTCTGGATTACCCTCCAACAGGGTGTCGATTTGGTTATGACGGGTTTTCAGCGCATGTATGGCGGCGAAATCTTTGTGCCGAAAATTCCCTCTGTTCGCATTGTCGATCTTGCCGAGGCGATTGCCCCCGGCGTCCCGCAGAAGGTGGTCGGCATTCGCCCGGGTGAGAAACTGCACGAGCAGATGGTGCCGCGCGACGATTCCTATCGGACCATAGAGTTCGACGACCATTTTGTGATTACGCCTTCGATCAAGTTCTCGGACGTTAACATCAATTTCAGTCACAACCGTCTGGGCGAAGTGGGGAAACCGGCTGAAGTCGGCTTTCAATACGATTCCGGCACGAACGAGGATTTCATGACCGTCGACCAGATCAAGGCGCTGAACCAGTCACTGGGATTATGATTCCATACGGAAAACAAGACATCACCCAGGCCGATATCGACGCTGTCGTAGAGACACTGAGATCGGACTTCATCACTCAGGGTCCCAAGGTCGATGCCTTTGAGCAAGCCATGGCGGCGCGGGTAGGGGCTAATCATGCCTTGGCCGTCAATAGCGCAACTTCGGCGCTGCATTTGGCATGTCTGGCGTTGGGGTTGGGCGAGGGCGATTGGCTGTGGACATCGCCCATTACCTTTGTGGCCTCCGCCAATTGTGGCTTGTATTGCGGAGCGAAAGTGGATTTCGTCGATATCGATCCGCAGACATACAACCTTTGCCCCAAAGCTCTGGAAGAAAAATTGGCACGCGCAGAACGGGATAACCGCTTGCCCAAGGTCGTGGTAGCCGTCCATCTGGCAGGTCAGCCCTGCGACATGAAAGCCTTAAAGGCGCTTAAAGAGCGCTATGGCTTTGCCCTCATTGAAGATGCCTCCCATGCCATTGGCGGTTACTATGCCGGTACACCTATTGGTTGTGGCCGATACAGTGACATCACTGTCTTCAGCTTTCACCCGGTTAAAATCATTACCACGGCGGAAGGCGGCATGGCGTTAACCCAGGACGCCGAATTGGATGCGCGGATGCGCCATCTGAGGTCGCACGGCATAACCCGTGACCCGGAAGAAATGACCCAGCCGCCGGACGGCCCCTGGTATTACCAACAAGTGTCGCTCGGATTTAATTATCGAATGACAGAGCTGCAGGCCGCGCTGGGGTTAAGCCAGTTAACGCGCCTTGAGGAATATGTCGAGCAGCGCTGCCAGCGGGTGGCCCGTTACAACCAGGCCCTGGAGCACTTGCCTTTAACATTACCCTGGCAGCATGCAGAGGGCACTTCCGCCTGGCATTTGTATATTATTCGGGTGAATGCTAACGCGCCTATCTCTCGCAATGCGCTGTTTGCGGCTTTACGGGAGGCGGATATCGGAGTGAACCTTCATTACATTCCGGTACATCTTCAGCCTTACTACCGAAGCATGGGGTTCAAAGCCGGGGACTTTCCCCGGGCGGAGCATTATTACCAGGAAGCCATCAGCCTGCCGTTATACCCGACCCTGGGGTTTGACGATCAGGACAAGGTTATCAAGGTTCTGGTCGATCACCTGACTTAAGGAATTATCATGAACGTCTGTATTATTCCGGCTCGTGGTGGCTCCAAACGCATTCCACGAAAGAACATCAAGACCTTCGTCGACCGGCCTCTGATCGCATACTCCATAGGTGCCGCGCTGGAATCCGGTTTGTTCAGTCAGGTGATCGTGAGTACCGACGACCAGGAAATCGCGGATGTCGCGCGCAAGCAGGGAGCGGACGTACCCTTTATTAGACCTGCCGAATTGGCCGATGACCACGCCAATACCTTTGACCTGATGGCTCACGCCGCGCGATGGGTGCAGAGCAATACCGAAGGCTGCGAGTACCTCTGTTGTCTGTATGCCACAGCCCCCTTTACCCGACCGAAGTATTTAAAAGCCGGTCTCGACCAATTAGTGGCGAACCCCGAGGCAAACTATGCCTATAGCATCACCGAACACGCTTTTCCGGTTCAGCGTAGCGTTCGGTTGCTTGACCAGGGATACGTCATCCCCTGGATGCCGGAAAATATGCTTAAGCGTTCGCAGGATTTGGAGCCCCTCTACCACGACGCGGGACAGTTTTACTGGGGCCGTATCGAAGCCTTTGCCTATAAAACAGAGTTTTTTGGCGAAACTAGCCTGGGGGTTCATCTACCCCGTTACCGGGTCGTGGACATCGATACCGAAGCGGACTGGACCATGGCTGAAGTGCAGTTCCGAACGCTGGCGCAAATGGACCTGGATTGACCATGAACGTGCTGTTGATTGGATTAGGCGGGATAGGCTTGAAATACGATTTGGAGCACCCCGATCGGGTGCAAACCCATGCCCGAGCCATAGCCGGAATCAAACCCGACCTCTTCATAGCTATTGACCCCAGCTTCACCGCGCGTCAGTTTTTTGAAACGGCCTATCAAGGGCAGGCGAAAGCATCGTTGGCCGAGGTGTCGGATGAGATCAGATGGGATCTGATTGTTATCGCTTCTCCCACCGAGCTGCATGCGACTCATCTTGAATGGGCTTGCGCCAAACAACCAAGACTGATCCTATTGGAAAAACCGGTTACCGCCAACGAAACTGAGCTAGAGAAAATAGAGCGGATTGTTCGTGAAACCGGCTGCCGGGTTATGGTAAACCTGATCCGAAATTATGACCCTGGCACCCTGGAATGGCTGGGAAAAATCCCTTCAGAGGGGGCGGTTACCTGTCAGGTTCATTATTCGAAAGGGCTGGTTCACAACGGTATTCATTTCATAACCTTGCTGATGAAAACCTTTGGCGTGATCACAGAAACGGAGGTGCTATCGCTGCATCCCGACCGACCCGCTGTGAAGATGATGATGGGGAGAGCCGAGGTTTATATCATCCCCAACCTGGAAACCAGCCCCTTTAATGGAATGTCGATTCGCCAGGGCGACCTGGAGCTGGAATGGGTTAACGGCGGCCGCTATTTACTGGAAACCCAGGCGGGAGCCAGCCGCCTGGTTCACAATCTACCTTTTGAACGCTATCAGGCTCAGGTTCTTGACCGTGCCCTGGAAGTAATGGCGGGCGCCGAAGATGATAGCTACGCTTTGGCCATTGAAGCGCAACGCGCCATAAGCCGATTATTGAATCAGGAGAGCTCCGCATGAAAGAGTGGCGCCGCTACAACCCTCTAGGCCCGGAAGAAAAAGCCGCCGTAGCCCGAGTAATGGACAGCGGTTGTCTGTCTCAGTTTATCGGCGCCTGGCATCCTGATTTTAACGGGGGCCGAGAGGTGTTGGCGTTTGAAAAAGCCTTGGCCGACTACTTTGATGTACCTGAGGCCATAGTATTTAATTCTCTTACCTCTGGGTTGATGGCGGGCATGGGTGCCATTGGCATTCAACCGGGCGATGAAGTCATCGTCTCCCCGTGGACCATGAGCGCCACAGCTACCGCTATCTTGATTTGGGGTGGGATACCGGTATTCGCCGATATAGAAGAGGATTTCTATGGTCTCGATCCTGAACAGGTTCGCGCGAAAATAACACCTCGCACCCGCGCAATCGCTGTCACCCACATCTTTGGGCACGCTGCGAAAATAGAAGCCATTATGGACATCGCCCGCGAACATAACCTGAAAGTAATAGAAGACGTTGCCCAGGCTCCGGGTATTCAGTTCAAAGGCCGCTACCTGGGGGATTGGGGCGATATTGGGGGCTTTAGCCTCAACTACCACAAGCACATTCATACCGGTGAGGGCGGTTTCTGCATTACCCGTGATGCTGACCTTGCTCTAAAAATGCGGATGATCCGTAACCATGCCGAATCGGCACTGCCCGGCAGCCCGATTACCGACCCCACCAATATGGTTGGATTCAATTTCAGGTTAGGGGAACTGGAAGCAGCGATTGGCCGAGAACAACTGAAAAAGCTGCCGCAGTTGTTGGAGCACAATCAAACCAAGGTGGGTGTGATCCTTCAATCACTTTCAACCGAGCACTGGTTGGAAAGTACGCCCGTAAACTCAACGTCGGACCACGCCTACTACGTGCTGCCTTTTAAACTTAAGGATGCCGATATCACCAATAAGGTACTAGCGGACGAACTTAACAACCTCGGCGTACCGGGCGTGGTGTGCGGTTATGTGAACGTTCACCGACTACCCATGTATCAGCAAAAAGTCGCGTTTGGTCCTTATCCCTGGTCTGTTGCCGAAGCGGAAGTCGATTATTCTGTTGGAATCTGTCCTGTAGCCGAGAACATGAAGGATCAGCGATTTTTAGGCCTGCTGATCAGCATGTATGATTTGGATGAATCGGAGTGTGTTTGGATTGCCGAGCAATTCAAGAATGCCTATCGAACACTAAAGGGCAACTCATGAACGAGACAGAACCCACCTTTATGTATCAAACCGCCCGCCTGGGGCTTAAACGCTTAGGTGTTGAAGAGCTCTCCGGCAACTACCCGTCCTGGTTTTCGGATGAAGAGGTCAACCAATACAACAGCCACTTCCGCAAACCTGAAACGCCCGCCCAGGTAAGACGCTATGTCGAAACGTTGGATGACGACGCAACCAAACTGGTCTTCGCCATCTATTGGCTGGAAACATCGACCCATCTTGGCAACATCGCCGTACAACGTATTGACCACTATAATCGTTCCGCCGAATTAGCCTTCCTGCTCGGTGAAAAATCCTACTGGAACAAAGGCGTCGCCTATGAAGCGACCCAAATCATCCTTCGTCACTGTAAAAACCACTTAAACCTGAGACGACTTTATCTCGGATGTTTCGCCGATAACCAAGCCATGGCCAAACTCTCCGAGAAGTTGGGTTTTGAACAGGAAGGGCGGTTAAAGGAGGCAATATTTGGCAGCGGGCAATATCACGATGTACTCCTCTACGGTTTACTTCTCTAACTCATCATGAAACCGACCGTCTTAGTAGTCAGTCACGACGCCGGTGGCGCCAACCAACTCCTGTATTGGTGCCTGGCGATGCGGAACCGGCTGGATTTTCTGTGCCACCTGAAAGGGCCAGCGCTGAAAATATTCAGAGAGAGCCCGATGGCTGACAGGATAGTGGAGCAGTGGGTAGATACCGACTTTGTGCTAACGGGTACCGGTTGGCAAACGGATTTTGAGCGTCAGGCGATTGCTGAGGCCAAAGTGAAGGGTAAGCCTGTAGCCTCCTATTTGGATTATTGGGCGAACTACCGAGAAAGATTTTTGGAGCCGAATGGTGAGTTGATACTGCCTGATGAAATTTGGGTGCCGGATACTGTTGCTAGAGAGGTTGCTTACCGAGAGTTAGGGGGTAGCCTTCGTAAAGTGAGAGTGGTACTGAATCAGTATTGGCGTCAGCTTAAAAAAAATATTAAAACTTACCCTGAACCTACGAGCCCTTGTTTATTGATAGCTTTGGAGCCTATTCGAATTTCAGGTATTTCTGAATCCATACTGTATCAACATTTGGCAGAGGCCCTGCCGAGTCACTTTCCATACACCTGCAAAATTGTTGTAAGGCCTCATCCAAGTGGTGAAGGGAAAGGTGCTGTACGGCTAGTAGAGTGCTTAAGCCTGATTTATAAATCTGTGACTGTTTCAAACGGTTCGCTGGCGTCAGACATGGCTGCGGCAACTGATGTTATGGGGTTTCAATCCTCAACCCTGCCGCTTGCGCTGGATTGCAAAAAAAGGGCTTGGAGCTACTTCCCTTTAAAGGAATACCCTCTATTCCTTCCGCATGAGGGCATTTCATACATAAATGCTTAGTTCTGGTTGGCAAAATAAACATATCTTGCTTCTATAGCGGGAAAACCTTCTCCGCAGCTGCCACTATAGCCTACTCCAATTGACTTGCCGGTGGCTTGCGCCATCAATAGAAGGCTCATCATTTCTTTAGAATAGGGGTTGCTTAAGTCTAGTTTGAAATCCCACATATGATTTGTAGCGCAGCTTGGTCTTTCGCCTGGTTGGGTAGTTAACGTGAACAATGCAACACCTTCTCTGTTAGAGTAAAGATGTTTTATCTTTCCATGGGTTTCGGCAGCCAATAAGGCGCAGGGAGTAACGAGCAGTGACAAAAAAACAGTGAGTGTTTTCACTTTTAGTCCTTTTGGTTGTTTCATTTGAAGTGGATTACTAAAGTAAGATGCTGATGCCGTAGTATGCATGCTTAATCAGAGTATATAGAAGTGATTTTGTGCCAAGCGCCCTCACATCCAGAAGAGCCGATTGTTACAGATACGCCTCTTGCCTTGGCGGACAAAAGCGTGGCAACTAAAGACTGTGAGTTTTCATCAACTTTAAACCCAAACCACTTTTTTGCCCATTCTTCAGTATGGCAAGGTTGCTCCTGGTTGGCATTGGGAGGAATCCCAGTGGCCTGAACGGCGAATCTACCATCTGCTGTGGTAAACACTTGATTAATTGTGATTCTGTCAGAAGCGGCAAAAGCTTGAAGGCAGGTAGTGAGGCAGATGATGAGGAGTGATAGACATTTCATAACTTCGTCCCTGTGAGTTCTTGACCTTATGGTCCATTTGTCCCTAAGACAGCAGAGGCTACAATAAAGGATCGATATTTCTTGTCAAGCTTTGAGTTGGTCCTATCGCTGTGGTGGGGAAGGGAAGGTCACTCTCATATCCAAAGTGACCGTCTTTTCTTCTTCGAGGCTTACTCATGCCGATCGAACGGCTTAACCACCCAAGGGTCTTCTTCAACCGGCACTTTTTGAAACATGATCTCCCTCATCATATGGGTCAACTGCTTCTTGTTCTCTTTAACCCATTTGCGCAGATAGGTGTTGATATACATCCGGTCTTCGGGTGTTTTGGCCAGGGCGCAGTAGGTGAAATAGAACATCAGGAAGATCCAGATGTGCCCGCGCACAAAGTAAGTCCGAGCTCCCAGTTTGGCGACGAACTCCCGGGATAGGGTGTTATTGCATTGGAAGACGTAATTCGAAATATCGAACAGGCTGGTGCTCTTCGGCTCTTTCTTGATCAGTACGTCCATCATGGAGGAAACGACCTCAATCATTTCCTCTGAACGGTGATCAATAACCGTCGGGTTAATTTCACTGCTGAATTCCAATATACCGGCGACAAGATCGTCGGGGGTGGCGCCTACCTCGGTTTTCTCAAGCAGTTGCGTCATTTTTTCGGTGGAGACCCAGGGTGCATTCTGGATAACGGCACCGTCGCTGCCGTTATATACCTTTTTGCCCTGCTTGTGATAATACCGAATGGTTTCTTCCACGCGTCGCTTGGCCGTGAAGTACATCGGCTTGGTCCACATGGTTTTCCCCATGACAGAGGTAGTTTCCACCAGATTGTGCTTGGCGAAGTCGTTTGACTCTTCCAATGGTTTGGATACACCCTCCTTGTAGTAGATGGAGCCTGGAGCGTGATGTTTCTCTTTGTCAACAAAGCCGTAGTCGGTTCCCAGCAGGAATATCTGGTTGAAACCCATGCGCACCGCAAGTGCGACACCCGCATTGGTGCAGGTCGGGGTGACGTTGGATACGACATCCCGCTGGTCCTCAACGAACAGGGCACCCAACGAAGACGAGTCTTTAAAATAGATGCATTTATCATCGAACAGGGTACCGACCAATGGGTTTACCTGGGCGGCGGCGATCAGCAGGATGCCTTTGCGGAATTCCTCGTCTGTGGATTTGCTCAGGGCCTCGTAGGTGATCAGGTCCGATTCAAGCTCGACATGGATATGAGGCTTTAAACCGTAACTGTACAGTGTTCCAATGGAGGTGCCGCAACTGATGAGCAGCATTTTGTCCCTATTTGCCTTCAGCAGATCTATTTTACCTTCCAAGGATGGCCCGCCGCCCATGATCGCCACTGGGATATGGGGGTTGGCATTGAAACGGGTGGGGGCAAGCACTTTGGTGGCCTGTAGCAGGTTATGGCGCGCGTTATTGTATTGGTTCAGCTCGTCGTCAAAGTGACCCCACTGGTTGGTGAAGGTCGTCACGTCCGTCTGTATTTTAGAAATGATGTCGTTATTGGTCTCGTCCATCAGGTGGTTATAAAGGACGGTGCTGAAGGGAAAGTGAGGCGCGTATTTGATGAGCTCATTCCACAGAGCGGCACGATGGTTGTTTTTGATAGTGCCGTAGGACAAAACGATCTGGATGGAGCCGTTCTCACTGGTCATGAACGGTTTGTAGATCGATTCCCAATCGAGGGTATAAAGGCTGGTGATGAACCGGTCCAGGCTGTGTTCAAAAATGATCAGGCTTCCGATACGCCGCTCTTCGACGATTTTCTCAATATGAAACCCCAGCCCCACGCCCAGTATCACCATGAAAGGCATGAAGCCTTCGATGGGATATTGGAAGCCGTAGTTGATTCGGGGTGACAGGTCGGTCGCCAACTGTTTGAAATGGTTTGAGGCCGTCCGGTTGAAGATAAAGGATTCAATCGGGGGCGGGGCAAGGCTGTTAATGGTGTTGCCATCGGCATATTGAGCCAGGAACTTTGCCGCTTCCCGTTCGGAGTAGGCAATACCTTGCCCGTAATAGCGATAGGAGCCTCGTTCGCTGACGTCGATTTCCAGCTGGGCACCGTCATCGGAAGGAATGATATTGATTTCGCTGTGATCCAGGGTTTTGTCTTTGATCAGTTTATAGATCACGGGCTCATGAGCCTTAAAGAAAGCGTCGTTCTTTTGACGCATCAAAGCCATTTTGGTCTGCAGTTCACTGGCCTGGTTCATTAACAGCGCTCCTGGGGCGGCAATGTCTGTAAGTTATGGTAGGTGTAAAGCATGGACTGTGCCAAAGGATTACATAGGTGATTAAAATAATCATGGTTATTCGAAAAGGTTATTAAAGGGTGATGTGGAGGGGCCGTTAACTAGGACGTAAATGAACAACATCGCCAGCGCCAAGCGTCCATCAGTGCGGTTGGAAGGGCGAAGGAGATAAGAGCCATGCCTCAAATTATCAACACGAACATTGCCTCTCTGAACGCCCAGCGCAACCTGGACCGTTCACAGAGCGCAAACCAAACCGCTCTTGAACGCCTCTCGTCCGGTTTGCGCATCAACAGCGCTAAAGACGATGCGGCGGGCTTGGCGATTTCCACTCGCTTCGAATCCCAGACCCGCGGTTTGAACCAGGCGATCCGTAACGCAAACGACGGTATCTCCCTGGCGCAGACCGCTGAAGGCGCATTGGGTTCCATGACCGACAACCTGCAGCGGATTCGTGAATTGGCGGTTCAGTCTGCCAACGCCACCAACTCCGACGACGACCGTGTTGCTCTGCAACAGGAAGTCAGTGCACTGGTTGCGGAGATCAGCCGTACCGCTGAAGAAACCAACTTCAACGGTCGTAACCTCTTCGACGGTCAATTCCAGGGTACCTTCCAGATCGGCGCCAACGCCGGTCAGACCGTAGACGTAAAAATCTCCGAGCTGACAGCCTCCAAACTGGGTTCATCCGCTCAGTCAGGTGTCTCCGCCATTGGTACCGACAATGGTTTGCAAAACAACGATCTGGTGATTAACGGTGTCTCCATTGGTTCTTCCAATGCTCAGGACGACACAGCTTCTATCGCCAACGTGGAAGCCTCTGCGATCGCCAAAGTCGCGGCCATCAACAAAGTAAGCGACCAGACTGGTGTGAACGCTTTCGTTAACACCAACGTGGCGGCCGGTACCGAAATGGAAGCCCAGGCTACTAGCGGTACTCTGGTGTTGAACGGTGTCGAGATTGAACTGCAAACCTCTTCCGATTCAGCCAGTACCCGGGCTTCCGTCGCTCAGGCAATCAACGCTGTAAGTGATCAAACCGGTATTGTTGCGGTTAACACCGACTCTGATGCGTTGGGTATTACCTTGCAAGCTGAAGATGGTCGCAACATCTCCATCGGTTTCGATACCGCCAACGGCTTCGGCAGTTTGAGCCTGGATGAGGTTGCCCAAGCCACCGGTTTGGCGGCGGGTTCCAGTTACAATACCTCTACCAACACAGGGTCTTACACCACCTATGAGGGTGGCTATACCTTGGTTGCCGCTGGCGATACTGACAGTATCGTGATCACTGGTGGATCCGGTACCGGTAATGGTGATTTGGCCAACTCAGGCCTGGCAGCCGGTACTTACGACCGGGCTACTGCCCAGTTGACCTCTACCCGCATCACTGAAACAACCTTGGATTCCATTAATAATGGTTCCGTGAGTTTCGGTCTTGAAGGGAAAGGGTTGGCGTTTATCAGTAATGCCACTACTGGTGAATCAATTGCTTTCAGTACGGCTGGCGGAGAGGTTTTGACTATCTCCGACGGTCAGGGGAACTCTGTAACACTTGGCTCTGGCGGAGATATTTCCCTGCAAAGTACCACTGGTGCAGGTGCGGACTTTGGTGCTGATAAGATCCGAGACGCACTGAACCAGTTTACTGGCGTCAATGCAGTCGCTGAAACCAAAGTTACTTTCGACGGTGCTGACCTGAATAATCAGACCACAGGTACGGTGTTGAATATTTATGACACCGGCACCTCGGGTGTGTCACTGGGAACCATTACGTTTGCCGGTTCGTCTTCCGACACCTCGCAATCCTTTGCCGAAGCCATTAACGCACTGACTTCCGGTACTTTGGTTGCGACTGTATTGGGTACTGAATCCAATGCTGACGTTCAAGTGACTGATATCAATGGTAATACGCTGGCGTTCACAATGTTGGTAACCACCTCAGGTAACAGTGGTGATGACATCGATGTGACAGTGACCGGACGCACCGGTGGCACAACGGCGCTACAAATTACCGCAAGTACTACAGCGGCCAACTCCCTTGGTAGTCAGGTTGTTGCGGTTGGTTATATTAAGGATGTGGAAGTTGCCGATGGCGATGTAGGGGAATTCAGTATCTCCACTAACCGAGCACTAGTGGGTACTCGCGGTTCTACCGCAGTGACCGCGCAGTCAATCACAACATTCCTCAACACTAATGGTGCTGTGGCATTGAGTGTGACTTCCAGTGAGGCAGTGACTGCGAGCAATGGCAACATCGCTATTACACAACCACTAACCGGCCTGGGTGACGGCGACTTGGTCATCAATGGCGTCAACATCGGTGCGGCTGATCCGAACAGTGACCAAGCCTCTGCGACTAAAGCCAGTGATGGCGGTACCATCAAGTCCAGTTTGAAAACGGCTTCTGGTATTGCGGTCGCCGCTGCCATCAACGACGTAAGTGACGAGACGGGTGTAACAGCCACCGTTAACGCCACCACAGTAGTCGGTGGTGACGGATCGGGCTTCGCGACAGCCACGTCTTCCACCGGCGCCAACTACGACGTGGGTGACACTGGTGAAATTTACATCAACGGTGTCTCCATCGGCAGCGTAACCCTGCTGGACGATGGCACAGGTGAAGTGGATGAAGGCCGCACCCGTCAGCAGACCATTGATTTGATCAATGCCAAGTCTGCCCAGACCGGTGTGACGGCTGAAGACAATGGTGAGTCCATCACCTTGACCGCTTCGGATGGCCGTAACATCTCTGTAGCGATCGACAACGATGAAGCGAACAACCAGGGCGAAGGCATTGGCTTCGGGGCCGCCATCGGTCTTGATTCCGCTCAAGACGGTATCGGTGAAGCGGATATCGGTACAGCCACTACCAGTGATGTGGCCGGTGAGCGTGGTGTCGCGACAGAAGGTGACACTTACGAAACCACCTACTCAACGGTCACGCTGAAATCCGCCAAGGAAATCGAAATTGGCGGCGGCACCAACGGTAACGACGAAGTTGACTCGCTCGGCTTCAAGGTCGGCACCTACGGTGGTGGTGAAGATGGCCAGTTCCTGAAGGATGTGGACGTTTCCACCTACGAAGGCGCTCAGGCAGCGATCTCCGCGATCGACAACGCCCTGGATACCGTATCCAGACAGCGTTCCGAACTCGGTGCTTTGCAAAACCGCTTCGAGTCCACGGTCAGCAACCTGCAGGTGACTGCAGAGAACCTGACGGCTGCGAACTCTCGGATCAAAGACGCCGACTTCGCCGCCGAAACGGCTGAGCTGTCACGAACTCAGGTGCTGCAACAGGCTGGTATCTCCATCCTGGCGCAGGCCAACCAGCGGCCGCAGCAGGTGCTGTCACTGCTCGGTTAACAGGGGTAATCGGATAGGGGCCTGAAAAGGCCCTTATCCTCATCCCGAAACGGATGAACCCTTTGTTTAACCGACGGTGATTGGAGGTGTGCAATGAGTGACTTGAGCAATATCAATCAAGCCTCGTACAGCCCGCGCCCTGAACGTTCAGCGGCGCGGACGACACCGGACAGCCCAAAAACCGGTAAGGTTTTGCCGGAAGCGGGGCTCAGCCCGGTGAACGAGAGCTCGCTGAAGTCGGCCAGCCTCTACACCAAAGCCCAGGAAGAACAGACCGGAGCTTCCGGTCAGGCTTCAAGAGCCGAGGAATTGGAGCAGGCCGTGGCTACCCTGAACGATTATGTTCAGAACACGGAGCGCAAGTTGAGCTTTCAACTGGACGAAGAGGCAGGACTCACCATTATCCGGGTGTACGACAAACAGTCGGAAGAGTTGATTCGCCAAATCCCAGGAGAAGAAGCTGTATCGTTGGCCCAAAAATTGAATCAGGAAGAGCCATTGCTGTTGTTTTCCGCTCAGGTCTGAGGATCTGATCAACAAAACCTGACAAGATAGCAACAGTCAGTTACAGACAGGGTATCAAGTGTTTCAGGCCCCGGCCGATACACTCGATATCCTGTCATTATTTTGGGCCTGTCTAAAAGACAACCAAAATGACAATGGCTATTCACATCGGGTGACACTATGGCGAGCATTCAATCTTTGGGCATCGGTTCGGGTCTGCTGACATCAGACCTGGCGGATCAGATCATCGCGGCCGAACGCGAAGCGACTGATCTGCGTCTCGATCAAAAAGAAGCGGAAGTCCAGGCCAAAATCACCGCCTTCGGTGAATTGCGCAATGTGCTGAGCAGTGTTCAAAGCGCTGCAGCCGGACTCTCAAGCGCCAATCTCATCCAGGGGACCACCGCTACCAGCAGCGATGAAAGTGCCCTGACCGCCACCACGAATTCCACCGCCGACCCGGGCAGTTATCGAGTTGCGGTCGACCAAGTCGCCAGTGCCCATACGTTGGCCTCTAAGGCTTACACCTCGGTTAGTGACACGGTGGGAACCGGTACACTGACCATCAAGCTGGGTACCACCACCTACGATGAGAATACGGGCGATTACGTCAGTTTCGAGCAGAACCCCGAAACCACTACCTTTACTCTTGATATCACCTCTGAAAACAACACCCTTTCCGGTCTGCGAGACACTATCAACAAAGATGTGGACGGTATCACCGCAAGCATTGTTTACGACGGCTCCGGCTACCGGCTGTTGCTGACCAGCGATGAAACCGGCGATTCCACCAGCATGGAAATCACCGCTAACGGTGATGCCGGGCTGCAGGGTCTTGCCTACAACGCCGCGCAAAATGATCCGAACTCCAATATGTCGGAGACCCAGAAAGGCGAAGATGCCATTCTGCGGGTCAATGGTTTGGAAATTCGCTCAGAGAGCAACCAGATCACCGAAGTGATCAAAGGCGTCACGCTCAATGCCAGCCAGGTAACCGATGGGACAATCAGCCTGAATGTCAGCCGCAATACGGGCAGCGTGGCGGATAAGATGGAAAGCTTCGTTGAAGCCTACAATCAATTCCGGGTGGTCTACGACGAGGTAAACAAGTACGACCCGGAGGAACAGACCGCAGGCCTGCTTCTAGGTGATTCCACCTTGCGTTCGGTCTATTCACAGATTCGCAGCGGCCTCAACTCCATTGTTGAGGGGCTGACCGGGGCGGATTTCCGCAGCCTTGCTGACGTCGGGCTTGAAACCGACCAGACAGATGGCTTCAAATTGACGCTAAACCGCACCAAATTCGTAGCTGCGCTGAATGAAAATGCCGAGGCCATGGCAGGGCTTTTAGCCAAACAACAAACCCTTACCGACAGCCAGATTCGGTACGTTACACAAAGCGACAAAACCAAACCCGGTACCTACGACATCGTGATCGACAAAGCCGCCACCCAAGCCACCTGGACCGGCCTGAGCGCGGGTGCGCTCGACTTCGTTTCTGATGTGGTGATTGGCGGCAGTAACGATGGTTTTACGTTGGAATTGAACGGCACCAGCCGTAACGTGATTCTGGAGCAGGGGACCTATAGCGACGGTGATGACCTGGCTTTGATGATTCAAAACGCAGTCAATACCGCGTTTTCCGGCACAGGCCATACCGCGACCGTTAATTTCGACAGCGACAACCAGTCGCTCTCTATTGTTTCTTCCAAATTCGGGTCGGCGTCCACCGTTAACATCGCAGCGGTCGATCCCACACTCGCCAACACTTTGGGTCTCGCGCCTTTGGGCCAAGGGCAGGTAGCCGGTCAATATTTCAGCACGCTGAACGATACGGCCTTCGGTGCCAGCACTCTGCCGGGCACGCTCGCTGTCACCAGCGATCAAGGTATCGATTTCGACACCAATACGGTCAGTTTTGATTTAACGTTAACCGGTACCGCCGCCGATGGTGTGCATTCCATCACGCTGGATGAGGACTGGTCCGATGTATTGGATACCGATGGTAATGTTTCTGTCGACCGAGACCGCGAGGACGTTCTGACCTACATTCAGTCCGAACTCAATAATGCTGGTCTGAATGGTATTGTCAGCGCCGAATTTAACGACGCCAATCGCCTGATATTCAGAACCGACCCGGCGGCAGGCTCCCAAACCATCGACCTAAGCAACATCAACGTAACCGGCGCGGATTTACTGGGGCTGCAGGCGGGTGCCGGCACCAGCGGGGTTACCTTGTCGGCGGATGCCGGCATCGCCCTTAGTTTGTCCAATCGTATGTCGGATGTGACATCCGGTGCTATTTCCATTGGTGCAGCCACCTATGAAACCTCCGCCGATCTGGCCGCAGCCATAGAGGCTGCTATCAATGCCGATGCCGCAATTCAGGCAGGGGCCGCAGGAGCCCAAACGGTTAAAGGCAGCCGCAGCCTTGGATCAGATGTGGATTTCGCCAGTGACCCCTCCCAGTTCCAGTTCAATCTAAACGGAACGGATTACACCATAGACGTCGATTTCGCGACGGAGGGCAGCACGCTCGGCAATATCCAGCTAGCACTCGACAATACGTTGGGGGCCGGGGTGGTAACTGCATCGCTCGATTCCAACGGCTTGGTGTTGACCACCGATGCCACCGGCTCGGCTCAGGAATTGGAAATCACCAAAGACGGTATGGGTGCCACAACCACTGCCGGTTCCGTCGATCTCTCTGCGGGGGTGGACTTCAGCGCTACCCCAGCCAATTTTACGTTGACAGTGGATGGCGTCGATATTGAGGTGACCGTCGATGGCGATGGTACCGCCGATACCAATGATGCCGAATCCAATCTGGCCGTTATTCAGCAGGCTTTGAATACCGCGTTAACCTCGGCGGGAGGCGGTGGAGAATTTCAGGCCGGTGATGTCGTCGCCCGTTTGGATGCGAGCAACCAGCTTTACTTTGAGACGCTTTCCAAAAATGGCACGGCCACCGAATCCACCTACGGCGCTGATGCCACCATCGAGTTAAAAGATTCCGATGCCAATGCACAGACAGTATTGGGATTGGCCGACCAAGGCCCCAATATCAACGGCGCCGATGGATTTGGCATGGCCTTGGGGGCCTATCAAGGATTTGATTCGCAAGCCACCGTCAGCTACGAACAAAACGACGATGGCAATGGCCGGTTTGTAATCAGTTTCGGCAACGATACCGAAGTCAGCCTGACGGCGGTTAACGTGGTAGCCGCAGCCCAATTGGGCTTCTCACTGACGGCGGACACGGATCCTGAAATGCCGCGAGGGCAGGATGTGGAAGGCACTATCAACGGCGTCGAGGCCACCGGCAGCGGCCAGTACCTTACCGCCAGTGAAGGGAACGAGGCCGCCACCAATGGTTATTTGTTGGGAGGGGCCGCAGCGGACTTCAACAGCGCTGTCACCATCGACAATACCAACAATGAACTCAAAGTGGTCATAGACGGAACCGAGTCAGGAACCATCACGTTGGACTCAGGGGTTTATACCACGGGTGATGCCTTGGCCGAGCATCTGAAACAAAAGATCAATAGCGATGCCACCTTGTTGGCGGCCGGTAAAGCCGTCGATGTTCAGTATGATGAAGACACCGCTGTCTTTGGGATCTTCTCTGTGACCAAAGGCACCGAGTCCAGTGTACGGGTTTCAAGCATAGAAGCCGGGGCAATTGATGTGTTCGGAATGACTACCTCGACACCGGGGGTAAAAGGCAAAGAAGCCTCTGGTGAGGTTGACCCTGCCGCAGGCCTGATGCTTCGCGTAACCGGATCGAAAACCGGAGACCGGGGCAGTATCACACTGGTGGAAGGTATTTTCGCCAAAATGGAAAAAACCATGAAAGGATTGTTGGGTGCGAATGGTTTGATTACTCGTCGTGAAACCGCATTGGAAGAAGATGCGAAGGGTGTGAAAGAAGATCGCAGCGACCTGGATGCCCGCATTGCCGCCATGGAAGCCAGGTTAAAGAGCAAGTTTCTATACAACGATAAAATCATCAGCCAGCTGAAGTCCACGGAGGACTTTCTTTCCCAACAATTTGAAGCGCTGGTCGCCGCCAATAAATCAAAATAACGTTTCGCGGATTGTTAAGCGAATATAGGGTTAGGTTACGGCCAGTCGGTAGCGTGGAAGGGCTGGTAGAGAAGGGAGGATAAGGCGAACCGCTTCGGCTCGCCTTATTCTTTTTGAACGTAAAACTGATACATTCCGGCAAAGGTGCCGGGGTTATCCAGTTCGAACCGATGCCAGGCTTCCAGGTCCCGCCATTGCTCTGGTTTCGGGTTGGTCTTCCTGAAATTCTGACGGCTGTGGCTTGAGAGTATAAAGCCCAGGAAGCGCAGCTCATGCTCTGAAAGAAGTGTTTTCAGCTGTGGTGCTGTAAATCGATGTTCCTGCACATGGAACAAGAGGTCACGACACCCGCTGGTGGAATAAAAGTCCCGGCTGTCAAACAGAGCGCTGAAATCACCTTCCAGTCGGTCCTCCAGCAAGAGTGAGCGAAACCGACGAATGTCCTGCCGGTTGGGTTGGTAGCCCAATCGTTCGATCCAGTCTCTTGCCTCTACCACGATGCTCCGCGCGATCTCGCTGTACAACCCTATCTTCATTAATCCATTCTGCAACAAACAAGCCTTGAGTGCTTCCAGACCGGCTTCCGGCTCCGCCATGTGGTGTAAAACACCAGAGCATTCGATAACGTGAAATTGTTCGTGTAATCGATCCAGTTCCAAAATGTCGGCCTGGCGAAAGCTCACATTGTGAATACGGTAGCGTTCCGCCATCCTTTGAGCGTAAGCCAGGCTGCGACGGCTCAGGTCGATAGCGGTCACTTCAACATTGCGGAAATACTTTGCCACATGCAGCGCATGGCGACCGGTGCCGGCACCGGCAATCAACACCCGGATGGTTCCCATATTGAAAAACTGGGGCGCCCTGAAGCCTTCCAGTTCGGTTTCCAGTGCTCTGCCATAGTTGGTAGGCGTGCTGTAGCCGAGATGCAGCCATCGGGGATAGGGGTTTTCTTCATATTGTTGCTGCACTTTGCATGACACGGAGTTTCGCACATCCGTGAGCCGCTCTATGGTGTATGCCGTGAGTTTTTCCTGGCGAACTTCATGCAGAGAATGCCGTACAAGCCCGCGTACCCACGCAGGCCAGCGATTAAGGGGAATATCGGTGAGCCGTTCATTGCCATCCAGGCCCGCCAGGGGCTCGTACATGCCATACATCAATAGGGCGCTCAGCACATCGTTAGGCTGAGGAGTGCTTTCACGGCAAACCGTCTCGATCAGCTCTTTCAGCCCGGACACCAAAGAGACTTCCTCCTCGTCCTGACTGAATACGTGTTCATTGTGATTGGCCTGCATGACGAAACAGGCTGCCATTTTCAGCAGCGCCGCGTCGGTAAACTGACCGGAAAGACTGTGCAACAAAATTTGTTTGCGCACCAGAATCAGGAACGGCTCCAGATAGACTTGAGTAAAATAAAGCTTGCGCAGAGCCAGCTTAAACAGATCGTCTTTGGCTAAATCCTGAAGGTCGACAACCGCATTGGGGTCGTCCAGTTGATATTTGTGTTTCAACAGTGAGCCAACCAGAGGTGCCATACCATCATGGTCGACGTCATCCAGGGACAGCCACTGAATAACCTCGTCTTCCAGGTCCTGTTGGTAATGATCCGCCTGGATGTAGCGGGCAACCTCGAACAGTTTGGCCCTGACGTGAGCGTCCTTCGGGTGAAGGCGAAACAGCTGTCGATAGCCATTGAACGCCTGCACCACATTACCCTGGCGCGCGAAGGTATACACCAGTGAGGTAGCCGCTCGCGTTTCATCGGGGGCGAGTTCCAGGCTGCGACTGAAATTAACCAAGGCTTCTTCATAACGCCCCGTGGCCAACTCAAGATGGCCAAGCGAGTACCAGTAACCGGCATCCCGATTGTCGGTCTGAACCGCTTTTTCAATGTAACCGCGAGCAGAATCGTAAAACCCTTCATCCAGTGCGATACGACCCAGCAGATTCAATGCAGCGCCGTGTTCCGGATTCAGCTGAAGCATTTTTTGGGAAAGCGCGCGCGCTTCGGCCCGGAACTGGACGGTGTGCTCGTTGCTTACCCGTTCGCTCAGGCTTTGCTCGTAACAATAGCGGGCCCGCTCCTCTAATTGGAGCAGGGCCGCAGCGTCGTCCGGCTGGGACGGATTGTCGTAGCGGTCTATTGCGAGTGGTGAAGGTCTCATGTCACACCTTTTAGGCTTGCGCCTGCCGTTGGGCGGTCACTGGTTAGCCGCTTTTCGCCTCTTGGGCGGCAAAGAGCTTCCGTTTTTCCCATCCCGGTCCGTTAAAACCGGGATGTTTGCAGGGGTATCGCAAGGGCTGTGCCAATGCGTTTTTTTTATGCTCGATGCTTGACGGGAGACGCTGAACGCAAAGGCATGGCACGGCGTCTCCCGTCTCCCGTTAAGCGTCTCCCGTCTCCCGTTAAGCGTCTCCCATCTACCGTTAAGCGTCTCCCATCTCCAAACAGAGACAATTTGTAAAAACCCCTCAATTTTCCCGGCAACAGGCCGTTAACTGAATTATGCTTTTCGGGTTCGACGTTCTTGAGTCGGTCGGGAGGTGGCTATGCATAAAACATCCAGTGGTCAACGAGGTGAGTCTATGTACGCTCAGGGGATCAAGCAGTACCAGTCGGTCAGCACGGAAACCTCCATTATGGACGCCGACCCCCACAAGCTTATTCAGCTGCTGTTCGAAGGGGCTCTGGCGCGGATCTCCACCGCCAAGGGCCACATGGCGCGCAAGGAGTACGACCGCAAAAGCCAGATGATCAATTCGGCGATCGATATCATCGGCGGGCTGCAGGACAGCCTGAATATGGATACCGGCGATCTGGCGATGAATCTGGAGCGTTTGTACGATTACATGATCCGCCGGTTGTTCGAAGCCAACGCCCGCAACGACCAGGAGATCCTGGATGAAGTCAGCGGTCTGTTGGTTCAGATCAAGTCCGCCTGGGATGCCATTCGCGACCAGGCTCTCGCGGAGATGAACGCGGGAGGGCGCTGATGGATTGGGTTCAGGAAGAGCAGGCCCTGACCGAACAGGCCCAGGCGTTGATTGAGCGGGGCCTTCATTTGCACAACAGCATGGGCAGCCTGCCTGAGTTGGAAGCATGGGATGGAGCGGTCAACCGGTTGCTCGAACGCATCAATGCTGATTTGAGCACGGGCTGTTTGGCCAGTCGTCGCCTGAAACGGCTACTGGAACAGTTGATTCACCTCTATAGCCAGGTATTGACATCGATCTCCGAGTTGGAAGCCGATAAAGCATCGGAAGCGGCGGACTTGCATCAGGCGCGCCGGGCAATCAATGGTTGATCGACGACAATAGACGCCGTTGAACGCCTTTTCGGCACCCAGCGGCACTCCCTGAGCGTCGAATTTGTAACAGTCTGTGTCGTATTTCACGACAAAATCAGTCTCATTATGGTAAGTGCCTGAAAAACAAGGCATTATCAAATTCCTGACGCGCTTTTTTGCGACGGAGTCATCAGTTTGACAGGGTGGCGCTGACAGTCTTTACTTTCAGAAGACAGTCAATTTGCTGACGGGCACACACTTCGTCTGTGACGGGTACCTGCTTGTTTGTGAGGAAATGTTTGCGAGGAATGGTTTGCAATGTGGCGTGAGATCAAACTCCTGTTAATTGAAGACGACGAGCAGCGTCGTCGTGAGTTTAAGGTCATTCTCGACTTTCTGGGGGAGGTCAGTGTCAGTGTCGCCAGTGAGGACTGGCGGGCTCAGGCGCAGGCCGAAGTGGAAAATCCCGGTGAACTGGTCGCCGTATTGATCGGCAAAACAAGCCCTTCTCTGGCCCGCATGGTGCAATCGGTCGTGGATTGGGACGAAGGCCTGCCCGTGATACTGCTCGACGAACACCCCGAATCAGAACTGCTGGACGACGATCTGCGCCGCCAGATCATTGCCAAACTGCCCCTACCGCTGACCTATAACAAACTGCTCGATACCCTGCACCGTGCCCAGATGTACCGGGAACAGTTCGATTTGACCCGGGGACGCGGGCAGCGTCGCGAGGTCAATCTGTTTCGCTCGCTGGTCGGCAGCAGCCGTGGTGTCCAGCAGGTCCGCGAGATGATGACCCAGGTGGCCGACAAAGAAGTCACTGTATTGATCCAGGGCGAAAGCGGTACCGGCAAAGAGGTGGTCGCTCGTAATCTTCACTACAACTCCCACCGTCGCCATAAGCCTTTTGTTCCCGTTAACTGTGGGGCCATTCCCGCTGAATTGATCGAAAGCGAATTATTTGGCCATGAAAAAGGCGCGTTCACCGGGGCCATAACCGCCCGCGCCGGTCGGTTCGAGATGGCCGAAGGTGGCACCTTGTTCCTGGATGAGATCGGTGACTTGCCGTTACCAATGCAGGTTAAGTTGCTGCGAGTGCTGCAGGAGCGGACCTTCGAACGGGTAGGGGGCAACAAGACGTTTACCTGCGATATCCGCGTCATCGCCGCCACTCACCGTAACCTGGAGCAAATGATCGAAGACAGCTCCTTCCGTGAAGATCTCTACTACCGGTTAAACGTTTTCCCCATCGAGATGCCTCCGCTGCGCGAACGCTCAGAAGACATCCCATTGTTGTTGAACGAATTGATAGCGCGCCTGGAAAACGAAAAACGAGGTTCCATTCGGTTTAACTCCGCCGCCATCATGTCGCTGGTTCGGCACGACTGGCCGGGCAATGTCCGGGAAATGGCGAATCTGGTTGAGCGTCTGGCGATCATGCACCCTTACGGAGTTATTGGTGTTCAGGAGCTGCCGCTGAAGTATCGTCATGTCGACGACCAGGACGACACCACCACAATGATGCCCACCCAAATGCCAATGCCGCCCATGCAGGACGGCACCCCTACCTTTTCCATGGACCAAAGTGCTCTGTTGCCGGTGAATGGGTTGGACCTGAAAGAATACCTGACTGACCTCGAGCGTAACCTCATTCAGCAGGCGCTGGACGATGCCCAGGGCGTCGTCGCCCGAGCGGCGGAAAAACTTCATATCCGTCGCACCACTCTTGTTGAGAAAATGCGTAAGTACAAGATCAACAAGCGAGAAGTTGTTTCTTGAGGTTGCTTGATGCTTGGCGGGAGACGCTGGACGCAAAGGCTGGGTTTAGCGTCTCCCGTATAGCATCTCCCGTCTCCCCATAGAGCCTCGCCATACTCCCGCTTTTCGCCCTGTACCCACCTCTAGGAATCAACTGGCATCCCTCTTGCAGAACCCCTCTAAAGTGCCAAAAAATGGTCATTGGGAGTCTGAATGGCGGTGCCAAACATTGACAACCTGGTCCCGGTAAAAGCGCCAAGGGATGTTTCTGATCAGTCCCTGGCGGATCTTCAGCAGGCGTTTCATACCTTCACTCAGGTATCCGAGCAGCTGACGGAAAGTTATCAGATGTTGGAAAGCCGGGTGCTGGAATTGAGTGGCGAACTGGCCACCGTCAGCGAACAGCGGATGCGCGAACTGTCAGAGAAAGAACGTCTGGCAGATCAGTTGGAAAGCCTGTTGAACCTGTTGCCTGCGGGCGTGGTCGTTGTAGACAACACCGGCCGCGTGCGTCGCGTTAACCCGGCGGCTCAATCCTTATTGTCCACTGAGGCATCACCTGACTTGGTGGGCGAGCCCTGGGTGCGGATTATTCGTCATGCTTTCAAGCCGCGTCAAAACGATGGCCATGAAATTTCATTGGTTGACGGTCGTCTGGTCAGTATCGAAACCTGTGCTCTGGATAACGCCGGGCAGTTGATTTTGCTGTCCGACCAAACCGAAACCCGGGCGTTGCAGGCGCAGTTGTCACGGCATGAACGATTGACCGCCATGGGTCGAATGGTTGCCTCTCTGGCACATCAAATCCGCACGCCGCTTTCAGCAGCTATGCTCTACGCCTCGAATCTGAAAAACCCCAAAGTCAGCCAGCCGGTACGTGAGCAATTTGTCGATAAGCTGATTGGGCGTCTGCATCACCTGGAACAGCAGGTTCAGGACATGCTGGTCTTCGTGAAAGGTGAGTGCAAATTGATTCACCGCATGTCTATCCCTGAACTATTTCAGGCTATGTCAGATAACCTGCAACTCAAATTACAGCAGTTTCCCGGCAGCATCGAATGGGTCGATCGCAGTGACGGTGGCGACATCCAATGCCAACAGGATGCCTTGATCAGCGCTCTCTGTAATCTGGTCAACAATGCCTATGAGGCAACTCCAACCGACCCTCGAATTCGAGTCAGCGCGGTGCGTCATGAAGACGTCTTGCTGATCGAAGTAAAAGACAATGGACCCGGTATGGATGACGCTACCCTGAGCCAGATCCGCGAACCGTTTTTTACAACCAAGAGCCACGGCACCGGGCTCGGTATTCCCGTAGTCATGGCGATTGTTCGTGCCCATCAGGGTGAATTCCACATCGACAGCCGACCCGGTGAGGGCACGGCGGTAATTTTGAAATTGCCCCTTCGGGGCTGACCGTCCAGCATGAGGAGAACAGCATGCGTATTCTAATTGTTGAAGATGATGCCAGCTTGCGTGAAGCGGTCGCCGATACATTAATGCTCTCGGATTTTACCGTAATAGAAGCGGATTGCGGTGAAGCGGCCGTGGCCCGGTTGGGTGATACTCAAATCGACTTCATCGTCAGCGATGTCAACATGCCAGGCATGGACGGCCATGAATTGCTGGACTATGTGCGCGCCAATAAACCGCAGATTCCTATTTTGTTGGTGACGGCCTATGCTGCCGTCGATAGGGCCGTATCCGCGATGCAAAATGGTGCCGTTGATTATCTGGTCAAGCCCTTTGAGCCTCACCAACTGATCGAACTTATTGAGCGTCACGGTCGGCCGCAGCCTGCCAATCAAGACAACCCCATAGCTGTGGAGCCGGGTAGTCAGCAGGTGCTGCAATTGGCGCGAAAAGTTGCGGCGACGGACAGCACCATTCTGATCAGTGGAGAAAGCGGGACCGGCAAGGAAGTGCTTGCCCGCTACATTCACCAGTCCTCCGCACGCGCATCGGAACCCTTCGTTGCCTTAAACTGTGCCGCCATTCCCGAGAACATGTTGGAAGCCACTCTGTTCGGCCATGAGAAAGGGGCTTTCACCGGTGCTATTCAAAGTCAGCCCGGAAAATTCGAACAAGCCAATGGCGGTACTCTGTTGTTGGATGAAATCTCCGAGATGGATTTGGGGCTGCAAGCAAAACTGTTGCGTGTCTTGCAGGAGCGCGAAGTGGAACGCATTGGTGGTCGCAAAACCATAGCACTCGATGTGCGGGTGTTGGCCACTACCAACCGTGACCTGTTAACGGAAGTTCGCGAAGGGCGGTTCCGGGAAGATCTGTATTATCGATTGAACGTGTTCCCGTTGCAGTGGCAGCCTCTTCGTCACCGTCCTGGCGATTTGATTCCGTTGGCCAATCATCTGTTGGCGAAACATGCCGCGAAAATGCATAAAAGCGGTATCAGTCTGGATGAATCCGCACGGGCGCGAATTCTTGGTTATTCCTGGCCGGGCAACATTCGGGAGTTGGACAATGCCTTGCAGCGCGCTCTGATTCTGCAAAGTGGCCAATGGGTCACCGCCCAGGATCTGGGCCTGGACGGGGAGCATTTAATCGATTTTGAATCGACGCGGTCGATCAGGCCGTCCGTCAGTGAAGCGCCGGAGATGATCGCCGAAGACGAAGGCGATGAAAGTGCCGGTTGCGAATCCGATGACGGTATCCATCGCAATTTGAAGACCCGTGAATTTGAACTGATTTTAAACGCCTTGAGGGTAACCCAGGGTCGTAAAAACAAAGCCGCTGAAAAACTGGGGATCTCCGCCAGGACCTTGCGTTACAAGTTGGCCAGGATGCGTGAGATTGGTATGGATGTGGATGGTGCGATAGCCGGTATTCGGTAAGCTACATCGCCAAATTGTCGCGCACGGCGCCGGATGCGGACCATGCGCTCCTACTCAATATGTAGGAGCGCACGCCGTGCGCGACATTCTTTCTGCCAAAAAATACTCACCCCCGACTTCAATGAAGCACCGGCAAAACCCTGCCACCGGCAAAGATTGGCCCACCATTTGCTGAGTATCCCCCAGTACCGAAGAATTCCGAACGAAGTGCCTTAAATTTGTCGCTTCCTACACCGGAACCCTCTTCAGCCGAAAGAACACCACCGTTTTTTTGACACCCGTCCCCATGCGGGTGATCCAGGGGAGAGAACCATGGCCGACCGTCTCGACATACAAAACGTACTGGGACAGATGCGGGCAATTCGCGAGCAAATGCAAACCGCTCAGCCGACCGCTCCCGGCACCACTCAAGGCCCGTCCTTTGCACAGCAAATTCAACAGGCACGCGAACAGGCGCAGCCGACTTCGCAGACGCAGTCGCCCCAGGGTATCCAGGCACCAGGCGGCATCAATGAGTTGAATAACGTCCAGCAGACTCAGGATGTCCCATCATTTGGTGATATGTTCGAGTCGGCGTTCAACACCGTCAATGAGAACCAGAAGGTCGCCAATGAACTGGCCACCCGCTATGAAATGGGGGACCCCAAGGTGGATCTCCCCGAAGTGATGATCGCGCTGCAGAAATCCAGCGTCTCTTTCCAGGCCATGACCCAGGTACGCAATAAGATGGTCGATGCCTATAAAGACATCATGAACATGCCGATTTAATCGTACTGCCAGGCACACCAACAATTGGCAACGGATAAACAGGACCGAGCATGACTGAAAACGTACCCGCCGCGACAGGCTCCGCCCGCGGTGCAAGCGCCCAGCAAGGCGGCGACTCCTTCCCCTCGACTGAGCGTCAGGGTAGGGGAATGACCGCCACCGAGCGGGCCGATCTGGTGGAGAAAGAAGACAGCGGCAACCGTCGCATGCATCCGCTTACGTTGGGCTTTAACAAGCTTACAGTCATGCGTCAGTTCGGTTTGTTGATAGGCCTTGCCGCCAGCATAGCTTTGGGGCTGGGTGTGGTGCTCTGGTCGCAAAAAGAAAGTTATCGGCCATTGATGAACAGCGCCAATTCCTTCGACGCGAACGACGTTATCGAAGTACTGCAGGCGAACCGCATCGGCTTCGATATCGATCCGTCAAGCGGGGTGGTGTTGGTTCGCGAAAGTGACCTGCATCAGGCGCGTCTGGCGGTGGCCGGTGCTGGCTTGTCAAATGATCAAACCATTGGCTATGAGTTGCTCGATCAGGACCAGCCTCTGGGCACCTCCCAATTCATGGAGAACGCCCGTTACCTGCGCAGTCTGGAAGGCGAGCTCGCGCGAACCATCTCTTCCATCAATCAGGTGCGTACCGCTCGTGTGCATCTGGCGATTCCCGAGCGCTCAGTCTTCGTTCGTGATCAGCGAGAACCCAGCGCCTCGGTCTTCGCGGACCTCTACGCCGGTGCGCAAATGGACCCTGAATCGGTCAAAGCGATACGCAATCTGGTGGCATCGTCCATTCCTGAGTTGAAACCGGAAAATGTATCGATTGTTGATCAGCGTGGCCGTTTGTTATCCGACGAGAACGAAAACGCCGAAGAAGAATTGACCAACCGTCAGTTTGATTACACCCGTCGTGTGGAAGAAAGCCTGGTCAACCGAATCAACTCCATTCTGAGCCCGGTGGTCGGGTCCAACAACTTTCGTGCTGAGGTCTCGGCCGATGTGGACTTCACCAAAGTCGAACAGGCGGAAGAGCTATACAACCCGGATCTTATCGCGCTTCGCAGTGAGCAAACCATCAATGAAGAGCGGGTAGGGGAAGCCGAAGGCGGCGTGCCGGGCGCGCTGACCAATCAACCGCCCGGAGCGGCCAATGCACCGGAACAAAACCCGGAAGGCCAACAACAGGCACAGCCTCCCAGCACTACACGTAGCGAAGCGACGCGCAATTATGAGGTGGATCGTACCCTGAGCTATACCCAGTTTCAGCAGGGCCGGGTGCGCCGTCTGACCGTGGCCGTCGTGGTTGATGACCTGAAGCGTACCAATCCTGAAACCGGTGCGGTGGAAGCCCAGCAATGGACCGATGAGGACTTGCAGAGAATGCGCCTGCTGGTGCAGGACGCCGTAGGCTACGACCCGAGCCGGGGTGACAGTATCAACGTCGTCAACTCCAGCTTCCAGGCGGAAGAAACCACCATGGAGGTCCCAGCCTGGTACACCCAGCCCTGGTTCTGGAATATCGCCAAACAAATCCTGGCCGGGCTCTTTGTACTAATATTGGTGTTTGGAGTGTTGCGACCGGCGCTGCGTCACTTGCTCAACCGGGGCCAGGCCGAACAGGAATCGGAAGACGATGTGCTGGCGTCGCTGGATGTCGATGAAGATACCATCACCGACGACAAAGTAACGCTGAGTACCGTCGAAGAATATCAACTGCCGGGCCCGTCCGAAACGTTCGAACGGCAGTTGGATGCCCTGCGCGGGCTGATCGCGGAAGATCCGGGTCGGGTTGCGTTGGTGCTCAAACGCTGGGTAATGAACAATGACTGAACAAAAGCGAAATCTGCCGGTACCTCAGGATAAAGAAGGCGCTGAACGCGCGCTCGATGGGATTTCCTGGTTGGACCGCGCCGCTATCCTGTTGATGAGTGTGGGTGAGGCGGATGCCGCCGAGGTGTTGAAACATCTGGGGCCGAAAGAAGTGCAGCGTGTGGGTACCGCCATGTCCGGTCTGTCGGAAGTTCGACAGGATCAGCTCGAAGGGGCTGTGAGGCTGTTTCTTGAAGAAGTCGGTGGTCAGACAAGCCTGGGTATCGGTGCCGGTGATTACATCCGCAACATGCTGACTCAGGCGTTGGGGGCCGACAAAGCCACCGGCCTGATCGATCGTATTCTACTTGGCGGCAACACCACCGGTCTGGATACGCTCAAATGGATGGAGGCCCGTGCCGTCGCGGACATCATCCGCAACGAACACCCGCAGATTCAAGCCATTGTGATCGCCTATCTCGACCCGGATCAGTCGTCTGAAATTCTGGCGCAGTTCCCCGAGAAAGTCCGCCTCGACATCATTATGCGAGTCGCCGCGCTCGAAACCGTACAGCCAGCGGCGCTGTCGGAACTCAACGCTATTCTGGAAAAACAGTTCTCTTCCAGTGCCGGGGCACAGTCCCAGTCCTTGGGCGGCGTGAAGACGGCCGCGGAGATCATGAACTTTCTCGAATCGAGCATCGAAGCGGAAATCATGGACGGCATCAAAGAGGTCGACGAAGACCTTGCCACCGAGATATCCGACCTCATGTTTGTATTCGACAACCTGGCGGATATCGACGACCGGGGTATACAGACACTGCTGCGCGAAGTGCCCACCGATACGCTCAAGGTGGCATTGCGGGGCTCCGACCCTTCCGTGCAGGAAAAAATACTGGGCAATATGTCCAAACGTGCGTCCGAAATCCTCAAAGACGATATGGAGGCTATGGGGCCTGTGCGCATCACCGACGTCGAAATGGCGCAGAAGGAAATTCTCAACATCGCACGGCGCATGGCCGATGTCGGCGAGATCGTTCTGGGTGGTTCCGGCGGCGACGCCATGGTGTAACGGTGTGACCAACTCAATGGCCCTCTATGTCTTCTAAACCCAAGCAACCGCCCGAGTCCGGCTCGGACATTGAAACCTACCGTCTGCCCCGGTGGGACAGCCGGGGCAACCCCATGCCCGAACCCCAAGGGGTATCGAGTGAGGATCTCACCGAAGAAGAGATCTCTCTGCCCACCGCCGAAGAAATTCGTCAGATTCATGAAGATGCCTACAACGAAGGCTTCGAATCCGGCTATGAACAGGGGATGCGTCAGGGACAGGCCGACGGTCGCGAGCAGGGCCACCAGGAAGGCTTTCAGGCCGGAGAAGCCCAGGGGCGTGAAACCGGTGAAAAAGCCGGTTTCGAGGCCGCCCGAGCCGCCGAAGACGAGCGCATCGAGAAGGAGCTCCAACCATTGGTGGCACTGCTGGAAAGTCTTAAGTCTGCCTTGCCCGAGCAAGAGGAGGCTCTGAAAGAAGGTCTGGTGTTATTGGCCACTCGTATTGCCCGCAACGTGATCGACGCCGAGCTCTCTCTTCACCCCGACCATATCGTCAGTCTGGCCCATGCGGCCATCCAGGCCCTGCCCAATGCCGATGAACGGTTGATCATAGAGTTGCATCCGGACGACGAAGCCCTGGTGGCGCGTATCGCCGAAAGCCACTGGACGTTGGAATCCAATGACAAGATAACGCGCGGTGGATGTGTTGTACGCACCCGATTCAGCTACATCGACTGCACGCTGGAACATCGCTATCGACAGCAGGTCTCCAACCTGCTGGCCCATCTGGGGCTTTCCGAACGGCTAACCGAGCTGGAGCAACCCTGGCCGCTGCCACCCGCCGAGGCGCCGCAACCGGTGGAAGAGTTGACCGATGCCGAGGAACCGGCAGCCGAGACCGGTATCGAGTCGTCTGCTGAGGTTATGAATGAATCTGAACCGGTCGACGAACCCTCAACGGAAGCATCGCCAACGCACGAATCTCAGGGCGACGACACAACATCCCAAGCCGAAGGAGCCGATGAGCCTTCAGATGAACCGTCCGCAGAATCCGCTGACCTCCCACAGAACGAACCCCAGCAACAAGAAGAGCCACTAAACGACGAGGAGAGCGGCCCCGAAAAACCCGAATCCGACCCGGACCAGGAGGCTGACGATGAGCCGCCTCGCTGACTTTTTAAACGACAGCCAACGCTGGATACCCGAAAACACACCCATCATCGTGGAAGGCCGCCTGACACGCATGGTGGGCCTTACCCTGGAGGCCATCGGCCTGAATGCGACCGTGGGTGAGCGTTGTCTGGTCATCGATCGTCAAAACACCGTCGAAGCCGAGGTGGTGGGTTTTCAGGACGATAAAGCTTTCCTGATGCCGGTCCAACCCTTCAGCGGCCTGCGGGCTGGCGCCCGCGTGGTGCCGTTGGAAACCGCCAGTGAATTGGTGATAGGCGATGAACTGCTGGGTCGGGTGGTCAACGGCTTCGGTGAGCCCATCGACGGCAAAGGGCCTCTGAGTTGCCGGGTGCAGCAGAGCCTGAACGGCAGTGTCATCAATCCGCTGCATCGCCAGCCGATACGTGAGCCGCTGGACGTTGGCATTAGGGCCATCAACAGCCTTCTGACGGTAGGGCGCGGCCAGCGGTTGGGGCTTTTTGCCGGGTCGGGCGTGGGCAAATCCATGTTGCTGGGGATGATGACGCGCTTCACTACGGCGGACATCATCATCGTAGGGCTTATTGGTGAACGGGGCCGCGAAGTAAAAGAATTCATTGAAGATATCCTTGGCGAAGAAGGCTTGGCGCGTGCCGTTGTCGTCGCCTCACCGGCGGACGACGCCCCTCTGTTGCGGTTGCGGGCCGCCCAATACACCACCAGCATCGCCGAATACTTTCGGGCACAGGGGCGGAATGTGTTGATGCTGATGGACTCCCTGACCCGTTATGCCCAGGCCCAGCGGGAAATCGCTCTGGCGATTGGCGAACCACCTGCGACCAAGGGCTACCCACCCTCGGTATTCGCACGCATTCCGCAATTGGTCGAACGGGCGGGTAACGCCGAGGCGGGTGGAGGATCGATCACCGCTTTCTACACGGTCCTGACGGAAGGCGACGACCAGCAGGACCCGGTGGCCGACTCCTCCCGCGCCATTCTCGATGGTCACTTTGTGTTGAACCGTCGATTGGCGGAGGAAGGCCATTATCCGGCGATTGATATCGAACAAAGCATCAGCCGGGCCATGCCCCAAGTGGTGCCCGAAGCGCACATGAAACTCGCCCAGACGCTCAAACAACAATGGGCGCGCTACCATCAGAACCGAGACCTGATCTCCATCGGCGCTTACACCCCTGGGTCGGATAAAGACATCGACATGGCCATCCAGCTCTACCCCCGCATTCGGGATTTCCTGCAACAGGGCCTGAACGAACGGGTGCCTTTCGAGCAAAGCCAGGCCCAACTGCAGCAGCTCTCACCGACCCAGGCTCCACAACCGGCACAGGGGGGCGGAATGCGTAAAGGGCGGCCTTTGGCACGGCCGGGTGCCAGAGCAGGGCAATAGGGGGCTGAATGGCTAAACGCTCCGAACGCATGCAACTGATCGAACGTCTGGCCCGCCAACGGGAGGATCAGGCTGCTCAGGCACTGGCGCAAACGCGTCAGCGAATCGAGCAGGAGCGGGCTCAATTGACCGAGTTGCTCGGGTATCGTCAGGAATACCAGGGGTATCTCGAACTGAAAGGCGGGGCGAGCATGTCGATTATGCAGTGGCGCCGGACCCAGGGGTTTATCGATCAACTGGGTAGCGTCATCCAGCAACAGGAAGACGTGATTCAACGTTGGCAGCAACAGGAACAGCAGTTGTTGCAGAGCTGGCAAAAGCTCTATCAACGACGCCGCAGCCTGTCGCAACTGGTGGAAAAGATCAGTATTGAGGAGTTCATCGAAGCTGATCGTCAGGAGCAGAAAGCTCTGGATGAGATGGTCAGCCAGATGACCCAGCGGAACAGTGGTCAGTAATACAGGCTGTAATATTGGGTGTGTTTTGTGTCACAGTTCCGATGCTTAAACGTTTAAACCATGAGATGACAGCGGTTTCATCCTTTCCCCACCAGTTCCCCGTAATTAAACTGCCGTTCCCAACAGCTTACTGAATCACGGGAATCGCTTTTCGGTAAGCTCACCAGCCACCGGGGACCAAATTCGGAGTAGGGTTACCTGGTATTGAGACCAGTAAAGGAAAAAAGGAATCCTCATGGATATTAAAAGCAGTGCCCAGGTATCATTTCAACAAACCCCGTCTTCCGAAACAGAAAACACCCTTCCTTTTATCGCAGACCTTGTTTGTATCGAAGAGCGTTACATTCATATAAGGCATAAAAACAGGGATTTCAGTATTCCCTTTCAAATGTGCAACAGCCAGATCAACGGGCTGGAAGCGGGCGATAGAGTGGTTGTTACCCACACCCAGGAAGGCCTCTATATTGACTCCCGTGCCATGAAGGCTGACGAAGCACCAGCCTACATCACCCAAAACGAGCGTGGCGAAATGGTGATAAAAGCCAATAGTGCGCTCGTTGTACAAACCCCGACAGCCAGCATTGTTCTCGACCGACATGGAAACCTGCGGCTGAAAGCTGAGAATATCCACTTGGATGCGAAGCGCGACCTCAAATTTTCAGGGTCCGAGATTCATATCAGCTAACCGATAGGGAATATTCTATGTCTACGGAATGGCAAACCTCTTGGCAGAGCGCCTGCTCTTTGTTCACAGAACGTACTCGGCTGTACACCGGTTTGGTGAAAGCACAGCGAATTGCGGTGTTGGAGCACCATCAACGAACCCTGTTAATGGCCTTGGCCCCCCATTGGCGGGAATTGTCACCGAATTGGAAAAAACCGGCGGAAGCCTTCACGGGCCTGCTGGCCTGTTTGTTAAGTGACGAAAGCCAAGCCCTCGACCAGGCAAGAGAGGGCGTAGACCTGTTGGCTGAGTATTTGGCATCGGATGATAAAGCACGGGAATCATTCGGCCCGATGATTGAATCCCTCGCAACGCTAACCTCACCCATGGTCAATGCTCATACTGAGAAAATGGCCGTACTTGAACCGCTGTTAACGCCACTTATTGGCGACATTGACTCTGCCGAAGCTATAAAAGACCACGCCGCCATCGAAGCGCTGCTGGTTAACCACGATGCGACCTTGCTGTTGAACCTCACCCCCGGTGTTCCCAGCCGGAACTATGTTCATGCCTTGGGTGTGGCTGCTTTTCAGGGTGAGCCGATGGCGTTTGAGCGGTTGGCGGCCTTGCAGGATCAAGCCCCCGAGTGGGTAATGGCGGCCTACGGTGTCATCGGCTCGCGCGATGTGGCGGGCATACTGATGGACGCATTGAGTAACCCTCGCCTTGCCAAGCATGCGGCTGGCCCCTGGCAGTTGTTGAGCGGTGAGAAGTTGAACTGGGCCAAAACCATGGGCATGGCCGGTGGCCGAAAAACCTCGGGGTCGTTAATGCCTGTTATGGAACCCGTTGAGCAATGGTGGGCTTCACAGCAGACCGAAAGCGGCCCCTGGTTGGCGGGAAAAACGAACGTTACCGCCACTCAAGTCTTACAGGTGTTGCGCACCCAGGTGGGGGAGGTGACGCGGCCATTGTGGCTATTGTGGTACTGGTACAACCGAACCACCGGAACCGCACCCATAGGCGATTGGCAGGTTCAGCGCTTGAAACAACTGGACTCACAGGCAAACACCCTGACATCGTTGGACAACAAGGAGGGTGTATGACAACCCCGAATACCACCTCATTAATAGGCTTGGTATTGGCCGAAGGCCAATTGGTCACTGTCAGCGGTTGCTGCCCGGCCACGCTGTATGCCGATGTTGTCCGCCAGCGTGCTTTTGCCCAAGCCGTTCCGGAATATGACACCCTGGTTCCGCACATGCCCGCCGCCCCGTTCGCGGCGGCGGCGGTCAAGGCGGATTGGACCAACCGAGCCGAACGGTTGCAGGGGTTGATTGACCGCTACCTGGAACAACCCGAACCCCTGACTCTGCAAACAACTTTTCAGACGTCTCTGGCCGAGACTGGCGTGATCATCACCTCGCCCGAGCCCCTGTCGGATCGGCAAAAAGCCGGTTTGGGTCTGTTCGAATCCACCGTCATTGTGGAATCGAACAATCTGGCCACCGCTCTCACGTTGTGGCGGGCGGAACGCCACCTGAACCCACATTTGACTCAATGGTTATGGCTCAGCCTGGACAGCCATTGCACCCACGATTGGCTTGAAAGCCAGGAGGCGCCCTACAGCCCCGAGTTCAACACCGAAGGCACCCTGCCCGGTGAGGCGCTGGTGGTAACGCTCTGGCGTGCGGGCCATGCTCCAGGGCCGGTAGTGGAATACGCCAATCATCAAACGGCGATACCGGATGAGGAAGCCGACCGGAGTGAGCTCGTAAAAGGGGTGTTTGCCGCACGGGATGCGCGCACCGCCCTCATGGCCGCAGCCGACCCGACCCGGAGCGACCGTCCGCCCGAGTGGGCGGAATGCCTGACCGACGATGGGTTTGACGAAAAAGGGGCACTCATCCGCTACCGTACGGAAACCGCCTTTTGGCCCAAGTTCAAGGCCGATCCGGCCATGGGGCCAAGTGAGCCTTTCGTTTCCTGGTCGCAGACCCTCGGAGACATCGGTCTGGCCTCGTTGCCGGTTGGGCTGTTGTTGGCAACGCACCGGCAGAACCACCCCATGCAGCCACTCGACCGGGTAGGTGTATTGGTAAGCGATGGCGACTGCCACCACTTCTGGCAGCTTCGCCAGTCGGAAGCTACCTCGAATCAACAGGGAATTTGAAACATGTCTCACATTATCAACGGTCGCACATCCGTTCATAAGGATTCAGGCGGTAAATTGATCACCATGGATGTCTGCCTGACACCGGTGGGCAATAGTGTTGTAGCCATGCCCTACACCAACGTGGCAGAAAGCAAAGACGCCGACAACACGGCCGAAACGGTAACAGTGCAAGGCAACCCGGCGTGTACGGTCGACTCCACCTTCTCCAAAAGCCGGGGTGATGAACCCGGTCGACATGGCGGTGTTGTTTCCGGCACCACCCGAGGCTACGCCTGCTTCATCATGGGTAGCCCCAATGTGAAAATGGAAAAACGCGCCGCCGCCCGCGCATTGGACCAAATGGTCTCCAACGCCAAAAACACGCCGCCTGCATCGCTCATGCAGGAGATCAGCCTGCCGCCTTGTCCTCTTCGGATTACCGGGCCGGACACGCTCGCCGAATGCCAAGGCCCCAACCACAACGCCGTTGCCTGTCTAATGCCCGACGGGCTGAAAACCTTTACCGGGCTCGCCGCAACGCGGTTGGAAAACGGCTGTCTGGTTCGATTTTCGACCGATATCAATTCAAACGGCCGGGTCGAAATTGACCACCTGCTAGGCGACAGCTCACGTTTTTCCTGGGTGGTTCAGGAAACCACGCCCTGGCCCTACAAAACCGACAAATACATCCTGTTGCCACTGGCCGACATGGACAACCCACCCATGGACGAGCCTATCGACGAACCCGAGACCGAACTGACCTGTCTTCGCCTGCAGCGCTACCTCACCTCCGAAAAAGACCCTGAACAGGTCGATATGCTGCGCGATGGCTGGCTTTATGTCTTTGTGAACGGTCATTTATGGCGTGAATTGGAAGTCAAACAGGGCACCTTCAGAGACGTGGACCTGAAAACCTGGCAGGGCATGGACGGCAATGCCAAACGACCGGGCCAGGATGTTGCCGGGGTGGACAAACCCAACACCCGCCAGGGCACCGGCCTGAACCAACGCTATATCGAAGTGCCCAGCCGCCTGGGCGGCGAACCCTGCGAGGTACAAGTCGCCTATTCCGAAGTGCAATGGTCCTGGGCACGCATCGTCTCTCTCGGCGGGCTGAACCCGGATGACCCGCGCTTGAGCCACATTGTCCAGGAAGGGGAAACGCTGGCTCAAATCGCCGAAGCCCATCCCATGGCGAAAGGTGCCCAGACCCTGGCGGACCTGAACGGCCTGGCCGCTTCCGCCACGCTTACACCCGGCCAAGTGCTCAGGTTAAGACAGGCCGACGAACCGCCTGCCGATGCAGCGGAACAGCGTACCGACCGGTTGGGTGACCCGCTGGACCTGGACGCGTTAAAAGCGGAAGACTTCACACTCACCCTGGACGACCCCATTGGCTGGGCTGAGTACCGAGTCGCCGAGCAACTCGAATACCGTGACCGAATCGCCCAGATAACGGATGCCCTGAAAAACGGACTCTTTGAAGACGACACCGTAAAACCCACCGTCAATGGCCAACCGATTGACCCCGCAAACTGCCGTGCCGACAAGTTCAAACTGGCGCAAACCATCAATTACCTGTTCAACCGTGCCACTCTCGACCTGGAACAGCCGGGAGCCGACCTTGATAGCGGAACACGCGAAGCCCTCTCCAACCTGAAAGACTGCGCGGACGGCCACCTGGACCGGAGTTACCTGCGGCAATACCTTCAATTAGACGACCTTGAACAACTGGCCCGGCACATTCTTGCCGCCAAAATCGAGTTGGTTAAAGTGTTCGATCAGGAAGGCCCCGGTTCTTTCGTGGCCGCCATGCGGGATTACGGCTACCTACCCCCGGTGGACCAATACCAACTGCCCAAGCGCATTCTCGGTTTGACCCGTGGCCTGAAAGAACACCCTGCGCTGCAATTCGCCAACTGGCTGCCGGATAACCGCCTGCTGGACGAACTGGCCGATCTTGACCCCGGTGAAGACCTGATTCTGCAATTGGTGGGCAGCCACCCGCAGAGTAAACGTCACCCCCTGGCGGATTGCCTCACCCCACAAGACACCGGCCCCGGCATTGACGACAGCGCCTGCCGGGGGTTTCCGTTGTTCCACATTGATGGGTTGCAGCAAAACGACGCCCTCACCCATACACCGGGGTTCAACCCCGACATCAACTTCGGCAACAGCAAGAATGCCGTTAGCTTTTTGTTTGGGCTGTACAAGCAATGGGTGGTGTTGCCGGAACCGGGTTTGAGTGCATCGCCCAGCGGCGAAGAACGGATCTCCCAACAGGAGCAAGCCCGCCAAACGGCACGGATACAGCAATTGGAACGCGATAAACGCGCGATTGAACAATCCCTCGCCGAGCAGGCCGGTCAAGTGCGTTCGTTCAACACCATGGAGCGCGAAGCCGAACACTCCTACGTCAGCCTGCTCACCACAGACCCGGCGCTCGAACAGGCCGCCACCCGTGGGGCCAGGCTCACCTTCGAGACCCTGAAAAGCCAAAGACAGCAGGCCGAGCGACAACTGGACGACTTGAAAGCCGAAAAAGGGCGGGTGACTACCGACCTCACCCTGGCCCGGCAACAGCGCCAACTGCAAACCACCCACCCCGAGGGCCACACCATAAAACAGCGCCCGGCGCGGCTAGCGGCCCAAGTGGACCCGTTGCGCCCGCTGGTGAAAGGCATTCAGTCCATCACCCGCATGTTCGTCGAAGCGGAAGTGGCCGTGCACGACTATTGGCAGGGCATTTATCCCGGCCAGGCGTTGCCGTTGAACCTGCCCATGCGCCAGAACGCCGCCCAGAGCGAATACAACTACCTGACCAACCTGATGAAAGGCGAGGGCGCCTTGGTCAACACCTACCTCAGTGGCGGTATAGCTACCGCCCTACCGGTAGGCAGTGGCTTGAAACGCACCCCGCTCAGCCAATATGTGCAAGACCTCGCCCGCGAAGCGGCATTAAAGGGCGATGCTGCCCTAAGCGCGAAAACGCCAGCCAACGACGAAGCGCCCAAAGTGACCGTGTTGGCGCTCAAACGGGATGCCAGCGTACGCAGCGCCTTGCCTACGGAAGCGATAACCTTCACACCCGTACCGAAAGACACGGACGCACAGCGGGCCTACCTTGAAGAAAGAGTGGGGCGGTTACGGCAGGACCACAAAGTGCCGGGCCATACCTTGGCGACGATCACCGAGGCTGGGCAGCAGCCCTTGAGGCAGAGGGCGGCAGCGGCGGAATTGCTGGTTAACCGGTTCCGGGAAAACAGGCAGTTATCTGATGTGGACGTCAAGACCATCGAGAAAAACACCCAGGAAGGACCAAGCTTGATTGTCGACAGCAGCGGCCAACGGAAAACCGTGTACCGGGGGTATCAGGCTTTGTTCACGGCCGTAGCGGTGATGGAGATTTGGAACATCCAGAAGGTGGTGGAGGCGGGGAATCACGGTTCTTTTCAGGAATTTGCTGGTTTTGCCAACAGTGCCTCGGCAATCGGCGCACTTGTGGCTCATTTGGCGCAGACCCACATAGAATTCCTGTATGGAAAGATTACTCAGGATGAATTGGATGCGGTTAAACGCCGGGCACCGGTGCCTGGAGCCAGTTCTATTACCCCGGATGAGCTGAAAGTTGCCCGAAAGAAATTTTTTACTACGGCAGGGTCGCATGGCTTTGGGGGAGCATCCAATCTGGTCGGTCTGGGTGTCGCTGGCCTGGACATGTACAAAGCCTGGCAACGAAATGACCCTTGGGCGGTCACTGGCCAGGGCCTCGTCGCCCTGGGTTCCGCTCTAGGTGCCGGTGCGGATATCTGGAGCTTCTTCAATTTTGTGATTCGCGGTACGGTATCCATTAAATACGCACGGGCGCTGGGCTGGTGGAGCCTGGGTCTGACCGGGCTGGGCTATGCCCTCTTCTGGTTCCTGCAGGATACACCCATGGAAGCCTGGCTGAAGCACACCCCGTTCGGGAAAGACCGGCATAGTGTTAAAGATGAAGCATATCTTCATTGGCAACACTGGCCCGCCCTGGCACGGGAACACCTCGCCATGCTGCAACAAACCCCGAAGCTTGAGTGGTATCACTTTAACGGCGTCCCGCAAACCAATACCGATTTCTGGCAGCAGGAGGTCAGCTTGCGCATCCGCCGCCCGGCTTGGTCCGAAGGGAAAAGCGCTCAAACCTTCACCCTCTGGTGGCGGCCGATAGGCCGAACAACCGAACAGGAATGGCGACCGCTGAGTCTGGAGCTGAACGCAAGCCTGTCAGGGCCAGCAGCCATCGACTGGAAATACAGTCGGCAGGATCCATCCTTGGACGGAACGGATTACCGACTGAACCTCCAATGGCAATCACTGTATCGGTTATTGAAAGAAGCCTCCGAATTCGAACTGAAAGCGGAATTAACGTACTATCCGCAGGGCCAAAACGAGGTGTTCAGCGCGGCCCTGAACCAGCCGATGACACTGCCTGTACCGGAGCGTCGGGAACCACCGTTCAGTACCCCGGTCCATGAGCCCGTCGCCTCGGCTATCACCATAGTTCGCAATAATCGACCGATTGAGCGGATACCCCTGCCGGATAAAGACAAGCGACCGGTGCATCTGCTCACGGGTCAATCAACAGGATAGCGTTATTGATGAAAGTCTATATTCCCGACGAGGACGAGTGTCAGGAAGTGACGGAGGGGCTGGAACCGGCCCCTCTGCGCAAAGCCTTTGACGATGCACAGGTGCCGAAGAATTTGCGCGGCAAAACTTTTGACTATTATGTGGGTCGCCGGTGTGACGGTTATTACTATTTCTTGATGAGTATGGCTGGGTCTAAATATCGGTTGACCGGTTCGGATTTCGTGGCATTTGGTATATCTGGTATTTTCTTATTCTCATTGTTGCTAACCGCTTGGAGCGATAGAGATCTGACACTTCTCATCCCTTTCCCTAATTCTGGTAATGAAGACTATCTATTAGCTGCTGGAGTTTTCATCATTGTCTTCTTCTTCTTCTTCTTGGGCCTATGGGTCCATCAACTGGCGAAAAAGGATGGCATCAGCTTCATCGTCTTCAATCGAGAGAACGGCACGGTCACCTTCCCGAAAATCGCCCATCGGGAAGGCATCACCGTACCCTTCGAGGAAGTGGATTTTGCCGTAGCGGCCACACATACCTCCCAGGGTGGCCTTATTCGAAACTCATCCATCCGAACCCGAGTGTGCCGCCCCGGCCACCCACCGAGGGAGGAGTTGGTGTTTATCCACGGTATCACCCACGAAGAACACATGGATGAAATCAATTTAATCTGCCGATTCATGGATAAAACGCAGCCCATCCCGGCGTGTTTGCACAAGGCGATAGAATCCACCCAAAGCAATGAATTGGATATGTGGGACAAACACCCTTACCCCAAGGACCGTATTTTCGACCCACCCTTGCATGAGCGTGAACTTGCTCCAGAGTTGGAAGCGGACTTGAAAGAGATAGAAAAACTGCTGCGTGAGGATGGTTTTTCGGAAGATTATATCAGCAACTATGTTCAAGAGCTTAAAGATGCCTGAGCCTACTATCCGCAGGGCCAAAACAACGTGTTCAGCGTGGCCCTGAACCAGCCGCTGACGCAGCCCGTGCCGGAGCGTCGGGAACCACCGTTCAGTATCCGGTTCATGGTCCCGGTTCCTATGCTGTCAGGGTGATCCGCAACAATTCGCAACAATCAGTCGATTGAACGGATATCTCTGCATAATAGCGATCTATGACCTACAACGCGTGGCTGCTAAACTTGCCTTGTCAAACAATAAGGGAAACTGGCATGTCAGCCATTAAAGAAATGCTGGGCAGTTTGCGGCTATTCGTTGATAACGAGCATAAAGCCAATATCGATAAATTGCAGGAGGTTTGGGAAAAGCCTCTTCAACACAAGATGGAAACCGGCGAGACACAACGTATTAGCCGGGTAAAGCTTCTTGATCGTCATACATTGCAGGTGACGTTGGGCGATAACGAATCCCGGTTTCGCGAAGGCGATATGGTTTGTCTGCATTTGGGAAATCCCGTCGAAACATGTTGTTTCCGGCAGGGTAACGTGGAAGCCGAATATGACGGAGAGTGGCTTATCCGGTTTCACGATGCCATAAGCGAGGAAGCGCTGGCAGAAGTCTCCCCGGGCTGTTATGCCGACCCTGACAGCATGGATATGAAACCCTTTTACGATATGGCACTGAACGAGATTGCCGAGTCCTCTATCGGTCGGGAAGCGGTATTGCCTTTACTGGTGGGTACACTTAACGCCGCTTCTGTGAATGAAGACGCCTACGATACAGCAGCTGATCGCGCCGAAGAGTCCGGGCTTAAAGGGGCGCAGATCGATGCCGTGGGCATGGGCGTGGCGGCCAATCACCTCGCTTGTATTCAAGGCCCGCCAGGGACGGGGAAAACGCGGGTGATCAGCCTCATAGCCCAATTGCTGGTCGAGAAGGGGGAGAATGTTTTTCTCACGTCCCACACTCATATGGCGATTAACAATGCCCTCAATAAAATAGCGGAGACCGGAGTGCCAGTCGCCAAGGTGGGGTCCAGCAGTGGCCTCAAAGGGCTGGACGACAAGGTAATGCGGTACAAAAACCTTCAGGATTGGGAAAATAGACCGGATTCAGGCAGTGTAATCGGTGCTACCCCTTTTGCTACATGCAGTCAGCGCATACAAAACTACGAGTTTGATACCGTTATCTTCGATGAGGCGAGCCAGATAACCTTGCCGTTGGCTGTCATGGCGATGCGCAAGGCCAGACGCTTTGTATTTGTTGGAGACCATAAACAGCTCCCTCCTGTAGTGCTTTCCGCTTCGGTATTGAAGGATTGCTCTGTCTTTTCCAGGCTGATTGCGAATAGTGGCGATGTTTCCGTCATGTTGAACATGACCTATCGTATGTGTAGTGCATTGTCAGAGTGGCCCAGTCGGCAATATTATGAGGGGGAGCTACAATCCGCTGGTGACAATGCCAAGCGGCGTTTTGCATTGGCTGAACACCCGAAACGGTATTGTCAGGCGCTTTCTGGGGAGAATCCCTTTGTTTATATTCCCTCTCCCTCCGTCGATACCCGAAGTGTGAGCCCCGCCGAAGCCTCTTTGGTGGTCGGGATAATCGAAGCGGCTATTGAAGCCGGGCTAAGCTGTGACGAGGTAGGGGTGGTAACCCCCTTTAGGAAGCATGCCAGAGCATTGAAATCGAGACTGGCTGCCAGTAAAACCATATTTTCTTCGAAAAAGATTGTTACGGACACCGTCGAGCGGATGCAGGGCCAGGAGCGGGAACTGATAATTGTATCTCTGTGTGCTTCCGATATCCGGTACGTCAGTGCGATTGCCGACTTCTTCTTTCAGGCGGAGCGTTTGAATGTGGCGATTACCCGAGCGAAAACAAAGTTGATTCTGATAGGCCCGGAACTCCCTTCGGATTTTATGACCAACGAACCCAATGAAACGTTAATGAAAAATGTTGAAGCCTACCGCTCGCTCATCGGCGCGGGGTATCGCTATCGCCCGGAGGGTACATGATATGGCGCATGTGGGGTCTATTTCGAGCCTGGATCGTTCTGTTCGTCGGCACTTCAAGAAAGTCTTCAATCGTTTGAGAGACGGCTACTATGTGCGAGAGCCCATATTGGATGAGAATAAGGTGGCTCCGGTTATTATTGAAGGTCCAAACCACACTTGGCTTTTGGTCGGCTGGCATAAGGTGCACCCGACGATTGTTGACCTGAGTGCATCGATTGAGTTTAACCATTCCCTGGGTTTATCGGGTTACTCTCCGATTAGATACTTGGCGGTAGTGGAACAGCCGCTTTCACTGCTGGACAGTCTTGAAAGCTTGCCTGAGTATATAGAGGTAATTGACCAGGATGAGTTCTTTGAGTCGGGGGATATGTACATTGAAACTTTATCCAACCGTGTATCAGGTAAGCAGACTGATTGGATTAAACAAGTTTTGTTCCCTGAATCTATTGTTCAGTTTCAATGTACGACTCGCGGTGGGGCGATAACGCGTGACAATTCCGCATCGTTGAAAAATTTCTTTTTGGATTATGATCAGGAGCTTGCTGTACATCTTGATATGCTGGAAAAGGTCGATGAGTCGGACGTTCATGAAGAAGATTTTTCCGTTCGTCTGATCAATGGCGTTGCGGGGAGTGGTAAAACACTGATTTTAATTGCCAGAGCACTCCTGCTGTGCAGGAAGTATCCTGATAAAAAAGTACTTTTGGTCATACATAATAAGCCGGTAACCGAGAATATTAAGTACCGGATAGAAGCATACTATGGTGGCGAGCCCGACAATTTAGATGTCAGAACCTTTCATTCATTTGCACTTAAACAAATAATACGATTATCAGGGTTCGTTAAGCCCCTTTTCAATGACCGTTACTTGGAGGGCATCAAAAAACAGGTTTTAAGTGAAAATCAGGGTGGTTACTCAGACTTGAGTTTGTCCGATGATCAGATTTGGTCGGAAATTGAATACATCAATGAATATTTAATTCAGGATGAGGCAACCTACCTTGAGTATGAGCGCCAAGGTCGAGGATTCGCATTGCAAAAATCTCAGAGGGCGATTATTTGGCGGTTGTATGAAGTCGCTATGCGAATGCTCTCTGGTCCCCAAGGCTATCTTCCCAGTCTGTACATTCGGGAAATGGCGATGTCTGGTGATGTTAATAGAATCGAAAAATACCATCACATTCTGGTGGATGAAGCACAGTTTTTTGCGCCATCATGGCTGCAGTTGATCAAACGCTCTCTTTATTCGGATGGCCATATCTTTATGTGTGCCGATCCCAATCAGGGCTTTTTGAAAAGTCGGTTAAGCTGGAAGACAATCGGTCTCAATGTCAGAGGCAGAACTAAAAGGTTGCCGTACTCCTATCGCACTACTTATGAGATCATGGTTGCGGCCAACGCATTGCTCAAAGGTTTGAATGAAAATACTGAAGACTTTGTTCAGCCGGACCTGGAACGCATGGAAAGGGGGCGCAAACCACAGGTGGTTTACAGCATTACTCCTCAGGATGAGCTACGACGTTTTTTAAATGAACTCAGTGATTGTGTGAAAGCACAACACATCCCCATGGAACAAGTAATGGTATTGTGTAGTGGGTGCTACAGCCCTTGGGAACTGAAGAGGCTCATGGAGCAGAGGGTTGGACGAAACACGGTTATTAACTGCAATGACTCCACTGAAGTAAATGGCGATTGGGGCAGCAGGATTCGACTCATGAACATCAACAGTTGCACGGGGATGGAGTCGGGAGTGACCTTTGTACTGGGTGTGGGCGAATTGATTAGCCAATCGAAGAATTTGGATCTACTGGATTCCGAGCTAAGTGATGTTTATAAAGAGTCCATTCGTAGGCTGTATGTTGCGATGACTCGGGCAGGGCAGAAGTTGGTGTTGTTTAGCACGGAATGCCTGCCAGAGCATTTGGATGAGTTTGTTGATGTATCCGGCTCCGTTCGATGTTAAGGGGAAAATCAGTCCATAGCATTAAGCTATTAATGATATTTCTCTGATAGTCCATATTGTTCTTGCCACCTCCCTTGTCCGGCCAGTACAGTTGCGAGCTTAAATAGCTGCCGAGCCGACTTTCCAGTTCAGGCCCCAAGGGTTAAGCCCTAAAGGGCATGGTGTCGAGTTCGTTGGCAGCCGGATAATTTCTATCTACACTGATTGAAGAAGCCATCTTGCCAGGGGCGGCGTTCTGTCGTTCATGGTCTATGCTCCACCCAATGGCGCTTCAGTTTGATTGAGGACAGCGTATGACCGTCTCAGCAATTCCCAGTGATAACGGCACGGCAATGACCATTAAAATCACCGGCCGGTTCGATTTCAGCTCCCATCAGGAGTTTCGGCAGATCTACGAAAGCGCCTCGCCGGATATCAAGGTGTATACCATCGATATGGCCGAAGCGACCTATCTGGACAGTTCCGCTCTGGGTATGCTGCTGCTGTTGCGTGACCACGCCGGTGGTGACAATTCAGACATCCGCATTAAAAACTGCAATGAAGATGTCCGTAAGATTCTGACCATATCCAATTTCGGGCAATTGTTTCGTATTGAGTAATGCAACCCGGTCCGCGCCCCATGGCTGAATCCCTGACGATTCTCGTCGCGGACGACAACGAAACGGACCGCATGATCCTGCGGGCCATCGTCCAGCAGGAAGGCCATACCGTGATCGAGGCGGCAAACGGACGGGAAGCGGTGGAGCGTTTTCTGTCCGATTCGCCCGACATCATCCTCATGGACGCCCTCATGCCGGTGATGGACGGTTTGCAGGCGAGCCGCGAGATCAAACAGCGGGTCGACGGCGACCTGGTCCCCATTATTTTCCTCACCTCGCTTCAAGACGCCCAGTCCCTGGCGGAATGCCTCGACAGCGGTGGCGATGACTTCATGTCGAAGCCTTATAACCGCGTAATTCTAAAAGCGAAAATCAAGGCTTTCAGTCGAATGCGGTTGATGCATGCCCAGTTGCAGGAACACAACCGGCAAATGCTGCTTGAGCAGCAGGTGGCCAAAACTGTTTTCGACAATGTCGCCCATTCCGGGTGTCTGAACCTCGACAACATCCGTCACAGCCTGTCGCCCCTGGCCGTTTTCAACGGCGACACCGTGCTGGCCGAGCGCAAACCCGATGGGGGTATGCTGTTGTTCCTGGGGGATTTCACCGGTCATGGTCTGCCAGCTGCGATTGGCGCCATGCCACTGGCGGAGATTTTCTATGGCATGACCTCCAAAGGCTTTTCCATGGAAGAGGTGCTGCGGGAGATCAACAGTAAACTGCGCAAAATACTACCGGTGGGCGTGTTTTGCTGCGGCACCATGGTCGAGCTGAATTTTTACGATAAATCCGCCCGTATTTGGGTCGGAGGCGTGCCGGATGTCTACCTGGTTCGAAAGGACAGCCGTGAAGTCGTTAAGGTCGCCAGTACCAGCCTGCCGCTTGGAGTGTTGGACCCCCACCAATTCGACCCGACTGCCTCCGACTACGCCATGAACAATGGGGATCAGGTGTTTCTCTGGTCAGATGGTATCATCGAGAGCCATAACCAGAACGGGGAGATGTTCGGGGAGGCGAGATTGGAGCGGTTGTTCCAGGAAACGGAACACACCGACCAGCTGTTTGATGAAATCCTGAGAGCTGTTGACCGTTTCATCGGCGATAGCGACCGGGACGATGACATTACGCTGTGCACCGTTAATATGGTGGATATCGACGAAGTCGGCATGCCCACTTTCGAATCCGTCAAGGGCACAGTCGGCGGCCCCATGGATTGGGAAATGTCGCTGGAGCTTCATGACCAAAGCCTCAAGGCGTTCAACCCATTGCCGTTGGTGTTGAATATCCTGATGGAAGTGGAAGGGCTGCGGAATTTAAGTGGCCAGCTCTATACCCTGTTGGCGGAGCTGTTCAATAATGCGCTCGACCATGGCATTCTGAAGCTGGATTCTCGATTGAAATCCAGTGCGCGGGGCTTTGCCGCTTATTATCTGGAACGCGAACAACGGCTCGATGGATTGGATAGCGGACACATCAGCCTCACCATCCGGCATAAACCGAAGGGAGCGGGCGGCGAATTGAGCCTGCGCATCAGCGACAGCGGGCCGGGTTTTGATCATCGGTCATTGATCTCCCGGTTACGTCAGGACAACCAGCAGCCCTACAGTGGCAGGGGTATTGCACTGGTGCGTCAGCTTTGTGATCGATTTGAATACCTCGACCAGGGTAATACCGTGGAAGCCACGATTTGCTGGCCGAAACTGAAACAATCCCTGGCGTAGCAGTTGATTCAGGTAGGGTCCGTCCGTTAGGCGACCCTGACGTTGGAAGAATTTTAGAGTTGAACAGACCTATGTCAGAACACCATCCAGACCCATCGGATCACTTGGACGAGTCCATTCTGAATGAGCTGGAAGCTTTATTGGAAGATGATTTTGTCGACCTGATCGAAACATTCCTGACGGATGCCCAAGTGCGGGTTGAGGAACTCAGTCAGGCCGTAGAATCCACTGTCGCAGACGACATTCGCCGGGCCGCGCACAGCTTCAAGGGCAGCAGCCTCAACGTCGGGGCTGCCCAACTATCGGCTTGGTGCAAAGAAATGGAAGACCTCGCGCGTGAAGGGCGTACCGTCTATTCCAAAGATATTCTGGACAAGATCGAACAGGAACTGGCCGTCGTTGACCGGTTGTTCCGCAACCGCTACCTGTAAGTATTCCACCGGGAACAGGGATGTTCCGTCTCGTTGCGACCCACCTGAATAACCCTCGATATTTCATAAATCAATCGTTGGCCCGGCCCTTGCTAAATCCAGAGTACGATTCAATGACTGTGAGGCCGTGTGAATGTTGTCATTGCCTGGGCTGGAAAGCCTGTCTCCGGTTGAGACGACGCCTACCGTAACACAAGGGCAGCTCTCTCAACCCAGCAATAAAGCCGTTTCCACGGGTTTTAGCGCTATTTTTGCCCGTTACAACCAGGCTACCGGGGAAGAACCGGTTGTTGGTAAAAAAGGCAGTGAAGCGCTGCCTCTGCCGATGCAAAACGGCATGACTAAAGGCCAGTCTTTGCCGTTTTTGCGGCAAGGGGAGGGAGTTGAAGCCGAATTGTCGCCGCTTGACCTGGTAAAGGACTTGAGCCTCCAACTGGACCGGTTGACCGAGACCATCGAACAGTTGCTGACTCAGGAGAATACAGGCGACGCCCCTTTGAGCAAGTTTCTCGAACAGGAATTGGGCCTTGATCAGGAAACCATCGACCAGGTTATCGAGGCGCTCAACGACTGGGTGAGCCATCCGCCCGAAGTCACTGTGGAAATTAACGAAATACTTCAATTGGATGAAACCACACTTCAGCAATTGGAGGGGCTGACAGAGTTGCTGAGTGGCCTTGATCGTGAGCTGTCCCGTTGGCTGGCACAGATACAACCGGACACCCCCTTGGCGGATCTTTCCAGAACCACACCGACAGAGCCCGGGGCGGAACTCGCTGGTATGCTTCGGCGAATGGGGGAGGCTCAACCCGGGGAAGCCCGTGATCAACCGCTCTCTCCGGCCCGATTTGTCGCTCAAACCCTGCAAATGGTGCTGAATTCCTCCTCCAACGGCAGCATACCGCTTTCATTGGACATGGGGCGGCCCGAAGCGGCGTTAATGACTCCCAACAGTGCCCAGCCTTCCACTGACGTGGCTTTCAACAACACTTTGTTGAATATGGCACGGGAGTCGCTGGGAGGGAAAGCATCCGCTAAAGACCCTGCGTTGCAGCTTGCATCCCTGGCCGGAGCGGCGGAGGCATCCGTCTCCGATATGAACACCACTCTGCACCAGTCCAAGCCGGAGCTCGCCACCTTGGACCGTCAGTTATTGCGGTCCATCGAACGCCCGCTGGTGCCCGGAGACATGGGCCGTCAAATTGGCGAGCGCGTCTTTTTAATGGCCCAGGGAGAGATCAAGCACGCGACCATTCGGCTCGATCCGCCGGAGCTGGGGATGATGGACATCAAGGTTTCCGTCCAGAATGACCAAACCCAGGTGCAGATTGTGGTGCATAACCCTCAGGTGCGGGAAGCATTGGAAAGCCAAAGCACTCGTTTGCGCGAATTCCTGGAACAACAGGGTCTCTCGCTTGAAAACCTGGACGTTCGCGAAGAATCCCGTGGGCAGGGCGATGGCACCGATAACAAGGGTGGTCAGCAAGCCGAAGGCGATGACATGGCCGGCGGAGATGCGGAGTCAGGTGACACCCCCATCCGTCGCTGGCAACAGGGCCTGGTGGATGATTTTGTCTAATCGCGTCAGGGTTCGCTAAACTGGTTACCAATGAATACAGTGGGTTGCGTCAATTATTGGCGTGACCCTTGCAAACTCGATGCAGTAGATGCGTTTGAACGACGGAAGACCGGCATGGCAGAAGTAGAAGAAGAGCAGGTAGAGCAGGAAAGTGGCGAATCCGCCCGGGCAAAGCTGAAAACTATGCTCATGATCGCGGTCGGTGCTATTTTGATCGCAACGCTTTCCGTGGCAGGCACCTGGTTTTTACTGTCCCGAGAGGACAACCCGGCCGATGAGGATATGGCGGAAGAGATGGCCGGTGAAGAAGGCGAGGGCGCCGCGGAGGCTCCGAGGGGACCTGCGTTGTACCTCGCGATGGAACCCGCCTTTATCGTCAATTTCATGACCGGGGCCCGCACCCGTTTTTTGCAGCTGGAGTTGAGTTTGGTATCGCGTAACAGCGTGGCTATCGATGCCGCCAACACCCATATGCCGCTTATCCGAAATAATTTTCTGGAAGTATTGGCGCGACAGGATTATCAGGCGCTGCAAACGGTGGCCGGTAAGGAACAGCTCGTTAAAGAGCTGACCGAAGCCGCTCAGGCCATCATGCAGGAAAAAATTGGTCAACCCGGTATTGAAACGGTGTTGTTCCGAAGTTTCGTGATGCAATAGGTGTCAAGGTGCAGGACTTACTCTCACAAGACGAGATCGATGCGCTCCTCCACGGCATAGACGATGGCGCCGTCGAGGAGGAAGACTCCGGCGACGAAAGTGGCGTCAAATCGTATGACCTGACCAGCCAGGACCGCATCGTTCGTGGGCGCATGCCCACCCTGGAAATGATCAACGAGCGTTTTGCCCGTTATACACGCATCAGCATGTTCAATTTTCTGCGTCGCAGCGCCGATGTCGCCACCGGCGGCATCCAGATTCTGAAATTCGGGGAATACGTTCACACCCTTTATGTGCCGACCAGTTTGAACCTGGTCAAAGTGCGGCCGCTACGGGGCACCGCCCTGTTTATTCTGGATGCCAAGCTGGTGTTCAAGCTCGTCGACAATTTTTTCGGCGGTGATGGTCGACACGCCAAGATTGAAGGCCGGGAATTCACGCCCACGGAAATTCGTGTCGTACAAATGGTGTTATCCCAGGTGTTCGAAGACATGAAAGAAGCCTGGGGCGCCGTGCTGGATGTCGACTTCGAATACGTCTCCAGCGAAGTGAACCCGGCCATGGCCAACATCGTTTCGCCCAGCGAAGTGGTGGTGGTCAGTACTTTTCATGTCGAATTGGACGGCGGCGGTGGAGACCTGCACGTCACCATGCCTTACTCGATGATCGAGCCGGTGCGTGAAGTACTCGACGCCGGTGTGCAAAGTGACGTCGACGAAATCGACGACCGATGGATCGACTCACTGCGGCACGACATTCTGCGCGCCAAGGTGCCGATCAATGCCAAGGTGGTGGAGCGGGAGATCAAACTGAAAGACCTCGTCGACCTGGAAGCTGGCGACATCATCCCAATCGAAATGCCGGAAACCATGACTCTAACCGCCAACAAGGTGCCGTTGTTCGAGTGCAAGCTCGGCCAATCCGGCGAGAACCTGGCATTAAGGGTAGAGCGGCCGGTGAAAATGAATAACCGCGAAGTGGGCGACCTGAAATCCCGTTTGTTGGGTCAGCGTCGCAAGAAACGTGAAGAACACGCCGTCGAAGCCATCAACCAGGCGGTGAAGCAGGAGAAACAGAAAGATGAGTGACAACGAACTGCCACCCGATGACGACCAAAACGAACTCGACACCGGTGATAGCAGCCAGGACGACGAAGCCCTGGCCGAAGAATGGGCTGCCGCCATGGCCGAATCCGGCGATGACATGAACGACGATGAGGACGATATTCCCTCAGACATGACCTCAAGGGCGCCCCTGGAAGAGTTTGGCGGCCCCAGCGGGTTTGAAAACCAGGGTGACACCCCCAGCCTGGATGTGATATTGGATATCCCGGTGACCATCTCTATGGAGGTGGGGAACACCCAGATCCCGATTCGCAACCTGCTGCAACTGAACCAGGGCAGTGTGATCGAATTGGACCGTCTGGCTGGCGAGCCTCTGGATGTACTCGTCAACGGAACGCTCATCGCCCACGGCGAAGTCGTTATGGTGAACGAAAAGTTCGGTATCCGCCTGACCGACGTGGTGAGCCAACAGGAACGCATACAACGTTTGAGATAAACCACCGTGCTTTTTGACACCTCGACCAAAAAATTGACAGCCGGAACGTCTTTCCTCATCGCGACGGTTTTACCGATGACCGCCGCCGCCAGTACCCCCGCGTCCGGTGAAATGGACTACTTACAGCTGGGTGTGACGCTGATTTTCATTGTTGGCCTTATCTTTGCGTGTGGCTGGTTAGTACGACGAATGGCTGGCGGTGCAGGCTTCAACAACCGTCACATCAAGGTACTGTCGGTCACGCCACTGGGCACCCGGGAGAAACTGATGCTCGTTCGAGCGGCGGATGAATACCTCCTGTTGGGGGTCACGCCAAACGGGATCAGCACCTTGCATCGCTACGAAGAGCCGATTGAATTAAATGAGTCGGCCGTCGCCAGCCCATTCGCCGACCGTATGAAAGGCTTATTGAAAGGGCTGGATAGTGATCCACTGGCGAAACATAAAAAATCTCACTCGAAAGACGACTCAAAAACCAACAAAGGCGACTAAACGCCCACTGTTTTGGCTCCTTGCACTCGCGCCCGTTTTCCTGCTGATCGGCGCCGCCGAAGCCCAGGGCATTCCCGCCGTCACCATCACCAGCGATGGCGAAGGCGGGCAGCGTTACAGCGTAACGTTGCAGATTCTCGCCATCATGACGGCGCTGACCTTCATCCCGGCAGCGCTGATGATGATGACCAGCTTCACCCGCATCATCGTCGTCTTCGCCATCCTGCGGCAGGCCCTCGGCCTGCAGCAAACGCCCTCGAACCAAATGTTGATCGGCCTCGCGCTGTTCCTCACCTTCTTCATCATGTCGCCCGTTTTCAATGAAGTGAACGAAGAAGCCATTCAGCCCTATATCAACGAAGAAATTCTTCCGGTCGAAGCCATCGAACGCGCAGTCACCCCATTCCGGGGCTTCATGCTCGCCCAAACCCGCGAAGCCGATCTGGGCCTGTTTATTCGCCTGGCCGATAAAGAAGGGCAAATAGACACACCCGAAGAAACTCCCCTGAATATTTTGATTCCCGCGTTCATCACCAGCGAACTCAAAACCGCATTTCAGATCGGGTTCATCCTATTCATACCCTTTTTGATCATCGACCTCGTCGTCGCCTCCGTTCTCATGGCCATGGGTATGATGATGCTCTCACCCATCATCATCTCCCTGCCATTCAAAATCATGTTATTCGTACTGGTGGACGGCTGGGCCATGATCATGGGTTCCGTCGCCTCAAGTTTCGCCTAGGAGGAACCGGATAATGGAAGCCGCCAACATCGCCGACCTCTTTTCCGAGGCCCTGTTCATCGTCGTCGCCATCGTCTCCGTCATCATCGTACCCAGCCTCCTGGTCGGGTTGATGGTCGCCACCTTCCAGGCCGCCACCCAAATCAACGAACAAACCCTCAGTTTCCTGCCGCGTTTGCTCGTCACCTTGCTCATGATGATATTCGCCGGCCCCTGGATCGTCGGAAAAGTAGTCGACTACACCCAAGGGCTCATCATCAACATCCCCATATTGATCGGCTGACGCCGCATGGAAATCAGCGACGCCCAAATCGCCAGTTGGGTCAGCCACTTCCTCTGGCCTTTTTTCCGAGTCGGCGCCTTTCTGATGATTGTTCCCGTACTCGGCGCCCAAGTGGTTCCCACCCGAATACGGACCGGCCTCGCACTGCTCATTACCCTCGCACTGTCACCGGTACTGCCACCCATGCCCGTCATCGAAGTGCTCGGCCTTGAAAGCCTCGTCATCATCGCCCAGCAAATACTCATCGGCGTCACACTCGGCTTCGTCGTCCTCACCATATTGCAGGTCTTCATCCTCGCCGGCCAAACCATCTCCATGCAAATGGGGCTCGGCTTCGCCTCCATGGTCGACCCCGCCAACGGCATCTCCGTCGCCGTACTCAGCCAGTGGTATCAGGTTATCGTCACACTCGTATTCCTCGCCATCAACGGCCACCTCGTCGTCGTCGAGGTTTTGGCGGACTCCTTCACCATCATGCCCGTCGGCCCAACCAGCTTCACCCAAGGCAGCTTTCTCGCGGTCGCGGAATTCGGCGCCTGGCTATTCAAAGCCTCCCTCATGCTCGCGCTGCCCGCCATTTCCGCCTTGCTACTGGTCAACCTCAGCTTCGGCGTCATGACCCGGGCCGCTCCGCAGTTGAATGTATTCGTGTTGGGTTTCCCGATCACCATGCTGGCCGGTCTGGTGATTGTTTGGGCAAGTTACTGGGTGGCCTTCCCGATGGTCCAGGAATTGCTGGATGAGCACGTGCGCTTTATGCGTGAGTTGTTATTGAACTGATTTCAAGGTTGGGCATTACAGGCTAGCGCCGAGTGCTGGGGGTGTTTCTGGAGGGGATATCTGAGGCAAGGATGCCGAAGTTAAGCGCCCATGGATGGGTTCACAGCGACCCCGGAAGGAACACCCCCAGTACTCGGCGCGGGTTCCAACCACAGGACCAAAAGAGAGGCAGAGAATGGCAGAAGAGAACGACAGTTCCCAGGAACGAACAGAGGAACCCACGGACCGAAAACTTAAACAGGCCCGTGAGGAAGGCAATGTCGCCCGTTCCCGTGAACTGAACACCTCCGCCGTACTGCTCGCCGCCGCCGGCGGCCTGCTCATATTCGGCCCCGGCATCGCCGACACCATGATGGGTATCATGAAATATAACTTCAGCTTCGACGCCTACGCCAGCTGGGACACCAGCGTCGCCTTACGCCATCTCGAAGCCTCACTCTTCGAAGCACTGCAATCCCTCGTGCCACTGTTCATCCTCCTGCTCATCGCCGCCTTCTTCGGCCCCATCGGCCTCGGCGGCTGGAACTTCGCCACCAAAGCCATCGCCCCAAAAGGCAGCCGCATCAACCCACTGTCCGGCATAAAGCGAATGTTCTCCGTCAACTCCCTAGTGGAACTGCTGAAAAGTTGGGGCAAAGTCCTCATCGTCGGCACCTGCTCCGTACTGCTGTTAATAGGCCTCAAAGGCAGCTTCATCAGCATGGTATTCGAACCCACCGGACCATCCGTCAAACACGCCGTCACCATACTCGGCTGGACCTTCCTGCTCATCTGCGCCAGCACCATCATCGTCGCAATATTGGACGTACCGTTCCAAATATTCAGCCACAACAAAAAATTGCGCATGACCCTGCAGGAAATCAAAGAAGAATTCAAAAACACCGAAGGGAAGCCCGAAGTCAAAGGCAAAATTCGCCAATTGCAACGCGAAATGGCTAACCGCCGCATGATGTCCGACGTACCCGACGCCGACGTCGTAATCACCAACCCGACTCACTACGCCGTCGCTTTAAAATACGAACCCAACGCCATGCCAGCTCCCGTACTGTTGGCCAAAGGCGCAGACGAAGTCGCCTTAAAAATCCGGGAAATCGCCACCGAATATAAAATCCCCGTCATGGAGATTCCCGCACTGGCACGTTCGGTTTATCACCACACCAAAATTGGCGAAGAAATCCCCGAAGGCCTATACATCGCCGTCGCCCAGGTACTGGCCTACGTTTACCAGATCGAGCAATGGAAAAAAGGCCGTGCGCCCAAACCGGAACGCCGCCCCGACTTCCCGATTCCCGGCGACTTGCGAGCAGACGAGTAAGCTAGCTTTCGCATAGTTCAACTACACAGCCGAGTCCCCTGTCTCATATAAGTCGGACTTCAATGTGAGTGCCAGGTGGCGGGTATGCCTCAGGCGGGCGTCGGCCCGCAGGACGCGGGCCGCCGAGCTTACATGGATGTATTCACAGCGACCGCCTGAGGCATACCCGCCATCTGGCACGGACCACAGGCACTACAAAAAGTAAGCCACCCAGTTGGCCCAAACCTTGCGATACCCCTCCTAACTTCCTGATTCGTCTGAAAATTGACAGATGGCGCTATTCGATAACGTAAAAGGGTTTGGCAACCAGGTTCGCGGCCTTGATCGCGGAGCCGTACTCACCAGCACCCGATCCAATGCCAAAATCATGACGCAACGCCTCATGGGCGTCCCCGTCTTATTGCTGATGGTATTGGGGCTGATGACACTGCCAGTACCACCCTTCGTGCTGGACTCCTTCTTCACCTTCAACATCGCATTGTCCATCGTCGTCCTGCTGGTCACCATCTACGTCCTACGCCCACTCGACTTCGCCGTCTTCCCATCCATTCTCCTGGTCGCCACGTTACTGCGCCTCGCACTCAACGTCGCCTCAACGCGCGTCGTATTACTCTACGGACACGAAGGAGGCGACGCCGCCGGCAAAGTCATCGAAGCCTTCGGCGAAGTCCTCATCGGCGGCAACTACGCCGTCGGTTTCATCGTCTTCGCCATCTTAATGATCATCAACTTCGTCGTCGTCACCAAAGGCGCCGGACGCGTATCCGAAGTCAGCGCACGTTTCACCCTCGACGCCATGCCCGGCAAACAAATGGCCATCGACGCCGACTTGAACGCCGGTCTGATCGACGCCGAAACCGCCAAACTGCGCCGCGCCGAAATCGCCCAGGAAGCCGACTTCTACGGTTCCATGGATGGTGCCTCCAAATTTGTTCGCGGTGACGCCGTCGCCGGTATCCTCATCCTTGCCATCAATATTCTCGGTGGTCTTGGCATCGGCATGATGCAACACCAGTTGGATTTTGGAACCGCCGTTCAACGCTACGCCCTCCTGACCATCGGTGACGGCCTGGTCGCCCAGATTCCGTCACTGCTGCTCTCTGTAGCCGCCGCCATCATGGTGACGCGCAACAGCAACAGCCAGGAAATTGGCGATCAGATCATGCATCAGATGTTCGCCACACCCAAAGTCCTGGGCATTGCCGCCTTCCTGATCTTTGTCATGGGTGTACTGCCGGGCATGCCCCACGTCGTCTTCCTCAGCCTTGCATTCCTCTGTGGTATCGGCGCCCTGATCATTCTATATCGCCAGAAGCAGGCCGCAGGTGAACCCTTTTTGCCAGGCGCTCCGCCACCTAAAGCGGCTGGAACCGCTCGCAAGGGTGGACCGGGCGGCGGGGCAGGGGGCGCCAAGCAGGGAACCCTCGAAGACGCGCCGCCGGTGGCTCGGGTTGAAGACGAAAACCGCGAACTGAGTTGGGATGATGTTCAACCGGTCGACGTTGTCGGTCTGGAAGTCGGCTATCGTTTGATTCCACTGGTGGACCGCAGCCAGGGCGGACAACTGCTCGGGCGGATCAAAGGCATCCGCAAAAAACTCTCGCAGGAGCTCGGTTTCCTGGTCCCCTCCATTCACATTCGCGACAACCTGGACCTGATGCCCAACGCTTATCGACTCACACTCATGGGCGTCGGCATAGCCGAAGCGGAAGTGCACCCCGACCGTGAACTGGCCATCAACCCCGGCCAAGTGTTCGGGCCGCTCGATGGCATCAAGACCACCGATCCGGCATTCGGTCTCGAAGCTGTTTGGATTGAAGCAACGCAAAAAGACAAAGCCCAAACCCTCGGTTACACCGTAGTGGATTCCAGCACCGTAGTTGCCACACACGTCAATCATTTGTTGCAGCAACACGCTCACGAACTGTTGGGTCATGAAGAAGTGCAGCAAATGCTCGATCTGCTCGGCAAGAAATCGCCCAAGCTGGCGGAAGAGCTGGTGCCCAATACCCTGACGCTGAGCCAACTGCTTAAAGTGCTGCAGAACCTCTTGGCCGAGCAGGTGCCGGTTCGGGATATGCGCACCATTGCCGAGTCACTGACCAACCTGCAGCCGAAAACCCAGGACATCAACGTACTGACCAACGCCGCACGTATGGGCCTCGCCCGCATGGTCGTACAGGGCATTGTTGGTCACGAGCGGGAAATTCCTGTGATCACGCTGGACCGTTCATTGGAACAGTTGTTGCAGAAGACTGTTCAGCAGGCCGGAAATGATGGAAATCTTGACGGTATTGCTCTGGAGCCGGGTATGGCGGAGCGCTTGCAACAGTCTCTATTGGAGACGGTGCAACGGCTCGAAAACGAAGGTAAACCCGCCGTACTCCTGGTCTCCGCCGGAATCCGGATGTTGTTGGCCCGCTTTGTACGCCACGGCGTCCCCAACCTGAAAGTGCTGAGCTTCCAGGAGATACCGGACAATAAACACATAACGATAGTGGCCTCGGTTGGTGGCCAGTGAGGAATAACCCATGAAAGTAAAACGCTTTGTGGTGCCCAGCATGCAGGTTGGTTTGAAGCAGGTTGCCGAAGCCCTGGGGCCGGGCGCGGTTATTCTCTCCAACAAAAAACTGGCTCAGGGGCTCGAAATCGTCGCGGGTGTCGATGAAGCCGAGCTGGCTGCTTATGAAGCCCAGCGTGCGCCCGCCACCGACCCCGATGCCATTATCAAGGCCCGTCAGCCTATTGCCACCGAGCCGACCGGTCAGCCCAAGCTGGATCAAAACACCCTGCAGGAGCTGCTGCAGGCCATGGCCCCCAAGAACAGAGCAGCTTTCGATTCTGCGGAACCGGCGACGCCAGTCGCTGAACGTCCGGAACCCCGCCCGGAGCCTGTGCGTCAAGCCCGTCAAACCGCCCCCGCGCGCGCGCCGGAGCCCACACCGCCGCCTGCCCCGACGGTTCCGATGGTAGATCGTCAGCAGGAGCGGGAGCTGGTATCCGTTATGCGGGAAGAAATAGACAGCCTGCGACAATTACTGCATCGCCAGACTGAATTCCTGCGTGAGCCGCCTATGCCCGCCCAGTCTCCACAGTTGGAAAAGCTCGAAGCCCGGCTTCAGGCCTTGGGTTTGAGTACCTCCGTACAGCGTTCGTTACTGCGGCACTACGATCGTGAAATCCCGCTGGACACCAATTGGCGCCGGTTAATGGCCCGTTTGGCCGCCGGTTTATCGGTCCCAGTGTTTGATCCGCTCGAACAAGGTGGCATGATGGCCCTATGCGGGCCCACCGGCGCGGGAAAAACAACAACATTGGCGAAACTCGCCGCGCGCTATGTGAAGCAACATGGGGCCGAGGGCGTGACTATCGTCAGTGCCGATTATTTTCAATTCGGTGCTCAGGAATCCCTGGCTCTGGTCAGCCGTATTCTAGGTGTCGAGTTTGTGGCACTTAAAGAAGGTCAGTCACTGAGTAAGGTATTGGAACGCCTCAGTCAGCGTTCTCTGGTCCTGATCGACACCAGTGGCAGCCGCGAAGCCATACGGCAATGGCGCACCCAGGTATTGGATACCGGCCTCGGCGCCCGCATACAGACGGTAATGGTGATTCCGGCCACAGCCCATGCGGACAGCCTGAAACAGTTCGTTCAGGCGTTCCCGGGGCGGCACATCGCCGGAGCCATCGTCACTAAACTGGATGAAGCGCCCTGTTTTGGCAGCATCTTCGACAGTGTCCTGCGGCATCGCTGGTCACTGTGGTATGGAACAGACGGACAAAACATTCCAAAGGACATTCATCGGTGCGACCCGGCCGGACTGGTCAAGCGATTGGCCCGGGGTCTCTCGGAGACCCATCCCAAGCTGGCGGTCGCAAGCTGAACAAACCGACAGAGATTGCCTATACTGTCAGGCAACTGGAGAAGATGAATCGAATGAGTGGGTTGAAACCGATACAGGTGTTGGCCGTAACCGGCGGCAAGGGAGGCGTTGGCAAGAGCAACGTCTCGGTAAACGTGGCGGTGGCGCTGGCCGAACAAGGTAAACGGGTCGTTCTGCTCGATGCCGACCTCGGTCTTGCCAACATCGACATATTATTGGGCATCTCGACCGGCCGAAACATTGCCGATGTTCTGGCGGGAGACGCCGAGCTGCGGGATATCATGGTTCCCGGACCGGGAGGGATAAAAATCATCCCGGCGTCTTCCGGAACCCAGCAAATGGCCAACCTCGGCGAGCGCGAACATGCTGGCATCATCGGTGCGTTCAGTGAGCTGGGCGATCAGATGGATGTGCTCATTGTCGACACGGCGGCGGGCATTTCCCGCACGGTCACCAACTTCGTGCGAGCCGCCCAGGAGACCTTGATCGTCGTCACCGACGAACCCACCTCCGTAACAGACGCCTACGCGCTGATCAAAGTATTGAACCGCGATTGCAAAATGGACCGTTTTCGGGTGCTCGCCAACATGGTGCGTACACCGAAAGAAGGCCAAAACCTATTCAACAAACTGGTAAAAGTTACCGATCGTTTTCTGGATGTCACCCTGCAGTATGTGGGTTCCGTTCCGATGGATGAGTCTGTGCGCAAGGCCGTTCAACGCCAGAAGGCGGTGATCGAAGCCTATCCGCGTTCCAAGGCCGCGATCGCCTATCGTTCGCTGGCGCAAAAGATAGCCACCTGGCCATTGCCGTCCACCCCTCGGGGCAACCTGGAATTTTTCGTGGAGCGGCTGGTGCAGGGAGCCGGAGTCGCCTGAGATGTCGGTGCAACAGTACGCTATGTATCAGACCGAAAAGAAGGTTAATTACAACCAGCTGGTGGAAGATCACGGCGTGCTGGTCAAGCGCATCGCCCACCACCTGCTGGCCCGGTTGCCCGAGAGTGTGCAGCTGGAAGACCTGGTTCAATCCGGCATGATCGGGCTGTTCGAGGCCGCCCAGAATTACGACCATACCAAGGGCGCCAGCTTCGAGACCTACGCCGGGATCCGTATTCGCGGCGCCATGCTCGATGAAGTGCGCAAGGGCGATTGGATTCCCCGCAGCGTGCACCGGAATTCACGTCGAATAGCCGACGCCATCCGCGAAATCGAAATGCGTGAAGGTCGCGACGCCCAGGATTCCGAAGTCGCCCAGGCACTGGAAATGAGCCTCGACGACTATTATTCCCTGCTGAAAGACACCCATGGCTCGCGACTGTTCAGTTTCGAAGAGCTGGTAGAGCAGGGGAACGGTGACCTGCAGGACTACCAAGCGGACCACGGCCAACAGTCGGCACCGCATCGGGATGTCGAGTCGGACCAATTGAACCACCAATTGGCCGAAGCCATTAAACAGTTGCCCGAACGCGAGCAACTGGTATTGTCGCTGTATTATGACGAAGAGCTGAACCTGAAAGAGATCGGTGCCGTACTCGGGGTCAGCGAATCCCGCATCAGCCAGATTCATACCCAGGCCGCCACGCGGCTGCGTGCCCGCATGCGCGATTGGCACGGCACGGCGGTATCCCGATCCCATTCTTGATCAATTCTTCAACTCCAGGCGTTCCATCCCGGAACGGCCGGGTTTTATCCAAAGCCTCTCCGGCTGTACCTGCCAGGGCATTCGGGTAAACTACGCCGGCTTCAACCGGAGCACGAACGTTCTAAACTTTTATGAGCGCTGGTCGATACAAAGGTCGTGGGTAAGACGCGGAAGCTAAGATACGCCTCTGACGAATACGCCCGGCCTGGTCGAATTTTGGCCAATCCCGTTGAGGCCTAAATCGTTGAAAACACGCGATTTAGGCGCTGGAAACTGGCTAGCCGGTTGTCAACGTCTATTATAAAACGAGTATTTGGTATTTCGGGTGAGGCTATAGGAGGTCATCTTGGATAAAAACATGAAAATCCTGGTTGTGGACGACTTCTCGACGATGCGTCGCATTGTTAAGAATTTGCTTCGTGACTTGGGCTTCAGCAACACCCACGAGGCCGACGACGGCAGTACCGCATGGCCGATGCTGCAAAGTGGCGATTTCGATTTTGTGGTGACCGATTGGAACATGCCCGGCATGTCCGGTATCGATTTGTTGAAGAAGATCCGGGCGGACGAGCGCCTGAAGACAACGCCGGTACTGATGGTGACCGCGGAAGCTAAAAGAGACCAGATCGTGGCTGCCGCCCAGGCCGGGGTTAATGGTTACGTCGTCAAACCTTTCACCGCCGCCGCTCTCAAGGAGAAGATTGAGAAAATATTTGAACGGGTGGATGGCTGAAGTCGCGAAGTCAGGGGTTCAACCAAGAGGCCGTTATGGCGGAAGCAAATAAACAACTCTCCCAAGAATTTCAGGACACTTTGAAATCTTTGGCACCGGCGCTGTTGGAGCAGGTGGAAAAAGACAACCTGGAAGAAGCGGTAGCCATTCTGGTCAAGCTGCAACAGGCGCGCAACGAAAATCATTCCGATGGAGAGTTTTCTTCGGTATTAAAACAAAAAGCTCAGGAACTGCATCAGCGGCTGGAATCCGGCGAGATTGAGTCGGCACTGGAAACCCTCCAGGAATTGCAGGATGCCCGCGACCGGGGTTTGTATCAGGAAGTGGGGCGTCTGACCCGTGCATTGCACAGTGCCATCACCAACTTCCATATCGATGCCCAACCCGGTGAACAGATCAAAGAACTCTCCGAGATGACGGAAGCCACCGACCGCTTGGGCTATGTGGTGAAAATGACCGAAAAAGCGGCCAATACCACGCTCGATCTGGTCGAGGAGAGCATGCCGGTAGCCAACGAACTTGCCGCTGAGGCCGATCGACTGCGGGGCGAGTGGAAACGATTGATCGATCGTGACATGTCGGCCGAAGAATTCCGTGAGCTGTATTGGCAATTGGATTCCTTTTTCAATCAGCTCAGTGATCAATCCCAAAAAATCTACGGCAATTTATCCAGCATACTCCTGGCACAGGACTTCCAGGATCTCACCGGACAGGTGATTAACCGGGTGACAGGCCTGGTTAAGGAGGTGGAAGCCAGCCTGGTCGATCTGGTCTTCATGGCCAGCCAGGTGGAAGAAATCACAGGCATTGTCAGAGACGGTGAAGCCCGGGTTGAACGCGACATTATGAAAGGGGATGGCCCCCAGATTAACACTGAAGCCGAAGATGTCGTGTCAGGCCAGGACGAAGTCGATGACCTGTTGTCCAGTCTTGGGTTTTAGGGAGCGCAGCCATGGGCTTCGAAGCTGATGAAGAAATATTACAGGACTTTCTGGTCGAGGCCGGAGAGATTCTGGAGCAGTTGTCTGAGCAGCTGATCGAGCTGGAACGTTCCCCCGACGACCGCGATTTGCTGAATGCCATTTTCCGTGGTTTTCATACCGTGAAGGGTGGGGCGGGCTTCCTGCAACTGACCGCCTTGGTCGACTGCTGCCATGCCGCCGAAAACGTGTTCGATACACTTCGTAATGGCCACAGAAGAGTCGATTCCGAACTGATGGACACCGTGCTGCGTGCGCTGGATTCCGTCAACGAAATGTTTGCCACTGTCAGTAATGGTGCGATGCCGGAACCGGCCGATCCGGACCTGCTTCATTGGTTGCACAAATACGCCGAACCCCAACAGCCGGGTGAGGATATGAGTGCGGAAGACAGCACTGAACCGGAAGAGGAGGCGCCATCGGAACCGGAGCCTCAAGCTGGAGAAGACATCACCGACAGCGAATTCGAAGAGTTGCTGGATGCTATCTCGCCCGACGATCAATCGAGTGCTTCCAAACCGGAGAAAGCTGAGACTCCTTCAGCCCAGCCGTCGGAAGCCGGAACGGGGGGCGATGAGGATGGCGAAGAAATTACCGACGATGAGTTCGAAGCCCTGCTTGACCAGTTACACGGCAAGGGCAAGTTCAATCCCGGCGTAACCAAGGGCGAAGAAGCGTCACACGCACCGGCGAAAGACAGCGCTCCCCAGCCGCCCAAAGCCGCAGAGGATAAACCGGCGGAAGCTGCGACGCCCGCTTCGGGTGGTGGTGATGAAATCACCGACGACGAATTCGAAGCCTTGTTGGATCAACTGCATGGTAAGGGGCGTTTTAATGCCGATGCCATGAAGTCCGACGGTAAATCAGCAGACGACAAGCCGGACGCGAAGGCGGAGCCTGCCGAGAAGCCGAAAGCCAAAGCGGAGCCTGCCAAACCAGCTGAGTCCAAAGGTTCGGACAATAAACCGAAAGAGCCGCCTGCCGCCAAGAAGCCAGCAGCACCGGCCAAACCTGCTGCCAAGCCGACACCCAAACCAGCGGAAGAACCTGCCGAAGGCGGTGCACAAGCCGCAGCCGCCAAAGCACCAGACCGCCCGGCTGGAGGCAATGCTCAGGACACAACCGTTCGAGTCGACACCAAACGGCTGGACGACATCATGAACATGGTCGGCGAATTGGTGTTGGTGCGGAACCGATTGGTACGCCTGGGTGCCGAGCTGGAAAACGAAACGCTGCAAAAAGCCGTGGGTAACCTGAACGTGGTCACGGCGGATCTGCAAACTTCCGTGATGAAAACACGGATGCAACCCATCAAGAAGGTGTTTGGTCGCTTCCCTCGCGTGGTCAGAGATCTGGCACGCAACCTCAAGAAAGAGGTTAACCTTGAACTGGTGGGCGAAGAAACCGACCTTGATAAAAACCTGGTCGATGCCTTGGCCGACCCCCTGGTGCACTTGGTGCGTAATTCGGTCGACCACGGTGTCGAAGGCCCCGAGGTGCGCGAAGCCGCCGGCAAACCCCGCACCGGTCGGGTTATCCTTTCCGCCGAACAGGAAGGGGACCACATTCTGCTGACCATCCGCGACGATGGTGGTGGTATGGATCCGGATGCATTGCGTGCCATCGCCGTCAAGCGAGGTGTGATGGACCAGGAAGCCGCCGACCGGCTCAGCAACAAAGAATGCTATAACCTGATTTTCGCGCCCGGCTTCAGCACCAAGACCGAGATTTCCGACATATCGGGACGCGGTGTCGGAATGGACGTGGTCAAAACCAAGATCAGCCAGCTCAACGGCACCATTGATATCGACTCTGAAAAAGGCGTCGGCACCACCATCATGATCAAGGTGCCGCTGACACTGGCGATCATGCCGACATTGATGGTGATGCTGGAAGATCAGGCGTTCGCCTTGCCGCTGGTCAACGTTAACGAAATCTTCCACCTTGATCTGACCCGGACCAATGTCGTGGACGGGAAAGAAGTGGTTATGGTTCGCGGTAAACCGTTGCCGTTGTACTATTTGCGCCGCTGGCTCATCAAAGGCACCCGCCAAAATGAAGTGTCGGAGGAGGGTCACGTTGTAGTAGTCTCGGTGGGTACACAAAAAGTCGGCTTCGTAGTCGACCAGCTCATAGGCCAGGAAGAGGTCGTGATCAAGCCACTCGGGCAAATGCTGCAGGGCACAGATGGAATGGCCGGGGCCACCATTACCGGTGACGGCCGCATTGCCCTGATTCTGGACGTGCCCAGCCTACTGAAAGCCTATGCGGGATAAAGGGGAAGCCTGGATTCTTCCCAACGACCAACTTGTCACCCCTTGTTTGGTGGCACGCCCGACCCCCACGGTTGGGGCGGCACAACGGCCCGGTTTCGAACGAATACGTCGCATAGGCGGGTGTTTGTCTGGAACCGGGTCGTCTGCATTTGAGGAGAAATGAATGCCCATCACGGTGTTAATTGTCGACGACTCCAGCTTTTTCCGGGTGCGTATCCGTGGGTTAATCAATTCCCATCCCCAGCTTAAGGTTGTCGGCGAAGCCACGAACGGGCGTGAAGCCGTCGAGAAGACGCTCAAGCTAAAGCCAGACGTCATCACCATGGATTACGAGATGCCGATGATGGACGGCATCACCGCCGTGCGCGAAATCATGACGCGCCAACCCACCCCCATATTGATGTTCTCCTCCCTGACTCAGGCTGGCGCCCGCGTCACACTCGATGCGCTGGACGCCGGGGCCGTGGACTACCTGCCCAAGAGTTACGAAAACGTCGCCGATGGTCCGACTGCACTGAAACGCGCCCTATGCGAGAAAATTATCGCCATCGCCGGTCAGGCGCGTCCCCGCGCCATGGCAGCCGCGACCGCAACGGCACCGTCTCCTGCCCCCGCAGCAACGCCACGAAAAGGGCAAAAACGTTACCCACAGAAATTTGACTTGGTCATGATCGGCACTTCCACCGGCGGCCCAGTCGCACTGCAAAAAATCCTTACCCAGATGCCCGCTAACTTTCCGGTGCCCATATTGATGATTCAGCACATGCCCGGATCGTTCACCGGTGCCTTTGCCGAGCGTCTGGACCGGCAATGTGCCATCCACATTCGAGAAGCCGCCGATGGCGATGCACTCAAACCCGGTGAAGCTCTGCTCGCTCCCGGTGGCAAACAGATGATGCTCTCCGCCAAGGGTCGGATACGAATCTTCGAAGGCGACCAGCGGCTCAATTACAAGCCCTCGGTCGACGTCACCTTCGGCAGCGCCGTGAAGTACTATGGCAAGAACATACTCGCCGTCGTATTGACCGGCATGGGCGCCGATGGCCGCGAAGGCGCCCGTTTGATCAAACAATCGGAAGGTGTGGTTTGGGCGCAGGAATCCAGCACCTGCGTCATTGATGGTATGCCTTCCGCCGTAGTCAAAGCCAATTTGGCCGACGAAACCGTTCCCCTGCAGGAAGTGGCTCGACGTCTGGTGGAAGTCGCAGGTTAACAAGCCCTTTATAACGCATAGGGATTGCAGTCATGATTGCATTCGCCGGACTCTTGCTCGCCTGGGTCGCCGTATTTGGCGGGCATCTGCTAGAAGGCGGGCAGGTAGGCTCACTGACCAACCTGCCTGCAGGGTTAATCGTGCTTGGCGGTACGCTTGCCGCCGGTATGGTGCAGTCCGACGCTCAAACCTGGTCACTCGCCTGGCGCTATTTCCCCAACATCTTTTCCAGCAGAAGCTGGAATTATGAGCTAGCCGCTAGCCGCCTCGTTCACTGGTGCCAACTCGCCCGCCGAAAAGGTCTGCTCAGCCTTGAAGCCGACTCCAACCAGGAAGACGACGATTTCATCCGTCTGGGGCTGCAGTTACTGGTCGACGGCGAAAACGCCGAAAAAATTCAACACAGCCTCGAAGTCGCCATGGACTCACGCGAAGCCCGCTGGTTAAAAGCCGCCCGCCTGTTCGACTCCCTCGGTGGTTACGCCCCCACCATGGGCATCATCGGCGCCGTACTCGGCCTTATCCAGGTCATGACCCAAATCGAAGACACCGAAGCCCTCGGCGCCGGTATCGCCACCGCCTTCGTCGCCACCATATACGGCGTCGGCCTCGCCAACCTCTTCTTCCTACCGGTTGCATCACGCCTGCGCTCCATCGCCGAAGAACGCTTCGCCTTCGACGAAATGGTCGTGGACGGCATACTCGCCATCGCCGACAGCGAAAACCCACGCGTACTGGAGCGCAGGCTCCGGGAGTACCGAGAGTGAAACGTCGCCGCCGTCGCCAACAACGCTTCGAAGGTTCCCAGCAACTGCGCTGGATGATTTCCTACGCCGACTTCCTCACCTTGCTGTTCGCCTTCTTCGTCTTCCTGTACGCCATTTCCAGCATCAACGAAGACAAATTCCGCAGCGTCAGCCGCACACTGCTGCAAATCTTCGACGTCGAACCCAGCAGCATCGAGCCCATAGAGCTGGAAAACACCCCGCAAGGCCCCGACGTATTCAACCCACTCTATCGACCCGAACCCATCCCCAGCACCCGGGAAGATCTGGCCGACACAGAGCCATACCATAGGGAATCCACCTTGCTGGAGCTGCGCCAAACCACCGAAAACCAATTCCAGCAACTGATACAAGATCAGTTGATCAGCGTCACCGGCTCCGAGAACTGGCTCGAGATCAATCTTGAAGAACCCATTTTATTTTCTCCGGGATCGGCCGATATAACGGACGATGCCGAAGCCTTGCTCTACGAAGTCGCCAAATTACTGGCACCCCTCGACAACCCGGTGGCGGTGGAAGGCTATACCGACTCCACACCGGTCAGCGGGGAATTCGACAACAACTGGGAGCTTTCCGCCATGAGAGCGGCCAACGTTGTCCGCTATTTTGAGCAGGCAGGCATTGCCGGAGAACGACTGTCGCTGGTGGGTTTCGGGGAGTACCAGCCCCGTTTCGATGAAACGAATCCCGTCCGGGCGGCCAGAAACCGGCGGGTAAGCATAGTGGTCACGCGCTTGAATGCGCCTAATATTTTGTCTTCCGAGTCTGTGAATGAAAATTCTGGACCGGAAATTGCTGAGCCTTAACGAATAGGGCAGCGAGTGTGCCTCTGACACGAGTGTCTGGTGCCGGGGTTCCTGTTCGGGGATGTCCGAGGCATGGACGGTCCGACGAATCGGGCCGAGGTCAAGCTCCCATGGATGGGTTAACAACGACCCCGAACAGGAACCCCGGCATCAGACACGAACCAATGGCACTATGCTCTAGAGCGCAAATTGAAGTGGGAACCGAATAATGCACGTTTGGTCTGTTGCCAATCAGAAAGGTGGAGTGGGTAAAACCACATCCGTTGTCACCCTCGGCGCCATGCTCGCCGAAAAGGGCCACCGTGTGCTCGTGTTCGACCTCGACCCGCAAGGCTCCCTGACCAGCTACTTCGGCAACAACCCCGACGACCTGCAACACAGCGCCTTCGACCTCTTCATGCAGAAAGGCAAAGTTCCCGAAGACCTGCCAGGTCAACTGCTGCTCGAAACCAGCCAGCCCCGAATGTCGCTCCTGCCCGCATCCACTGCGCTCGCCACACTCGAACGCAACGTCAGCCAGCAGGAAGGCATGGGCCTCGTCGTCTCAAAAACCCTCGCACGACTCTGGGACGACTTCGACTACACCCTCATCGACACGCCGCCCCTGCTCGGCGTCCTGCTCATCAACTCCCTGGCTGCCTGCAAACGCCTGCTCGTGCCCGTACAAACCGAATTCCTCGCCCTGAAAGGGCTCGAACGCATGGTTCACACCATTCAAATGGTCACCGCCTCGCAAAAACGCGCCCTGGAATACATGATCATACCCACCATGTTCGACCGCCGAACCCAGGCCTCCATTAAAGCCCTGCGGTCCCTGCGCGAACAATACGAAGGGCACATCTGGCAATCCGCCATACCCGTCGACACCCGTCTGCGCGACGCCAGCCGGGAAGGACTCTCCATCTCCGCCATGGCTCCCGAAAGCCGAGGTGCCCGAGCCTATCAGTCTCTGCTTAAAACGCTGTTGTCGATGGATTAGTGAGCTGACCATGATGTTTTACCGTACCACCTCAATGCAGCTCAAATACCCAAACACCCGAAGGGCAGGGGGCTGCTCATGAACGCCCATGCCTCTCGCGGCAACGACCGCGACCGTAAGAAAACCCAAACCCGGGAACTGGCCGCCGATAAAACGCTGGCCTCCTACCTGGACGCCATGCTGCACCAGGCCACCCAAACAAGTGAAGCAGAAGACGAGCCAGCCTGGCCGCAAGAGCCCGAGCGAAAAGCGTTAGACCCGGAGCCCGAGCCCGTCAACACTCTGGCGGAACCGGAACCGGAACCGGAACCGGAACCGGAACCGGAACCGGAACCGGAAC